>JAJDCM010000230.1 GCA_029260825.1 Planctomycetota bacterium | reverse complement strand
GCCCTCCGTCGATCCGGGGTGTGACGTCCAGGATGAACACGCGACCCGGTGCGGGCTGATCGATCGGAGAATTCATCGTTCCTGATCCTTTCGCTGCGGCTCGTAGGGTGGGCGATTTGACACTCTCGCCAGGGTTAATCGATGCGCAGCAAGACACCATCTTAACTGGTGAAGGACGTCGTCCTGGAGAGAATCATTTTCGTCTTCGAGAATCGGCGACGGAGATCGAAGCCAGGCGCGACCTTAGAGCATCTACAGAACCACCCGTAAGATCTTTTCTTGCTCCAAGAGCCAGTGAGATTGCAGCGGGAACATCAAGGGCTTCCCCCCGGGAGACCCGGGAGAAGTAGTCGGTGCGATAGGTCGCGGGAAGTCGCAAACTCCAGTTCTCCGGCGAGATGGTTCCCGGACGATTGTAGAACTGTTTGATCCCGAAGAGGTCGGTGAAGAACACCATGACGTGACGCGCCGGGCCGACGAGAAGATCGGCGAACTGGGCCTGGGCAAGAAATCGCGGATCCGCGACCATCTTCCCGGCCAGGCTCGCTTGTTTGGAGTCGTCCGGCGAAAGGCGTCGTGCAAGGTAGTTGGCATGGGAAGCGAGCTGGCCGGCGCGTTTCCACATTTCCACGACGTGAAAGATGGGGGCCGTATCGTGATTCCCCATCATGATCCAATCCTCGGGATCCGCAGAGTCACTCCGATAGACGTCACGGACGTTCTCGGGGTCGGCCTTCTGGGTCACCCGAAACCGGCCGAGGCCGTGGTGCTTCAGAACCCGCGAAACCGGAAGTGGACAGGAGCTCAGGATCTCTGGAATGAGATCGTCCACGTTGCGTCCGTTCTTCTTCGCCGCGGTGAGCATGACGTCGAACAGGATCGAGTACTGCTTTCTCTGAGGTTCGGTGATGTTTTGGAGCCAGTCGTCGGCGTAGCGAGCTGTGCCTGCCTGGGAGTTGATCTGATTCCGCCCAACGATCGAATAGGGGGCGAGCTCGGGATGATCCCTGAGATCCGGCGAGGAGAAGAGTCTCGCTCCCTTTCGCACCGCGTCGCCCGGGTCGGTGGCGTCTGCTCGATAGACCCACGGGCAAACAAGCCCCTGGGGATGATCGACTCGGATCCCGTGATATTCGGTAAAGAGTTTCTTCAGCCGCCTGGCCAGCCACAGCTGGACTGGCCCCGGTCGTGAGGGGTTGTTCTTTGCGGCGTGGCCCTCGGGGCTGAGAACGGGATAACCCCAGGGTTGGCCATCGGGGTTTGTTCGACTCGGGGGGGCGCCAAGAAGGTAGCCCGGAAGGAAGAGCCGTTGGAATCGCCAGTCGTCCCGATCGGAGAACCCGATCTGCATGTCTCCTAAGAACCTCAGTCCGAGTTCGGTCGACCGGCCCAGGAGATCGTGATGCTGGCGATGCACGACGAACTGACTGAAGGCGTAGAACTGGAGCTCTTTCCCGTGGAGGCGGGTCAGTTCCGACCTTCGTTTGATCGCGGAAGGGTCTTTCTCGTACCGTGCCTTGTTCCAGAGCTCACGATCGAGCTGGTATGGGGACGGCCCTTGCCACAGTCGGGCGGCTGACGCTCCGTATTTTCTTTGGAGTACTTCATACAGAGAATCGGGGACGAGCCATCGGGAGTGGTGGCGACGAAAGGTGCGAAAATCGTTGGAGAGAGGATGTCCGTTTTCTCGATCGCCGCCCCGGCGAAGGAACTCGTCGAAAGCTTTTCGGAGCGTTTCTCGCCGACGACGATGGGCGATGGCGTGATCGATCCGAATCTCCTCGCCGGAGAGAGGATTCGTTCCGGTATCTGCAATCGGGTTCGCCCGAAGAATTCCGCCCCATGCACTGTCGGGATCCGCAAGCTCATCCAGATTCGCGGAGAGGATCTCACGAGAAAACTGGGAACCGTCGTAGGGGGAGGCGCTGTGCTCCGGAGTCAACCCCTGCGGGCCGAAGAGGATGCCGGTGAATCCCAGATTGCCAATGAAACGGAAGAGCTCCTCCCCATCCCGGGAGTAGGGGGATCCTCGCCCTCCATCCAGGACGTTGTTGCGGGGAAAGCTTGCGTCTTGGATCCCGAGCACGAGATCTCGGATGCCAAGGAGGGAGAGCGCCTCTTTGACGGCCTGGCGATCCGATCCCTGTGTCGTACCCATCATCGACTCTCGCAGTTAACGGTTGGATGGATGATCACGCCGGAGGGGCTCCTGGCGATCGACAGCATGACGATATTTTACTCGGAGACTTTGCCCACGTGAACCACGGCGTCGCCGCCATGGGTCACCGGATTCTTGGCGATGCCGATAACGATGCCTGCGAACGGAGCTGTGATCGAGATGCGATCGCCGCCGAACGGATCCGAGATCGTCGCAACGGCTTGTTTTTCAGCTACCTTGTCGCCCTCTTCAACCAGGAGCCGCACCAACCCGCCCCGGCGAGCTCGCACCCATCGGCTCCCGTCGATGAGGATAGACGGATTCTTCGCCCGGCGCCGATGAGTGGTCGGAATCATTTTGAGGTTCTTCATGACCTGCAGAACTCCTCGTACGCCCACGTCGATGGCCTCCGGATTGTAGCGCTGGGGTTCGCCTCCTTCAAAAACAAGGACGGGAATCCCTCGCTTGGTCGCCGCTGCCCGCAGCGAACCATCCCGAAGCACGGATTGAACCATCACGGGTGCTCCGAAGGCTTCCGCGAACCGTCGTGTTTCGGCGTCTTTGAGGTCTCCACGGGTTTGAGGGAGATTGCTGCGATCAAGAGAGCCGGTGTGAAGATCGATGCCATGGGTGCATCGGGAGACGATCTCGGTCATGAAGATGTGAGCAATGCGGCCGGCAAGGGATCCCCGAGGGGAACCCGGAAACGACCGGTTCAGATCCCGTCGATCGGGGAAGTACCTCGATTGACCGATGAAACCGAACACGTTGACGATGGGAACGGCGATCAGCACACCTCTCTGGAGAGGTTCGGTGATCGCCCGAAGTAACTGGCCCACGATTTCCACGCCGTTGAGTTCGTCCCCGTGGATGGCCGCACTGACCCAGAGCCGAGGACCCGGCCGCAGGCCATTCATGACCGTGACCGGGATATGCAGCGGGGTCTTGGTGGGAAGGAGAGCCGCGGGAAGGTCGAAGCGGATCTGCTTCCCTTTGGCGACTTCGCGCCCCCCGATCGTGAAGGTGCTGGAACTAACCTTTGATCCGGTCACGGTTGTTCTTACTCGAGGAATGTTTCTCGATGTATTTGACGATCACGCCGGCCACATCAATTCCGGTTGATTTCTCGATTCCTTCCAGGCCCGGTGAGGAATTCACCTCCATGACGACGGGCCCGTGGTTTGACCGCAGCAAGTCAACGCCGCAAACCCGCAGTCCCATGGCCTTCGCGGAGCGAACGGCTGTACTCCGTTCCTCTGGAGTGAGCTTGACCGACTTGGCGCTCCCGCCCCGGTGGAGGTTGGATCGGAACTCTCCGGGGGCACCCTGTCTCATCATGGTGGCCACGACTCTCTCACCGACCACGAAGGCCCGGATGTCCGCGCCTCCTGCTTCCTTGATGAACTCTTGAACCAGGATGTTTGCTTCGAGTCCGCGGAACGCTTCGATGACCGACTCGGCGGCTTGTCCGGTTTCACACAGAACGACACCGATGCCCTGGGTTCCTTCGAGGAGCTTGACCACGAGTGGAGCTCCGCCGACGAGGTCGATCACGCCGGCAACGTCTTTGGTCGAGTGAGCGAACCCGGTGACGGGAAGCCCGATTCCCTGGCGGGAGAGAAGTTGCATACAGCGCAGCTTGTCCCGGGAGCGGGCGATGGCCTGGGACTCGTTCAGGGCAAAAGCACCCGCCATCTCGAACTGGCGCACAACAGCCGTTCCGTAGAACGTCTTGGAAGCACCGATTCGGGGCACGACCGCATCGACAACGAGGGGCTCACCCTGATAGATGACCTGGGGGCGATGAGACGCGATGTTCATGTAGCATCGAAGGTAGTCCACGACCATGGCCTCGTGTCCGGCCGCTTCGATTGCCTCCACCAGGCGGGACGTCGAATAAAGGCTGGCCTTTCGGGACAGAATGGCAATCTTCAAGGTGAACTCCTTTTCTTGGTCTTCTTTTTCTTTGTGAGCTTTTTTCTCAACCGACGAGTTCCGACTGCTCGTTTTCCGTTGACATAGGAATGTCCGCTGTCAACGACGAACCGTCCCCGGATCGCCTGTCGACCCAGTAACATCCGAAATCCCATGTCGTCCCGTCTTGTGAGCGTGAGTTCTACTTCCCACCGCTCCCCGAGAAGCTCGACCTCGGTAACAATCACCGGCCTCAGCTCGGATTCGCCGCTCGAGGGCTTGACTCGCCGATGTTCCAAGACGGTGGCTTCGACGGTAACGCCGTGGTTTACGGTGCGCTGTTCCGGCTGGATCCTGAACCGAGCCACCGTGTTACCACCTCGCTCGAATTCTTCCAGATCGAAGGCATGGAGCGATGAAGTTCGAGCGCCAGTATCTACTTTTGCTTTGATCGTCTCGATTCCGAACTCGGGAAGAGAGATCCACTCACGCCATCCGATCGTCTTGGGATCTTTATTGCCACCGGATTTTTCGGACATGCCGTTTCATTGCCTCGCCCGCTGATTGGATTCCACGCTTTCCGCGATGGTGGTGGCTTGATGTGGCGAGCAGCTTACCATATGGAGCCCTCTTAGGACACGATTGCTTCCCGATGCTCGGAGCAAACTCTCTCTGGCCCTTCGTTGGGTGACATCATTTGATCGGGCACCTGAACCCGTCGGGCTTTACTCCAAGAACCGAGCAAGGGATCCTCCGGAGCACTTTCTCGGCAGTATTTCCGATGAAGAATCCGGATACTCCTGTTCTTGCGACGGTTCCCAGGACGACGAGATCCATCGATTCCTTGCGGGAAAAGTCAAGGATCGCCTCTTCGGGTCGACCTCGCCGGAGGTGGATGTGCTCGTCCGAAAGAGAAGCTTCCGATTCCGAGATGAGGGAGGAGAGATCCGTTCTCGCGATATCGTTACTGTGTGTGAAGTAGGAGCTGAGCTGGGAAGAGCTGACCCGTCCGCGGAGAAACTGTTCGCCCTGTCCGTCCAGAACATGGAGGACATGAAGTTCACCGCCGGTGGAGAGGTTACGGAGATCGTTTGCCGTTCGAAGAACCTTGACCTGTAAGTCTTTTTCCTCGGGTTCTTCCACCGAAGCGTCGATCGCGGCGAGGATTCGTCTGGGCCGGTTCGTCTTGCTCGGGTGGATGATGTAGACCGGACACGGGCAAACGCGCATCAACCTGGTGGCGATCGCCCCCAGAAGACTCTCTTCGTTCTCCGCCGTCTTGAGAACGATGTCGTGGCCGTTTTCAAGGACTTCCCGAACGAGAGCCCGGGAAGGTTCGCCGACGAGAACCTTGGGGGTGACGCGGGTCTTTCCCCAGTCCACCGAAGAGATCAAAGCCGTAAGGTGCTCGTGAGCTTCGGTTTTCTGGTCCGGGCGATGGGATCCACCTGGGAAGTACTCATCCACCGAGTCGGAAAGAGCTTCCAGCACGCAGGCAACCGTTACGTGAGCCGGGTGGGCGGTGGCCAGGCGATGAGCTTCCTTGAACGCGCCGTCGATGGCTGCTCCTGGTCGCATGAAAACGAGGAGTTTTCGAAAGCTTTCCGGTCGCTGGGTCACGATGGGGTTCTCCGCATGGCCTCATCAATTCCGCTATGCAAGGTTCATTTCATTTGGCGTGCTTCCACGATACCATGAGCCCTGGATTATACCGATACCATGGCACTCCGGTCGAGGGTTGCTCCTACCGGTCGTGATGGAGAGTCGATCATGAAGCTTACTACCAGCTCCTTGTGCCCCTCGGCTTCTTCCGAGGAGGAACTTCTCGAATCCAGACGGGAGCGATCCGCCGGGAATGACGCCTGGCGAGCCCTTCTTGTCCAGTCTGAGATCGTCGATGGGTTTCACAGTTTGCGGGAGCTTTGTCCCGCCGTATCTCTCTTCGGGTCCGCCCGGATGAAGCCAGAGAATAAGTACTACTCTCTTGCCCGACGCACCGGGGAGCTCCTGTCGTCTGCCGGTTATGCCGTCGTCACAGGAGGGGGGCCGGGCGTCATGGCGGCGGCAAATGAGGGGGCAAAATCTGGCAAAGGCCCGTCGGTTGGACTGAACATCGAATTGCCCTTCGAGCAGGAACCGAACAAGTGGCTCGACGAGGAGCTGGAGTTCCAGTACTTCTTCGTTCGCAAGCTGATGTTCGTTCGGTATTCGTTTGCCTTTGTTTTCTTCCCGGGTGGATTCGGAACCCTGGATGAGTTGTTCGAGGTGTTGACTCTGGTCCAGACCAAGAAGATTCATCGCTTTCCCATGCTGCTCTTTGGCCGTGATTACTGGGAGCCCCTTCTTGAATGGATTCGGAATCACCTTGAGGGTCCGGGATTCATCTCTCCGGATGACGACGAGTTGCTCGAGCTGGTCGATGAGCCGGAGGCCGTGCTGGCCCGGGTTCGCGAATTTGACCGGGCTCTCAGCTCATGAGGAAGTCGAGTCCTGGGGAGTTCCCGTGTTTCGCAATTTTCCGATCCGTGGAACGATGCCTCGCATGAGGTGACCCAGCAGGTCGGCTCCGGTGATGATTCGTCTGGCTTCGGCCCAGACGAGGATGATGTCGTGGTCAATCACATGGTCATCGGTCCGTTGAGGGCGGACCTTCATGGTATCGATGACCGTCCCTAGCTCGGCTTGGAGGTCCCGGATGACGATGGGCCGATGGCAATGCCGGAGAATTATCGGAGGACTCGGGGAGAAGAGAGCGTCTCTCAGGAATCCGTCCGAGTCGAGGACGAGCTTGGGTTCTCCCTCGGGGTTCGTGAAGGTGACCCATTTCTTGGCCGACTGCTGGACAAGCTGCAAGAAGGGATCGAAGGGAGACCTCTCGTATTCCGGGAAGATGAGCTTTCCCGCGTCGTCCGCCGGGAGAGTCAGCACGCTCGCCGGGTCGATGTCCTCACCGATTTCAGAGACCAGGAGGTCATCGATCGACAGAAAGTTGAGAGCTCCTAGCCCCTCGACTCGATCCACGTCGGCATCATCGGACTCGATGTGTTTCTGGATGAGCTCGCGCAGGTCTTTTTCCTGGAAGAGCTGAATGCCTTCCTGACCCAGCAAGGCGTCCACGAGGAGTGCGCTGGGCTTGGCCACGGGATAGAGAAGAATCTGATAGAAGCGTAGCACGGGAGACAGGAACGAGGCGATGGCAAGAGCGTTTCTTGAGAAGTAGGCCTGGGGAAGGATTTCTCCGAAGATGGTAATCGCTACTGTCGAGAACAAAAAGCCCGTGATTCCGACCAGCACCGAATCGGAGAGAAGGGTCAGGAGACAGTTGATTCCGACGTTTCCCCAGAGAATGGTCGTGAGGAGGAAATTGGAATCGTCTCGGAGCGCGAGGACTTTTTTCGCGGCTTTGCTTCCCGACGATGCTTCGACTTCAAGTCGAAGTCGACTGACTCCGAACATGGCAAGGTTGAGACCCGAGAACGTCGCGGATTGACTGACGCAAACCACGATCCCCAACCAGATCAAGAGATCGTACATACGGTGGTCCTTTTGCCGGACTGGCGAAAACGGATTTAGTTCCCGGGAGGGACGCTTCCCAGGTACTTGAAGAGAACGGAATCCCACTCGGGACTACTGATGCGTTTGACGAGGGCCTTGTTGATGGGCTTTCTCAGCTTGCTGTCCAGCGGAAGGCCGAATGAGTAATCTTGCCGCTCGAAGGTCACGGGCGGTACGCTTATTTTTGTGTCATGGGATGTCGTCGCAAGATAGCGCAGGATCGGAGCGTCGTAAACTGCTGCTCCAAACCGACCGTTGGCGACGCCGTCCACCGCCTCGGCAGCGCTCTCTGTCGCGATGAACAAGATCCGTCGAGATTTCAGGTATTCCTCGCCCGTCGTGCCGCTGACGCAGACGACCTTCGGAATGCTCGGTAAATCCTGGGGGCCCCGAACACTGGCTTCAAGCTTGGAGACGGTGAGGGTAGAGGCAATGGCCGCGGTCAGTCCCGAGATCGTGATGATGCTTGCAAACATCCAGATGACCGCAAAAAAACGTCCGATCGGGGTTTGGGGTGACTTGTCTCCGTAGCCGACCGTGGTCATCGTCACGGCGGACCACCAGAACGCCTGGCCAAGACCCCTTGCGAGTGATCCCCCGAACTGTTCCCGATTTTTTTTCCTTTCGAGCAGCCAAAGGATGGCTCCGGCGATGAAGATGAGCAAGATGAGGGTTGCCGTAGCTTGCAGGAACCTCAGCGAAATGAGAGCTCGCAGGATGGAGAGTAGGCCCTTTGCCTTTTCCGGGGGAAGCGCGATTCCAAGTCCGGAAGAATGGAAGGGGTGAGTGAAATCGACAACCTGTTCCCGTTCCGAAGTCACGGTGAGGGCGGCTACAGATACATCGATTCTGTCATCCCCAAGTCCCGCGACGAGATCATCCAATGTGAATTCCCTGAACTCGTATTCGAGGCCGAGATCCGAGGCGATCTGTTTCCAGAGATCGATGCTAATGCCTTCCCAGGAACCTTCTTCGCTCCGAAAGGAAAACGGAGCGGCCTGTTTGGTTCCGACGATCAGTGTTTTCTTCTCGTCGGGTGCTGCCTGGGCTGGAACGGAGCACGGGGAGAAGGCAATCAGAAGTAAAATCAAGGCTCGCCCGCCGTGGCGGGGCTTTGCGAAGTTCATGGGCATGGAAGTCTTCTCTCAGGTGTAGGGGCGAGGTGGGAGACGGGTCGCGGAGCCAGGAGCGACCGGCAGTAGCGTCAGGATCTGAATGATCCAGGTGGTATTGTCTTCATTTGACCATGAATTCAAGCAAGTTTCTTAAAACCGCAAATCCAAGCCTTGGCTTTCGACGCGTCAAGGCGAGAAACGGGCTCCTCTCGACAAGAAGCAACTCGCAATCCGTAGCTGCAACGACTGGAAATGTTGAAGGACGCTTCCGGGTAAGGGCCAGTTCTCCGAAGGAATCACCTCGTTTCAAGGTGCGTTCAGCCTGCGGTTGCTGCAGGCTCAGCTCTCCTTTTCGGACGACGTACATGCCAGGTAAGGTTCCCCCCGGAGGCAGCAGGTCTTCTCCGGCGGCAAGCCGGACACGACGGATCACCCGGAGAAGAAAGAGGCGGCGCCGCAGAGAAAAATCCCTGAATGCGGCCACCGTTTTTAGAACTTCGACGACGTCTCGACGTTCTTCCGGGTCGTAGTCGTCTTCATTGACGGACTCGACGGAAAGGACGATCACGGTGATGTTGTCCTGGCCTCCCCGGGAGTTTGCGAGATTCACCAGAGCCGATGACGAGGATTCAACCGTATCACCTTCTACTTGTTCCCCGATCTCGGAATCGCTCAGGTGGCGGATCAAACCATCGGAGCACAGAACGTATTGATCTCCCGGTAGGACGTCCGTCACCAATACATCGGGCTCTACGAATTCATCGCGCCCAACACATCGGGTTAGAACGTGCGAGTAGCGGCTCGTGTGAAGATTCTCTTTCTTGATCGTCCCTGCATTCACCAGTTCCTGAGCCATTGTGTGGTCTTTTGTGAGGAGGCTTGTTCGACCGTTCCTGTGCAAATAAAGGCGACAATCTCCAACGTGTGCTACGACAAGTTTTGTGCCGGCAAACAGAGCGAGTGTCAGGGTTGTCGCCATGCCGGATGCTACCGAGTCAATCGTGGCACGTTCGTAGACTTCCTTGCAAGCGGACTGGACGGCGTCTTTCACAAGGTCACAGAATTCGCTCGTCTTGTTCAGAGAGTCGACTCTACTTTGAACGAACTGAGCCGCCGACTCACTGGCCAATTTCGAGGCAACTTCACCGCAAGAATGACCACCTAGCCCATCGCAGACGATGAAGAGACCCAGGTCCGAGCTGATATGAAATGCGTCCTCGTTGAGTTCGCGCTGAAGGCCCCGGTCGGTGAGGCCATGGCAGTGATATGAGATTGAGCTAGCCATCGGTCATGTTGCTTCCAGACTTGCTTCCAGACTTGCTTCCAGGCGATGCGGAATCGCTGCGGCCCGTCCTGACCGCTTGATGCTCGAGTTCGAAACTGCACGAGATAGAAGTTATCAGACCGGGGTGGAATGGCAGTAACGATTTCTTGACCTTGTTTTTTCCCGAGGAAGAATGGGTTTTTCGATCATAATCATGGACCACACCGTTCTCTTCCGGATGGCTGGTGGACTACCGCCGGCAAGCTGTCATCGATTGGAGAGCCGTGTCTGGAGGGCGTCGGAATGAGCATGTTCGGTTTGGATGCGTTACATCCGATCGACTTGCTCATTACACTCGTGTTCGTTACCTGACGAAAGAGAGGTCGAATAGATGACACTTGCTGCTGAAGTGATTCGCTTCGGGCCGACTTCGCAGCCTTCGGCTGTTTCCCTGGATCAGTATGATGGCAATGCCGGGGAGGATTTCCTCTGGGTTGACTTCGTCCAGGCCGAAGGTTGGGTGGAGGCCGTCAAGAAGCATCTGGGGCTTGTGGTTCACGCGGCCCATGTCCAGGACAGCCTGAACCTCGCTCATCCTCCGTTCTTTGACCGGACCGATGATTACGTCATGATCATCATCAATGGGCTGGTCGCCCTGGACGGAGGAATCTCCCTCACGACGAGACCGACGACCTTGTTCGTGACCGATCGGTACGTTGTGACGGTGCGCCCGCAAGACAGTGTGTCTGCCCCCGAACTTCGGGCGCGGCTTCTTGGGCGGTGGAAGAATATCCCCAAGGATCCGACACGCATGGCGATTTGCTATGCGCTCTCCCTCAATGATCGGTTTCTTGCGCTGAAGCCCCAGCAAACTGCCCAGGTCGAGACGTGGCAGCGGGAGTTGCTTGATCCGGCGAACCCGTTTTCTGACTGGATGCTTCTGGTCAGTCATCGAAGCAATCATCGCAAGATCGAGACCATGCTGGAAGGGCAATACGACGCCGTGATGCGCTGGCGAGATGACAGTGACACCGATTCAGACTCCTCCCTGAGCGTTCGGTTCAACGATCTCCTGGAACACATCGGTCGTGCCTTGAGCCAGGGGCGTCAGATCCAGGCTGAGCTGGACGCCATCGTGCAAATGAATTTCTCGGCGGTCTCCCACCGAACGAACGAGGTCATGCGGACTCTTACCGTGGTCACGGCCATCTTCATGCCCCTGACTCTGGTGGCTGGCATCTTCGGGATGAACTTCGAATTCATGCCCGAGCTCCGCTGGCGCTACAGCTATTTCGTCGCTCTGGGAGCAATGGTCTCGCTTGCCGCAATCTTGTACTTCAGCTTCCGGCGTCGCAATTGGTTCTAGTCCGAACTGGCCGGCACGGTCATGCTCACGGATTCCCGGGTGAGCCTTTTCACCAGGCCAACCCAGAATGGACTGACGAAGAGAGACAGGGATACCAGGAGGATCAGGAGCTGATAGCCAAACTCGTTGATGATCCCGTTGTTGCGACCCACGGCGGCGAGGAGGAAGGTGAGCTCTCCGATCTGAGAGAGAAGGGCTCCTACGTAGAGACTTTTTCTCCAGGTCAAGCCCAGAGCTTTCAGGACGATCGCATTGATACCGGTATTCGTGGCGATGACGACAGCGAGCAGAATTGCCACAACTCCCCAGTGCTCGAGCAGTGCCTCAAGATCAACGAGCATTCCGACGGATAGGAAAAAGAGGGCCACGAAAACGATTTCGAATGATTTCAGGCTTTGACGCACCCAGTGTGTTTCTCGAAGCGAGGCAACCAGCATGCCCCCGACGAAGGCTCCAAGAGCACTCGAGAGGTCAAGAAGGGCGGTAATGAGGGCAAGGCCGAGACAGAGACCCAGAGCGACGAAGACCTGGATCTCCGGGTCATCCTTGATTCGATCGTGGAAGGGGAGCTGGAACTTCCGGGTTTTGATGATCCACGCGGACAGAAGCAGAAAGACAAGGCCGCCAATGACTTGCATGGTTACGTGAGGCAAGGACGGGGTTTCGTCTCCCATGAACGCCAGGATAATAAGCATCGGTACGATTGCGAGGTCCTGGGTGAGGAGAATTCCGGTGGCGTCGTTGGCCACATCCGTGTCGATTTCGCGCCACTGATGGAGAAGTTTGAGCACGACGGCAGTGCTGCTGAGACTGATCCCGAACCCGATGAGGATGCTCCGGGAAACCGGCCAATCGAGAAATAGACCCAGAAGCCAGGCGCAGGCCACGCTTGCGAGGATTTGCAGTACCGTCCCGATGATCGCCACCCGCCAGCGTGCGAGCAAGCGAGGCGGCGAGACCTCAAGCCCGACGAAGAAGAGAAGCATGACCACCCCGATGGCGCCGAGACGCTCCATGGATCCGGTGTCATTGAGAAGGCCCAGGCAGTGAGGTCCCATGATCACGCCGGCCGCGAGATATCCGATGACAGTCGGCTGCCGCAGAGCCCGTAGCACCAGACAGATGGCCACGATGCTGAGAGCTACTCCCACGAACAGGGGCATGAGCGGGTCAAGGTGCATCGTGAGTTCCTTGCTGTTCGGATTTCTCCGGAAGTGGTTGGTTCAATGTGTTTCCCGCAACTTGCGTCCCGCCCCGGGTGTCTCTGGGTACGATTTCCATGATGCCGTCTGCCGACCGGACGTGGAGATCTCTCTGAGGGAAGGCGATCACGATCCCGAGCTTTCCGAACTCGGAATGAATCGCATCATTCAGCTCGTGAATCACCTGGGCCCACACGTCTCGGGTAGCGATGTGGATTCTGAGTTGGAAGTCCAGGGTGCTTTCGCCGAATGATCGGAAGATGGCGCTTGGCGCGGGATCCTCGAGCACGAGTGGGTGGGATTTGGCAACCCGCACGAGTGTGTCTCTGGTGAGAGGTACGTCGGAGCCGTACGCGGCACCCACCGGGATGACCACCCGTGTGATCGGATCCGTCAAAGTCCAGTTGACGAGACTTCCGGTCACGAAAGTTTTGTTCGGAACGATGAGCTCCCGGTTGTCGTAGTCCGTGATCGTGGTGGCTCGCATGCGAATGCGGGTGACCCTTCCGTCCATGGTACCAACGGTTACGATGTCACCGACCCGGATGGGGCGCTCGAAGAGAAGGATGAGGCCGGAGAAGAAGTTGGCAAAGATTTCCTGAAGTCCGAATCCGAGTCCGACCGTGAGTGCGGCGGCCAGCCACTGGATGTTCGACCAGCCGATTCCGATCTGGGCAAAGCTGAGTACGATTCCAACGAGTACGATCGCGTACTGGGCAAGGGTCTTGATCGCATAGCGTTCACCGTGGTTCAGGGGAAGCCTTTGAAGAAGGGAAATCTCCAGAACTCCCGGGATGTTCTTGGCGGCGAGGGTGGTGAGGATGACCGCGAGTGATGCGGCAATGAGGCTCGCCAGGGTGATCGGAGCTTCCGTGACGACTCCGTCGACGGTGCTGCTTGTGCTCCAGAGTTCGACCTGATCGAGGAACCCAAGAGCAGGAAAAACCTCGGCCCAGATCAACCAGGCTCCGACGATGAGCCCCACACCGATCAGGCTCTTGATGAGCTGCCTTGATTGCTGGTCGACGCTTGTAACATCGATCGAATCCTCGGGGGGTTGAACCTCCTGAGTTTCCGTCGAAGTTTCCCGGGCTGCCATTCGCTCCTTGACCTGTTTGAGGAGAAGTCGCCTCCTGGCAAGAAGCAGGGCTCGCAATACGTAGCCATAAAAGAGTACGGAGAGAAGGAGGAGCCAGCCACTTGCGGCCACCCGGTCGAAGAGACGTACCGAGGTGAAGTAAAAGCCAAATGCGGCCATCAGAAAGAGACCGACGATTCCCCCGACCCCCAGGATGTACCACACGACTCGAGTGCGGACGAGCCAGCCTTCCTTGTCCGCTCGTGAGCTGTCGGGCGCCAGAATTCCCTTCGAGGGGTTCAGCACGGAACGGACGAGGATCAGAAGCATGAACATTCCGATCAGGAATCCGACCCGACCGATGGCGTCTTCGACCGTCGACTGACCGGTTCCTCTGAATCCGGCGACGAACAGGACCACGACCAGGCCGGGAATGCTGATCCATCGAAGGTGACGTCTGAAGATCCGGAGCGATTCCGGTCGCCAGCGGAAGTGGCTTTCTCCAAGGCCCTTGGGTCGGGTCACGTTCCGGAGGACCTCGATGGCGACGAGATATACCGCACCCGTTCGGAGGCCCGTGGCAATTCCTCGCACGAGTTCCGGAGCGTCGGTGGAGGCTGCCAGGCGCCAGCCGACAAGCCACAGGATCAAGGGTTTCCAGGAGGCGAGGGAGGCGGTGAGCAGGGTCGCGTAGACCGTCGGGAGCATCGAAGTACAGGATCCACGGGAAGCCCCATCCCCGAGAGCGCGGGTTTTCTTTGCGCACCAGCGGTTAAAGATTCCGAGCGAGATGACGAGGATCACCAGCAATGCGATCAGCTCCGGTCTCTGATTCAGATCATCGCCCAGCATCCGGATGCAATCCCACCAGTTCTCCGGGTCAAGGATCACGCTCAGTCCGGTGACGACCTGTTTCGGATCTTCGCGCCAAACCGCGGAGCTGCTTCGGATCCAGAGGATCCTCTCGTCGATGAAATCGAGATATTCCTCGGTGAGCACCAGAAGGAGTCTGCGCGAAGAGTCGAGCTTCAAAAGGGAATCGAACGTCCGGTCGTGGTCTTCAACCAGGCCACGGAGCAGGGTTCTCTGGGCTTCGATGAGCTCAAGAGCCTTTGTTTCGATTTCCTCCTTGCTCCATCCCGCCACGGCGGCGGAATCGTCCATGTCCTCTTTCCAGTTCTCGAGAGTCAGTCGTGATCTTTCACTCTCACGCTCGATTTTGGCGAGCTCGGCGTCCGCTAACTTTTCCTCGATATCCGAGATCTCCCGCCGCAAGAGGCGAAGGGGGATGAGGTCATCGCGAATTTTCCGGAGCAGGATGCCGAGAGGACCGGTGAGGCCGGCAACCGCCACTCGTTTCTGGGCGTCCTTGAACGTCGTATCGACATCGCTGTAGCGTTCTTCTGCTTTGCGCACTTCTTCGGCGAGGCCGGCGAGCTGTTCGGAGACCAGGGATCGCTGTTCGGCGAGGCTCTTGTTTCGTTCCGCGAGGCTGGCAAGGAGGGGAACTTCCTTGACATCTCGAAGCGTGCGTCGCGCTTCCTCCTCGGCCTTTTTCGACGCAGCCTCGCGCAACCGGTTGACCGCGGCCTGATAGGCTTCGACCACTTTCTGGGCGCGGGTGCGCTGTCTTGTTGCTAGCTCCGTTCTTGCCGCAAGGAGGTCTCCCCGGGCCTCGTAGCTCTGAATTTCGGTTTCCAGGGTGACGACCTGACGGGAAAGGGCTTCGGCCTGGGCGGCGAGTTTTGTTCGATTTGCCGCCGTCGTCTCGGGTCCTGCTCCTTCTCGGGGTGCTGCTCCCGACTCCTGTTGTGCTGTGGTCAGGCTCTGTCGGATTTGCACGAGGAGCTGGGGGATGCCGCGACGTCGCTCGGATCGGGCACTGGCCTCGGTGGTGAGCTGGTCCGCTTCCCGGGAGGCTGCTTCAAGGGTTGCTTGGGCGGTGGTAAGGAGCGCTTCCATGTCGGCAAGAACGGCGTTCGGGGGGATGGAGGGCAGTGGCTCGGGGGGAGTGGAAAGCTTTTCCTTGAGGGAGCTGAGCTTTTCGGGGGCCCCGGCTCGGGCCGCTTCAAATTCCCGGGTCTGCTGGGCTCGCTGCTCGATATCCCGGAGGTGCCCAAGGGTTTCGGTGTAGAGTCGAGTGAGCTCGGCCTTCTTCGATTCGTCGATTTCTTTGTTGGACGAAAGCCCGTCGAGACGTTGCTGAACCTCATCGATCGTTGGAAGGGAGGGGCCGGGTGTGTCCCCGGGCTGCTGTGCCATCAGACCCCCGTGGCTGGCCATCAGGATCGCGACAAAAAATGCAATCCGGGCAAGGAGGATGGACGTCGAGTTGGTTCGCTTCATTACAGCATTTTCCGATCGATTGAGGTTTCACGCGGAGAGAATTGTAGCGTCGAGGGTCATATCATTAGAATCGTTTCAGGCACCGCCTGCGGAACCATCTCGCCTTGGGTCAGCAACCCCGAGCCATTGATCCCCGAGCCGAGTCGCGAGCTGAAGCCCACCCATGTGGAAAGAGTAAGGGTCGAGCTGTTCGAGAGTGAAGCCGGCTTCTTCGAGTGCCTTGCCGCATCCATCGGGAAAGCGTTCACCTTCCCAGAGGACTCGCCCTTCGGGAGTGCAGTGAAGACGTGGGCCCTCGACGGCTTCGAAGGGATCTTTCGATCCAAGCCGCAAAAGAGTTTCAAAAATCCCGGAAATCATTCTTTCCGAGCCGGTGGAACCGAGCACGATTTCCGGGCGGTTCTGCTTCAGGAACAACGTGGGCGCGGCGTTTGATCGTGCGACGGCGCCGGGCTGAAGAAAGTGGGGGTGTCTCTTGTTTTCTACCTTGAACCCACGCAGGTAGCCATTGTAGAGAAAGCCAAGGTCAGGAGAGGCCTCGGCGGATCCAAAGCATCGTTCTATCGACTGGGTCAGGCCGACTGCGTTCCCGTCACGATCGAGGACTGACACATGGGATGTTTCTCCGCTGGAGCCATCCAGCTCTTCTTTTACGGTCATCCCGTAGCTTGGGGTGGCGAGACCAGAGGCCCCATCAAGGGACAGGGAGCCGATGTTCAGTCGAACCCGCTGACGGTCGAGCCGGGAGCGCTGAATCGCCTTGCTGAGCCTGACCACTCCGCTCGGCGTATCCGGGTCGATGCCGCCCCAGGCTGTATCGAGATTCAGGAGCTGAACCAAGCTCAGCCCGCCCGCAGGCGGCCCGGCAACCCGGACCTCACCTCCATTCCAGGGGCAGGTAAGAGGATCCAGCTCTCTTGGCAAAAGAGCGTCATGCAAGTCGGCTGAGGATACAAATCCGCCGTTCTTCTGGAGATCGGCGGCGATCTCCCGTGCGATCTCTCCCCGATAGAAGTCTTCCATGCCGTGCTTCGCGAGCCGGTCGAGGGCGGAGGCCAGGACGGCCTGGCGGAACAACGATCCTGTTTCGGGCGGTTGACCGTTTTGGTCCAGAAAAAGGCCTGCCCCACTTCGTCCTTGCAGTGCGGACTGATACTGGGTGAAGTTCCGGTTCTGGAGAGTGGTCACCCGGAAACCCTCCCGGGCCAATCGGATGGCTGGCGCGAGGACTTCAGCTTCGGAAAGAGTTCCGTAGCGGGAAAGGGCATGCCGAAGAACGGCGACGTTCATGGGCACCGCCACCGCCCGGTGCCCCCGGTATCGGTGCGACGTTTTTACTGCTTCGGGAGTTGCCAGGCGGGGCGCCCGGCAAGCGCCTTCGATGACCACCGTTTTTTTGCTCGAAGCGTGATGCACGAGCATCATCGCCATGCCACCCAGGCCCGAGCCCGCAGATTCGCACACACCAAGTGCCAGAGAAGCAGCAACGGCAGCATCGATCGCATTGCCCCCCCTGGACAGGATCTCGGCACCCGCATCGGAGGCACGATAATGGGCGGTGGCGACGACTCCGCGTGGATAGGCTCCTGTCCAGGCTTCCCGATCGTGCCGCCGAGTGGACCGATCGAACCTACCTTCGTCGAGTGACTCTAGATCATCCATCGATTCTCTCTTTCTGGATCAGTCCGTCCCGGTGATCGGGTTGTTTTTGAAGGATTCTTTCCTGAGACCGTGACTCTTCATCTTCTCGAAAAGGGAACGGGGCTGGATGCCGGCGGCCCGGGCTGCCAGACCGACCTTTCCTGATGTCGCGCTGAGGACCTGAGTCAGGTAGGCTCTTTCGAAGGCATTGAGCATCTGACTGCGTGCCTCTGACCAGGGGAGCTCCATCCAGTCGGCGGGGATGGACATGCTCGGCGATCCGTCTTGCTGTGCGTCAGTAGCATGTTGTACCTGGGGAGAGGCATCCGCGATCGACTCCGGCAAGTCGGCGACGGTGATTTCCGGCCCCGGGGAAAGAAGGACGGCTCGCTCGACCACGTTGATCAGTTCCCGGACGTTCCCCGGCCATGAGTAGTGGACGAGAGCCATGAATGCGGATTCGCTCACTCCGACGACATCGGAGGCCAGTTTTCCGCGGAAGTGATCGAAGTACCGTTGGATCAGGGACGCGATGTCTTCGCGACGATCTCGGAGGGCGGGGACGGTGAGGGTCACGACCGAGAGCCGATAGTAAAGATCCTGCCGGAAACGCTCCTGCTCGATGTCCTGAAGCACGTTGCGATTTGTAGCCGCCATGACCCGCACATCGATAGAAATGGGCTTTTCGCTGCCGACCCTGAGGATCTCGTAATCCTGGAGAGCTCGAAGGAGCTTGACCTGAAGGTGGAGGGGCATGTCGCCGACTTCGTCGAGAAAGAGTGTTCCCCGGTGGGCAAGCTCGAAAAATCCTCGCCGGGCACGGGTTGCTCCGGTGAACGAGCCTTCCTCGTGGCCAAAGAGCTCGCTCTCAAGAAGGGTCTCCGGGAGTGCACCGCAGTTGATGGCGATGAATGGCTCGGAAGCCCGGGGTCCTTCGTTATGAATGGCTCGGGCGAGGTGTTCCTTGCCGACACCGGTCTCCCCGAGAATGAGGAGAGGCGTGTCGCTTCTCGTGACCCTTCGGGCAAGTTCAATGAAGGCCATCATGGCGGGGCTATTGGAGATGAAGTCGTCGAGACGACCCACCCGTGCCATGCGCGGACCGATGGATGCAGGGGGCCGTTCAGCGCGCCGCGCGACGAAGGATTCGAGATTGTCCTGTAGGACACGGTCGGGCAGGGTTTCTTCGAGGACGGCGATGCAGCCGGCGGCGAGGAGCGTCGCTCGGTCTTCGGGGCTGTAGCATGTGCCGAGGAGAACGACTTCAGGTTTCTCCGGGAGTTCACGAAGTCGGGAAACGGTGCTCGTTACCGGATCGGGAAGGAGGTCCTTTTCGAGGATCAGAAGGTCGCAATTGTCTTTTGACAGAACTCTCCAGAGGTCACCCCGAAGTCGGGCTGACGTCACGATGACATCGGAGGACTTGAGCAAGCCCTTGATGCGCCTTCGAGTCATGGGGTCTTCGAGGGCAAGGAGCACGCGTACGAGCACGGGATCTGGCCTCCGCGGGTTGAAGGAAGGAACGAAATTGTGCTGATTCGGTGAGCTATTGTAGCAGCTCGTAACCGGCTGGTTTGATCGGATGGCGAAAGAAAAAATGCCCTCCACCGCAAGCGGCGACCGGGAAGGTCGACTCGCCAGTCTGAGTCGGTTGGAGGGCACAAAAAAACTCACTCTCGGATTTTTGGCAACGGACGGGGAGTCACCCCACTAGCGAGCTCCCACGCAGTCTTCCTCGCTCCACCATTCGTCGGGTTCTGTCCAGTCTCCTTCGGACCTTGGGCGGTAGATGTTACCGTTGCTCGGAGGGTCCGGGCGAAGTGGGTTCGTTGGCGACTGTCCGGGCCATTCAGCCCTTTTTTCGTCCAGGCGTCGTCGCCGTCGCGGTGGTTTGCTTGTGGGCAGCAACTCCTCCGCCCGCTCGAGGTAATCCTCTATCGTCAGGTATTTGCGCTTCAAATATCTCATCGCTTTTTCTCCAGATTGGAGCGACCAGGGTTTTCGTCATTTCACGGGGCTGTCCGGCGGTGAAGGCGCTTTTTTGGGCGACCCTTTCCCGTCGGTGTTCTTTGTCTTCTTTTTTTGTGCTTGATCGGCTTTAGCAAGTGCGGCGGTCGCCTCTTGTTCGGTGGCGAACTTTCCGGACATGATTCGAAATGTGGGCTTTTGAGGTTTGGGCAGATCGAACGGTTTTCGGTCCTTGGATGCTGTTTGTTTGGCCAGGGCATATTCCTTCAGCGTCGTCCGGTATTCGGCCTCGATTTTCTTCTTGGCCTCGTCCGCGGCTGTTGACGTCATGACGGACAGGGTTCCATTGGAACTTGCCACCACGTAGCGAATCGTCTTTTCCTTTTTCTGGGCGATGTTCGCTTCGAACTTGACCCGAAGGGCTTCGGCCGTTTCTTCGTTCCGGATTCCTGCCTTCAGCACCTTGATGGGAGGCGCTTTTGGCTTCGGTGCGTCAAAGCGCTCCTTGGCTTTCTTCGCGGCCTTTTTCTCCTCGGTCCATTCCTTGATTTCTTCCTTGTGCTGATTCGCGATCTCTTTGCGGAGGGCCGCCATTTCTTTGTCGGGAACGAGGCGTACCGTTTCCCCGACCTGAACGATGGAAATGCTGTTGGTTGCCTGCTTCTTTTCCTTCTTTTCCTTTTGATCCGGATCCGACTCCGGGTGGCTCTGGGCGAGGCCCTGACTCATCGGGGCGGACAGAAGTACAAGGAAAGACAAGATAAGACGGATGCTTTTGCAGTTGTTACTGACCACGGGTAAGACCTCCACTGAGTTTGTTTCCTTTTCGTCCAACGCGAACTGAGGAGAGATAAGACAAAAGGTGTGCCAATTGAATGCGGCCACCAAACAGGGGGCTCCTGAGGAGGTGGGGCTTCCAATCGGAGCCAGAGGCACCGAAAGATGTCGGAGGAACGGAGGATTGGCTCCGATTCCTGTTGGATCGGATGCTGAGGGCCAAACGAGAAGACGCCCTCAGAGTCTATTTCATCGCCGCGATCTTCTCGAAGCCCTCGCGCAAGCCGTTCACAAGAGCATCGATCTCAAGTTCGCTCATGGCGGTCGATATGGTTGCCGAGCAAGTGTTGATCATCATGAAGCCGTTGTCGAACAGGTGGTCGAGAAGGACCTTCAGCTGATGGTTCTCTTCGGGGGTCATGTACGCCTGGCGATAGTTGGCAGGAGGGCTTTTTTTGAGGTGCACCCGGAACATCGACCCTCCACCTGTCACGCAGGCTCCTATCCCCGTGGCGGCAATGGCCCTTTCGGTTCCTTCCATTGCACGACGGGTGAGGGCGTTCACCCGGGCGACGGCGGTCTCGTCGAAGAGTTCCATGGCGACAAGTCCCGCGGTCATGGTGATCGGGTTCGCCGAAAACGTCCCGGAGTGGGGGAAGCGCACGTTGGTCGCCAGAGGATTCATCACCTCCATGACTTCGTTTCGACCCGCGATGGCTCCGACCGGGAAACCGCCGCCAATGACCTTGCCGAGCGCGGTCAGGTCGGGGGTCAGGCCGTCGTACCAGGTCTGGGAGCCTCCGTATTCCGATCGAAACGTGATGACTTCGTCGAGGACGAGAAGGGATTCATCTTGATGGGTCCACTCTCGCAGAGCGGAGATGAAGTCGGCGTCCGCGGGTCGAAGCCCGACGCGATGAGGCATGAGGTCGAGCAGCACACATGCCAGTTGGCCTCTGTGTTCGTTCAGGATCTCAAGAGCGCACTCTGGGTCGTTGTAGGGGAAAATAACGACATCGTCCAGGGCCGCCTGGGGCGTTCCTTGCGCCACTGGCACACCGACAGGCCGATGAGCTGGCCCCCACCGATCCGGAGTCGCCATCTGACTGACTTCGGCGTAATCGTAAACACCGTGATAGGCCCCTTCGGCCTTCGCGATCTTGGGTCGACCCGTAAAAGCCCGGGAGGCCTTGATCGCTCCCATCACGGCCTCGGTTCCCGAATTGACGAAGCGAATCTTTTCGAATGACGGATTGCGGCCACAAAGATGTTCCGCAAACCGAACTTCTACTTCGGTTGCAATCGTGTACGCCGTCCCTTTTGAAAGCTGCTCGGTTACCGCCGCGGTGATCTTGGGATGAGCGTGGCCATGAATCAAGGCCGCCATGTTGTTGGCGAAGTCGATTCGCTCGACGCCCTCGATGTCCGTCACACGACACCCGCTTGAATGATCTGCATAGAGTGGATGGGGGGTCCGAAGGACGGTGTTCCGACTCACTCCCCCGGGCAGTGTCTTGAGGGCGCGTGCATAGAGGGCCGCACTCCTGGAGAGAGGTTTGCTGTCGTTCACGGTTACGCTCCCCTGGCGCCTTGCATTGGCAGCAATTTTGTACCCGTGCGGTCCTGGACGTAGTCAAAGCTCACCCCCGGGCTGAGTTCGATGAGCTGAAATCCCTCCCGTGTGATATCGATCACGGCGAGATCTGTGTAAACACGGTCAATGACTCCGACGCCGGTGAGAGGGTAGCTGCAAGCTTCAACGAGCTTCGGATCTCCATGCTTGGTGCAATGTTGAGTAATCACGTAAATCGTCTTCACGCCGGCGACGAGATCCATGGCCCCACCGACAGCCGGGATCGCATCGGGGGCGCCCGTGGACCAGTTGGCGAGATCGCCATTAGCCGCCACTTGCAACGCCCCCAGAACACAGACATCGATGTGCCCGCCTCGAATCATGGCGAAGCTGTCGGCGTGATGAAAGTAAGCCGCACCCGGGAGTGCCGTGACCTGACGCTTTCCTGCGTTGATCAGTTCCGGGTCGCCTTGGCCTGGCTCGGGCGAGGGGCCCATCCCGATCAGTCCGTTCTCGGTGTGATAGACGAGCTCGCGCCCCTCGGGCACGTGTTGAGTGACGAGTTCGGGGATGCCGATTCCCAGGTTCACGTAAGAGCCATCGGGAATGTCGATCGCCACTCGTTGCGCCATCTCGTCGCGAGTCAGGCCAACCGTGTCGGCGGGAGTGGTCATGGGTAGGTCACCCCCTTGGCGACGAGAGCTGATTCGTGAGCTGGATCGGCGACGTGAACAACCCGGTCCACGAAGATCCCCGGTGTGATGATCGCCTCGGGGTCCAGGTCTCCGGCCGCAACGAATGATCCCACCTGGACGATCGTTGTCTTTGCGGCCATCGCCATGATTGGCGCAAAATTGCGAGCGGTCTTGTTGTAGGTCACGTTTCCATAGCGGTCACCGCGGGCCCCTTTGATCAGGGCAAAATCCGCGGTGAGACCCGTCTCAAGCACATAGTCTCGATTTTCGAATTGTCGAAGTTCTTTGCCGTCCCCGAGAGGGGTCCCGACAGACGTGGCCGTGTAGAAAGCCGGGATGCCCGCACCGCCAGCCCGAATCCGTTCGGCCAGGGTTCCTTGGGGGACAAGTTCGAGCTTGGTCGCGCCGCTGCGGTAAAGCTCGGGGAAGACGGTCGAGTTCGTCGTTCGCGGGTAAGAGCAAATCATCCTGGAGACGCGACCCGCCTTGATCAATCCCGCGAGACCAACTTCCCCACTTCCCGTGTTGTTGTTAACGACCGTCAGGTTCGTCGCTCCCTGATCGATCAGCGCGTGGATCAGCTCGATCGGGCTTCCGGCCTCACCAAAGCCTCCCACCATGACGGTGGCTCCGTCGAAAACATCAGCCACCGCGTCCGAGATGCTGGTTACTTGTTTGTTAATCATCGGAGTCACTCTGCGTCATGACCGGGCTTCGGTTGGCCTGGCCTGGACTCTCGAGTATTCGAACAGTCCCGCTTCATCAAAGATGACCCGATCATCGTAGCCATCGAACCAGATCGCGTCGGGATTGCGAGCGACGATCGACACAAGTCCACGGTCGGGAGCATCCGCAGCATTGCGGAGGATCTTGAAGATAACGACTCCTTTTTCTGAGCCGGGCACACCTGCGAGAGGTTCGTTTGTCACGGCGACGACCTCGGTCTTGCCCTTGTAGTGGGTAATCGAAAGTCTGGCGTGGGTCTCGACTCCGGAGAGACCCTTCTGTGATTCGTTCAAGATATGCCAGGCCGTCTCGATCGGGACGTTGAACGCCTTGTAAGCGATGATGTCACGTCCACAGAAGAAGTAATGGTTGTTAGCCCCGACCCGTTTCAGGGATCGTTGCATGATGCGAAGGGCGTCGGCATCGTCGTTGATCCCCTTGATGATCGGAGATTGATTTTCGATGCTGATCCAGCCTCGTGAAGCGAATCCTTGCATGGCCTGGTGTGTCTGCGGATGCCACTTCAAGATGCCGGACGGTGCCTCGATGTAGTCCCCATTTGCATCTTTTGCGAGGAACTCATCGGGGTGGTTGAAGTGAATCATCAGCCGGAGGCCTACGTCGGGATAGGTCTCGTGAAATCGGTCGATCATCGCGAAGAATGTGTCGTCGAAACGCTGCGGGAAGAACGCAAGCTCTTTTGTTCCGATGCGGATCGCTTCGATTCCTGATTCGGCAAGGGCTCCCAGCCACGCGGCGATTTTCGTGTTCGAGAGCACCATCGGATCGCCACCGGACATCAGGATCTCGCGAAGCTTTTCACGACCGGACCCGGGATGCTTCCCGCCGTTTTTGGTGACGGCTTGGTTGTGGGCGCGGATGTAGGTCGTCACGTCATCGATCAGGGCCAGCCCCTTTTTTGCAACCGTGCCGTCTTGACGCTGGACCTCTTTGCGTCCGATCAGCTCCTCGCGATAGCAGAAGCGGCAATGGGCCGAACAGGTGGCGGTGACATACAGCAGGCCCAGTTCGTACTTGTGCAAGAGCCCCTCGACAGGGCTATAGTCCATTTGATGTCCGGGATCCTCGGAACCCTCGAGGTTCTCTGTTTCGCTAACGCTTGCTTTGACGAGGCGCTGGATCGGGAGGCTGTTCTTGGCGAGGTCGAAGTAGTGACGCGTCATCTTGACCGGCATCCGGGACTCAACGTCCCGTTCGGATCCCGTCAGTGCGCGGAGCTCTTCGATTTCCTCTTTCGAGTAGAAACTCTGGACATCAGCATCGGCCTTTTCCTCGAGGAAAGGCTTCAGACCGTTGATGCTCTGACGGTCTAGCTTCGAGTTCTCGATCGAGTCGAGAAAGGCTTGTTCCCGTTCCGTGGGGATGTGCTTCACTACGTTGTTCATGTCTTCTCGCAAGGGAGTCTGAGGCCTGTTTGGCGATGAAATGGGCATCGTCACGATGCCCTCCGGAAACGGCTAACGGTATTTGTCGACCTAATGTAACGTCATGAACATCGGGGCGCTACCGAGATCTCTAATCTTCTCGCCAAGGGGGCGACAAGCCGCCTCCCACGGTCCGAGCGGGCTCGGGAGATGAGCCCGATCCGGCCCGTCACAGCTTGTAGAATTCCTTGCGGACGCTGTGCTTCTTCATCTTCTCGTAGACGCTTCGTGGGTTGAGACCCGCGATTCGAGCCGCGTCAGCGATCCGACCGTTGGCGCGGCCAAGCAATGCCTGGAGATATCTGCGCTCGAACGCCTCGATCAGCTCCCGCCGGGCATCATGGTAGGGCCTGGTCATGAGGTCGGATTCTTCGGCTTCTGTCCCGGTGGGCTCCGGGGGCTTCTGGAAGTCTGGCGAAGAGGATTTCGGGGCGCCGTCGAGATTTGTCCGGAGCTCTTCGGGAAGGTCGAGCGGTAGGATGTGTTCGCCTTGGCACAGGAGTACGGCTCTCTCGACCACATTGATCAGCTCCCTCACGTTGCCAGGCCAGGGATGTCGAATCAGGAGATCCATGGCTTCGTCAGCAACCGACTCGACATGCCTGTTCATCGAGATGCGGAAGTGCTCTACATGGCTTTCGACAAGGCTGGGAATGTCCTCCTTGCGTCGTCGTAGGGGAGGGATTTCAAGAGATACGACGCTCAGGCGGTAGTACAGGTCGGGGCGAAAGCGCCCTTCGGCCATCTCCGTGACGAGATCCCGGTTCGTGGCCGCAATGATCCGGACGTTCACCTCGAAGTCCTCCTCCGCTCCCACCGGCTGGATGGCTCGGTCTTGAATCGCTCGCAGTAGCTTCACCTGGAGCTGAGGTGAGAGTTCTCCGATTTCGTCAATGAAAAGAGTGCCGTTGTGCGCGAGTTCAAAGTAGCCCCTTCGGGAGCGTTGTGCTCCGGTAAATGCTCCTTCGACGTGACCGAAGAGCTCGCTTTCGAGCAGGTTCTGGGAGAGCGCCGAGCAATTGACGGCGACAAAGGGCGCATCAGACCGGGGGCTCTCGGTGTGAATCGCCCGGGAGAGGAATTCTTTTCCGACGCCCGTCTCTCCGAGGACCAGGAGAGTGCTGTCCGAGTCGACGACCCGGCGCACGAAGGAGAGGAACTCGCGCATTTCGGGGCTTGAGGTGGAGAAGTCGCTCAATCGACTTTCGGCTTCCCCTTGCTCGGCGAGGAGGATCTGTCTCGCTTGTTCGGCTCTTCGCTCGACCAGGGTTTGAAGGGCTTTGATCAGTTCCGCTTTTGTCACCGATGGATTGAGTACGGCGAAGGCGTTCGCAGCCAGCAGTTCGGCCCGATGGTGGGGGTCGTCCTGGCGGGAGAAGATGACGGCCTCGGGCGCGTCAGGAAGTGCCCGCACATCCTGGATGGCGGAGAGGGTATTCCCTTCGAAGAGACTCTCGTCGATCAGTAAGAGATCGCATGCGCCAGTCCCGAGAGCTTCCCAGAGGTTGTCTTGATTCCCCAGGGTCGTGATCAGTACATCCTCGTCGGAGAGGAGCTCTCTCAACTGGTTGGCCCGGCGACGGTCGTCGGTTGCGATGAGAATTCGAAGTAGCATAGGCCCGAAAAAATAGCATAATACAGCCTGATAATCAGGCCCTTTCACCCGATTTGGAATTTTCGATGAATCGGAATTATGCCACTTTTCATCTTTAAGTGATTTTTTCTGCTGTGGTTAGTTCTTTTTGTTGGCGGCTTGGCACGGGCATTGCCTTGGAAGGGGAGTGGTGAGGGCGTTTTTCAGGTCAGGGAGATGAGAGATGATCGCAGACGAAAAAGATCCTGGTCCCCGGCACGACGATCCGAGGCCACCGGAGCCCATTGACCCTGTGCCCGAGGAGGATGAGGAGCCCCTGAAGAAGGAAGAGAAGAAGGAGCCCAAGCCAGCAAGAAAATATCCGCGGCCGTTGCACTGAGCAACCCGAGCCGGGCGTGCCGTCCGGTCAAGGCCAGGCCGACTCTGAAGTGATCCTCATACGCCCTTGGAGTTCATTGAACACATGATCAAAAGCCACTTCAGTACTGGTCTATCTCTTCTTTCTGGAATGCTCCTCTGGGGAATTGCTCTTGTTCTTCTGGCGCCCGCACTCGCGGCCCAGAACCCCGCAGCATTGCGCGAGGAGATCGAGACGCTCGCCCGGTCGATCGAAGCAGATTCCGGACTGGCGGAAGACGTGTTGTCCGAGCTGCGAGGCATCTGTGCCCAGGCTCGATCGATCGTCGACCTCGAGGAAAAATGGATCTCATCCCGGGCGAAGTTCGAGAACGAGCGATTGATCGTTCCTCAGGTTCTCGAGTCACTGCGTCTTGAGCTCGATCGACCTTCGGTCCCTCCCCGGCTCGATATCGAATGGTCCACCCAGCTATCCGAAGTCGAGGTTGCCCTCGAAATTGCCCGATCCGAGCTGGCCTCGATCCGCACCGCGTCCGAATCGATGGATTCGGAACAACTGAGAATGGCCACCCGAAGGCCTGAGCTTCCCCAGGCGATTGCGGCGGCGCGTCAGGCCCTGCGGGATGCGGAGACCCAGTTGAGCGCCCCTCTGCCCGAGAGCACGGGAGCGCTCCAGGGAAAAGCTTCCCAGCTCCTTTTGCGGGCGAAGGTTGCCTCGCTCCAGGCCGAGCTGGCTTCTCACGAGGAGGAACTTCGCTTTTACGATGCTTCGGTCGATGTGGTCGCGGTCCGTCGTAGGCTGCAAGACAGGAGAATTACCGAGGCGACGGCACTCGTGCAGGCATGGATGAAGCAGGCCGAGGAGCGCCGGGAGCGAAAGACCAGAAAGGCGGCGCGGGAGGCGGAGGCAGCGGCTCGCATGGTGGACAAGTATTCGGGAGAGCTTCGTCTCCTTGCCGAGCACAATTCGACTCTGGCCAACCGGGTGAGCTCGCTCGCTCTCCGGTTGGAACAGCTAGGTCGGCTTCATGCCGAAACTTCCAAGGCCTACCAGGAGGTTCGGGAAGCGCAGGAAGCCGCGACAAGGAGAGAGAAGGCCGGGGGGCTCTCGGATGCTGTCGGTACCCTGTTGCGAAAAGAAAAAGCAGAGCTCCCTCCTGCTCGCGTCTACGAGCGTCGCGCGTTGAGCCGACGGGATGAGATGGCCAGCGTTCGACTCGAGCAGATCCAGTACGAGGAGGAGATCGATGAGCTGAGCACCGAGCGTGTTCGTGTCGTGGCCCTCCTTCAGAAGCCCGAAGAAAGCTCTCGATCTTCGCAGCAAATCGCTTCGAGTCTGTTTTCCACGCGCCAGAGATACCTGGAAGACCTGATCAGGGACTGTGAAGCTGATTTTGTTCAGCTGGCGGCCCTCGAACAAGAGGAGCGTCTTCTGGTGGGAGCAGCTCGGGGCTTCGAGAATTTCATCGACGAGCGGATCCTGTGGATTCCCTCCAGTCCCCCGGTGTGGAAGGCAGATTTCTCGGATTTGCCCGGGCTCGGTCGCTGGCTGATCAGTGCTGAGAGCTGGAACGGCGTTGTCGGATCCTTCTGGGCCGATGCCAGGGCTCATCCGGGGAGGCTCTCCATGATCGGTTTGTTGCTGGGTGGCCTCTTTCTTTTGCGGCCCCGACTTCGCAGGGTTCTTGCCAGCGTCGGGGAGGAGTCGCGCCGGAGATCCTGCCTGAGCATGAAGCCCACCTGGAAGGCGCTGGGCGCCACGCTGGTCCTCATTGTTGCCTATCCGGCGGTGTTGTGGGTCATTGGTTGGCGATTGTCGTCCTCGGTATCTTCGACCGAATTCGCCAAGGCTCTGGGAGTTGCCCTGATCAGCGTCTCGTTGCTTCTTCTGGTCGTCAATGCTCTTCGAAATGTCTATCGAACGGGCGGACTCGCCGAGGCACATTTCTCCTGGTCAGAGAGCCTTGGCGAGAAGCTTCGTCTCCCGCTTTTTCTTGTCCTTGTCACCGTTTTGCCCATGCTCGGCTTTGCCATGTTCCTGGAAGGCCAGGACAACGAGAGCTGGCAGGACGGAGCCGGCCGCACGGTCCTCGCCGCCGCGTTTGTGATCTTTGCCATTTTTCTCTTCCGGCTCATGCGTGACCATCGTCGCAAGGCGCGAACGACGGGTTGGGCGCGAGTCTGGATTCTCGGGCAGATGGCGGGATTGCTCGTTCCGGGAGCGCTCGCTACTCTTGCTCTGGGTGGTTACTATTTCACCGCGGTTCAGCTGCTCGATCGGGTGCTTCTCACGTCGGTAGTCGTCATTCTCGTGTCAGTTTTGTACGGAGTCGCTGCTCGCGGTTTGTTGCTGGCCAAGAGAAGGCTGGCCATCAGCCAGGCAAAGAAGCTGCGTGCCGCGCGAGCCCAGGCGGAGGGGGAGTCGTTCTCAACGATCGACGAGGACCAGGCCATTGACCTTGCCGTCGTGGATTCGCAAACGAGACAGGTTCTGAGTGCCCTTCTTGGAATTGCGGTGGTTGCGGGGGCCTGGATGATCTGGTCCGATGTTCTACCGGCTCTGAACTTCCTGGATCGGGTCGAGCTCTGGTCCTACAGTGAAGAGGTTGTTGTGGATGGGGAGAAAGTCGCTCGACAGCAGATCCCCGTCACTCTTGCCGGACTTCTCATGGCCGTGACCATCCTGGCCAGTACGTTTCTGGCGAACCGGAACTTGCCGAGCGTTCTGGAGGTTAGCATCCTGCAACGCCTACCCATCGGGCCTGGAGAGCGGTATGCGATCAAGGCGGTTCTTCGCTATGTTGTCATCCTCGTCGGCTTGATCTGGGCATTCGCGGCGATTGGCATCGGCTGGTCGAAGGTTCAGTGGTTGGTGGCGGCGGTTTCGGTCGGACTCGGTTTTGGTCTTCAGGAGATCTTCGCGAACTTCGTTTCCGGCTTGATCATTCTTGGCGAGCGCCCGGTACGCGTCGGGGACTGGGTGACCGTCGGTGAAGTGACGGGGAAGGTCAACCGGATCCACATGCGGGCCACGACGCTCATCGATCGTGACCTTCGGGAGTGGCTCATTCCCAACAAGGAATTCATCACCGGGAAGCTCAGCAACTGGACTCTCTCAGATCCGATGACTCGTGTGGTCGCACCGGTGGGCATCGCCTACGGGTCGAATACCGAAGAAGCGGCGAGGATTCTTGGCGACGTGGCAAGGAGTACTCCGAATGTTCTCGAGAGTCCGCCTCCGTCGGTAGTCTTTATGGGCTTTGGAGATAATAGCCTGGAACTTGAACTTCGCTTCTTTATCAGTGGTAGGGATCTCTATCCGGCCATTCTCGACCCGGTGAATACCCGGGTCCATCGAGAGTTTGCTGCAGCCGGAATCGAGATCGCGTTTCCTCAGAGAGATCTTCACATCCGGAGCGCCGAGGGACTTTCCGATTTTCTCGGAGGCGCCGGGAGGAAAGGTCCTCTCGGGGATTCGCGAGCATCAACGTGATGGGAGCAGCTCCGATCACGTACACTGTGCGCCGTAGCGTCTCCAAGCAGCACATCGGTTTAATACCGAAGATAAGGGTAAGAAATATGAAAAGAGTGATCCTGAAGTTTCTTCTTCTTGGAAGCCTGTTCGTCGCCTTTTCCCGCGCCGATATGGCTCATGAAAAAGAAGGCTCCTCCGCGGAAAACCACTCCCGCTCGGAGTACAGCATCCAGAATCCTGCACCCCTTGAGGGGGCCATTTTTACGGGACGACCGAGTTTCTCCACGGGCCCCTCCGCGGTTCCGGTCGGCCGGATCCAGTTCGAGTTCGGCTACACCTATACGGATCGTGCCGGAGGGCGGGTTGGTGGTCAGCACACGGCGCCGAACACACTGATCCGGTTCGGAATCTTCGATAAAATGGAGTTTCGCCTGTCGAGCGGCGGCTACATCTGGCGTGATCCGGGGAAGGATGGGACGGATGCGGTTCGCATCGGAGCCAAGATCACGATTCGAGATCAGGAGGGGTGGGTTCCCAAGATGGCGGTTCAACCCTCGTTCAAGCTTCCGGTCGGGTCTGCGTCGGAGTCCAATGATGTTGATCCGCTGGTTCAGCTCGTGGCGGCCTGGAAACTGTCGGAGCGCCTGTCTCTCCTCATGAATGCCAACATCGGATCCGTGACGGACGATAAGGATGATACCGAATCCATGTTCGCGTATTCGACTTATCTTGGCCGTTCTCTGACCGATGAGCTGGGTGTGTTCGTGGAGTACTTCGGTATATTTCCGGGGGATGATAAAGGAGCTCACAACGTTGACATGGGCGCGACCTATCTCTTGACCGACAACCTGCAGCTGGATGCGGCCGTCGGCTTCGGACTGAACGACACGGCCGACGATTTCAGCGCTACTGCAGGTTTCTCGTTTCGACTGTGATGATCCACCAGCAGAGAATGGGGCATCCGTTGACTCGGCAGTCTGAATCGTCCTTGGCAAGAGTTGTTTTTTTGCAACTGGCTGTTTGTGTCATCGTGGGCTCAGGATCTCCTTGTGATGCATCGACGGAGCCATCTTTTTCCCGAGATGCTCCTGGCGAGGGATGGGGGAGTTTCCGATCGCTCCTGGAAGAGAATGGGATCTCCGTGGAACTCGTCTACACCGTGGACGTTCTCTCCAACGTTCTGGGTGGTGTGAAGCGTGAGACCGAGGTGCTGGGCAATGTGGATGTTGTGGCGGGTCTGGATCTCGAGCCGTTGTTCGGCTGGCCTGGCGGCCGGATGCTCTTCTACGGGATTCATAACCACGGGGGGAGCATCAGTTCGGCGGTGGGGGATCTACAGGGAGTGAGCAACATCGAGGCACCCGGAGGCTTCAAGCTTTTCGAGGCGTGGTTCGAACAGGAATTTTCGAACGGGGGGGGCTCCCTCAAGATGGGTCTTTATGACGTCAATTCTGAATTCGACGTCATCGATTCGGCTCAGCTTTTTCTCCAGAGTTCCCACGGAATTGGCGGGGAGTTTGGCCTCTCCGGAAAGAACGGGCCGTCGATCTTTTCCGTGACCTCCCTGGGCGCCCGGCTTCTGGTTCGTCCCTCCGAGTCTTTGTACATTCAAGGCGCGGTATTGGACGGTGTTCCGGGTGATCCGGGTGATCCCCGAGGAATTCAGATCGATCTGGATCACGATGATGGGGTTCTCCTGCTTGCTGAGGTGGGCCATGTTGTTGGAGGAGGCCGGGCTGATGACGAAGACGGCGAAGACGGGACGGCCGCATCGGGGAGCGGTACTCCTGGTTACGGAAAGATCGCGTGCGGGATCTGGAAATACACGGGTGATTTTGACGACACATCCCCTGGGAACGGGGGACTGACTCCCTCCACCTCGCAAGGAGGTCCCGGGGTCTATTTCCTCGCCGAGAAGGATGTTCTCAGGGGGGCCGGTGATTCTGATCGGGGTTTTTCCCTTTTCGGAAGGGCTGGATTTGCAAGTGACAAGGCATCTCCGGTGGACCGCTACTTCGGCGGCGGTTTCGTTTGTCGAGGCCTTGTTCCGGGCCGGTGTGAGGATCGGGTGGGCGTCGCCGTGGCGGTGGCACACCTGGGAAATCGGGTTCGTCGGGTGTCTCCGGGTGAACCACGGCCTGAGGAATGGGAGGTTGCCCTGGAGTTGACGTATCAGGCGTCCATCAACTCCTGGCTCTCGGTTCAGCCGGATCTTCAATACGTCGTGCATCCGGGAGGTGATCCAAAGCTGGAGGATGCGGTGGTGGTTGGAGTGAGGATTGAAGTAGCATTTTGATGTTTCGGTTGAGTACAAGATGGGTCCTGGCAGAGAATCACTCTGATCGGGGAAACAACTGCTTTGGAGAGTTCATCTCATGAAAATTGCAATCGTATACAACCGGAACAGCCGGAACGTGATCAACCTCTTTGGAACTCCCAACCGGGAGCTCATCGGGATCAAGACGATCGAGAAGATCACCAGAGCCCTGAAGAAGGGCGGGCACCAGGTCACATCCATCGAGGCGGATAAGAATCTCGTCGATCACCTCGAGGACTTCATGCCTCAGGTGGTCAAAGGGGAGCGACCCGGAATGGTCTTCAACGTCTCGTACGGGATTCAGGGGCAAGCTCGGTACACCCACGTTCCTTCCATTTTGGAGATGATGGGGATTCCGTACGTGGCCTCCGGTCCCCTGGCTCATTCTCTGGCACTGGATAAGGTCGTCACCAAGATGATCTTGAAGCAGAACGGCCTTCCGACTCCGGAGTTTTCCGTCCTGGATCACCCGGATGCTCCTTTGGGAGAGCTCCGCTATCCGGTCGTCGTGAAGCCAAAGAACGAGGCGGTGTCCTTTGGCCTCACGATCGCCCACAACGAAGAAGAGGTGCGTGCGGCGGCGAAAGTGATTTTTGAAGAATACACCCAGGCGGTGCTCGTTGAGGAATTCATCTCGGGGAGAGAAGTCAACGTTGGATTGCTTGGAAACAGCCCTCCGGAGATTCTACCGCCGGTCGAATTGTTGTTCGGAGAGGGGGCGCCGATCTACACCTATGAGGATAAGAAAGGTGTTAGCGGACGGACCATCTCCCACGCCTGTCCGGCTCCGATCGGTGAGGAACTCCTTGCTCGGGCAAAGGATCTATCCTTGCGAGCGTTCACCGCGCTCGGGTGCTTTGATTGCGCTCGGGTCGACATGAGGCTGGATGAGCGAGGCGAGCTCTACATCCTCGAGATCAATAGCCTTCCGAGCCTCGGAGAGCATGGATCGTATCTCGTGGGGGCGGCGGAGGTCGGGTTGGATTTCGATGCGGTGATCTTGCGTCTCGTGGAGGTTGCCAGCGCCCGCTACTTCGGCACACCTCAGCCTCCTGATCTTGACCGGGCCAAGGGGCAGACGTCCCAGGTGTTCTCGTTCATCACTTCGCGTCGAGATCGGCTCGAGAAGAGGCTGCAAGAATGGGCAACTCTGCCAAGCTCCACCGATGATCCGCTTGGTCTTGAAGATGTGGAATCCCGGATCGGTGCCCGGCTGCAAGAAGTCGGCCTCCGTAGAATGAAAGATCTTTCCGGGGATGCAACCCTTGCGTATGAATCGGAGGCGGGGCTTGATGGTGGGACACTTCTCATCGGGCATTATGACGTACCCGCGGATGGGGAGATCACGTCACCGGTGTTCCGGCGAGAGCCCGAGTGGATCTTTGGGCCGGGAATCGCCTCTTCGCGCGCTCCTCTGGTCATGCTCGAGTATGCTCTTCGAGCCCTGCGCCATTCTCGATCCCTCCGGAAATTGAAGCTTGGAGTGCTCTATTATCGTGACGAAGGTCGAGACTGTCGGTATAGCGCCAAGGTGATTCGTGAGGCAGCGCAGCGCGCCAGCCAGGTCCTCGTCTTGCGCCCTGGAATCCGGGGCGAGAATATCGTGACCGCACGTCGCGGCTTGCGGAAGCTGCGATTCCGGGCAGAAGGAGATTCCTTTCGTCCCGGACAGACCATGAAGAAGCCGGAAGTCTTGCGCTGGATGTGTGCTCAGCTCGAAGCGTTTTCCAGCTTGACTTCCTCGAAGGGCCGGGTCTCGGTTTCGCCGTTTTCGATCACCACCGATCAACTTCCCCAGAGGATTCCCCATCGCGCAACGTCCACGGTTCTCCTCACGTTTCCCGATTCGAAGCGTGGCGATGAGCTGGAGGAAAAGATGCGCGGGATGGTTTCAGCACGGGGACTGCGATGGGAGCTCAAGAGGCTTTCGGATCGACCTCCGTTCCGGGACCGCAAGATCAATGCACCTCTTCTTGATGCTCTTCGGAAGACGGCGGAGGTCTGGGACATTCCTCTGGAGACGGAATCTTCTGTGTGGCCGTCGGTAGCGGGTCTTGTTCCCAAGGATACGCCAACGATTTGTGGGATCGGACCGGTTGGGCGAGATCTTGGAACTCCTCAGGAATGTATCCTTCGACTCAGTCTCGTCAAGAGAACCCTCTTGCTTGCCCAGTTTCTCCATCAAGAAGCAATTGGAGGATAGGACCATGGCCGAGAGAAAAAAGAAGAAGAACGTGGAGTGGACCGAGCTTGGCTCCGGCCGATTCCAACCCCAGCGCCTGGCGTTTTCCAAGCACGGGATGGCATCGACAGCCCATCATGAGGCCACACGGATCGCGTCCGGAATCTTATCCGAGGGGGGGAATGCTTTTGACGCCGCGGTGGCGGCTGCGTTTGCTCTTGGTGTCTGCGAGCCCCAGGCCTCTGGCCTCGGCGGACAGACGTTTGTGCTCCTTCATCGGGCGGATCCTCGTGAAACGGTGGCTCTTGATGGCTCGTCCCGAGCCCCGAACCGCGCCGCGCCAGAAAGTCTATCCAAGGCCGAGATGCGGCGAGGACACAGTGCAACCACGGTGCCGAGTACTCCGGCGACCCTGTCCTACGTTCTCTCGACCTATGGAAGCATGAAGCTGGAACAGGTTCTTGAGCCGGTGATTGCCCTTGCAGAGAAAGGGTTCGAGGTCTCCGAACTTTTTCACGCGCTCTCCAAGAGAGAGGCGAAGAACCTTCGTGAGCATTCCGGCGGGGGCGTTTTCTTGCGGAAGGGGACCCGGCCCCATCCGGTTGGAAGTCGAATCTGTCAACCTGTCCTGGCAGCAACTCTTCGACGACTTGCCAGCGCCGGAATCGAGGACTTCTACACCGGCGAAATTGCACAGGTTATTCACCAGGACATGGAAGCTCACGGTGGGCTTCTCCATGCCGACGATCTGGCCCGGATTCCCTGGCCGATCGAAAGGAAACCGGTGTCGACCCGTTTTCTCGGTTCGAGAGTGATCACGTTTCCTCCTCCGGGGTCGGGGCGTGTGCTCATCGAGATGCTTCACATGATCGAGAATTTCCCCGAGAAGCTCTGGAATCCGGATACGCCGAAGGGGGCCCTCCTTCTGGCCGAGGTCATCCGAAGAGGCGCGCTGGATCGGCGGGATCGTCCCTTTGATCCTCAGTTTTATCCTCAGGTCGAGGACTCTCGCCTTGTCAATCGAGACTATGCCCGTCTGGCTTCGGCTCAGATTCGCAAGCGGATCAAGACCCAGGGGGAGACGACTCATCTGTCGGTGATGGACAACGCTGGAAATGTCGTTGCGCTGACCCAGTCCATTGAACGTGTGTTCGGGTCGTTTGTGATGACCCCTGAGCTCGGGTTCTTGTACAATAATTACATGTCCGCGTTTGAGTATAAGGATATATCTCACCCGTACTACATGCGTCCCAATGCTCCGCCCTGGGCGAGTGTTGCGCCGACGATGGTCTTTCGGGGTCCGAGGCCGTTCCTTGCCATCGGGTCGCCGGGTAGTGAACGGATCGTGTCGGCGATCCTTCAGGTATTGCTGCGTCTTCGAACCCGGACTCCCTACGACGCGGTGGCGGCACCCCGACTGCATTGCTCGGTGCAGGGAAAGGTTTCTCTTGAAATCTCCCGGTTTCGGGATGACATTCCAAGAGCGCTCGAGCGTGTTGGTCTCGAGGTCGATCCCCGCGACCCTTTCTCGTTCTATCTTGGCTGTATTCAGCTCGTCCTTCGGGATCGAGAGGGTTTTACGGGAGTCGCGGATCCAAGGCGAGATGGTTCCGCTGGTGGACCGATCCGGAGGCCAGGCTCGTGAAGCTACCACTCCTGATATCCGTACCTCATTCCGGACTCGCACTGCCTCGTGAGCTGGAAGACCTGTCGATTCTTTCCGTTGCGGAAATCGTTCGAGATGGAGACGAGCAGGCTGCCGAGATCTACGGATTCCTGTCAGAACTCGTGTCCCACTTCGTGGATGCTGAGGTTGCTCGTGCGTTTGTGGATCTTAATCGGTCGCCGGAGGATTTCCGCAAAGATGGGGTGGTGAAGACCCATACGTGCTGGGACGTGCCCGTTTATGAGGAGTCTTTGCCAGAAGCAATCGTCGAGACATTGCTCGCACGCTACTACGAGCCATATCACCAGCGCCTGAGAGAGATTGCCCTTTCTCGGAGGCCGGAGCTTTGCCTTGCGGTGGACTGTCATACCATGGCGGAGTTTGGCCCTCCGATCGGCCCCGACCAGGGGGTGGAGCGACCGATGGTTTGCCTCGGGAGCGGTGATGGTGCGTGCCCACCTTCCTGGGTCGAGAGGCTCAAAGCCTGCTTCGTTTCGGCTTTTCCCGGTGAGAGGGTCACCGTGGATGATCCTTTTGCGGGTGGATATATCACCCGGAGTCACGGCCGGGAAATGCCCTGGGTTCAGCTCGAGTTGTCGCGAACGTTGAGGCTACCCGTGGAGAGGAAACGAGAACGGGTCGCGTCGGCGCTCCTGGATTTTTGCGAAGGGTTTGATTTTGCCACAACAGTGGTGTGATTCTGCATCACACTACCGGTCCTGGGGAGCCGCCCGCTGGCGCGCCCAGACCTGGAGGCGCTCGAGCCTCTTGATCGCCCGGGCGTGGTAAGCCCGAGGCAACGATTTTTCATGCTCGTCAAACTGGTGATCCCTTACTCCCTCCCAACCCGGACCGGGGCGCACATGACCCAGGCGGATCAACCCGGACAGGATGGCATCGGCGATGCGCTGGTGCCCACGGATCGTCGGATGGACGTGGTCGATGAGCCAATCGGTGCCGGGAATTCCATCCCGGCTCAGCTCCTCGATCACCCGACGGGCATCGACGAGTGGGATGTTTTCTCGAACCGCGCTCTCAACGAGGATCTCGTGGATGGACTCCCTCGCCCGAAGTGGGCAGACGTCGAGCTCTTTGGCCCGGATATAGGCGTCTCGCGCTTTCCGGGGGAGTCCGAGATCATCGCAAAATCGACCCAACTCCCAGTGGGTTGCGGCGAACTGGTCATCGATGGCGATGGCTTTCTGCAAGAGGTCAACGGCCCTGTGCTTGTTCCAGCGCGCCTCCTCGCGAGCCTGTTTCACCAGCTGGTTGAACCTTTTGTCTTCATCCGGGTTGAGGCCCTCGCGGTGCTGGGACTTGAAGGGAGGTGAATCGCGAAGGTTGCTTACCGGATTCACCAGAACGAGCGACACCCCGGCCTCACGGGTGAGATCAATCATGCGTCGCAGGTTGTGGGCGAAGTGGGCGACCACTCCTCTCTCGAATCCTTCGTCGCGACGATAGGCGAGAAAGCCGTCGTGCTGATCGAGAAGAGCGTCAACTTCCTGAGAGAGGACATCCTGCTTGTCTGCAGTCGGCTCCGATCCATCGCCGGCTGAGCTTTCCACCACGGAGTGCCAGGCGCGTCGCAACAGCACCAAGGAATGGAGACGGGAGGCCCGCTCGAGGATCCACCGGAGCATTGGATGCTTGTGCTTGATGTCCCCGTAGGTCCTTTCCTCCAGGAACTCGTTGTGACCGGTGTAGAGGATGATGAGATCCGGGTCGTGACCGAGAACCTCATCGAGAATGGGAACCAGCCGGTAGCTCGCGTAGGAGATTCCACCGCAGTTGATGACCTCCCAGTTCCGGTCTTTCTCCGCAGCCTGCAGACCCAGGCGTAGCCAGGTGGTGAAAGCTGTCGGGGGCTCAAAAGGGCGGCCTTGCACGGTGGAGCCACCCAGACAGAAGATGCGAAAGGTCGAGTCACTCTTGTTTGTCGGAAAGGAATCGGGACGGAAGTACACCTGGCGTGAGGGCGAGATTTCGAAGCGGTTCCCTGTCTCGTCCGGGACAAACAAAGGCTGGATGGAACTGAAGCCCACGAAAGGATCCGTCGCCCGATCGGGACTGGAAAAGCCCAGCAGCCTCAGGGTGAGCTCCACGGCCCCGACGAGGAGAACGCCCAAGGCGAGCGCGACCAGGCGGAATCCGGATCGACGCCTCACTTCCGGTGACGCCTGTGATGACGGCGAGATCACCAAAGTTCCCTCCGTGGTCGGTTATTAGAAGAGTCGCGGAATGGTGACCACCCGGTCTCCCGAGAACTGGATCTTCATGGAGGACACGGGGAGGTTTCGTTGATCGTTCCTGGCGCCATGCAGTCCAGCCGCTATGACGAAATGTTGTATTCAGTCTTTTTGAACGATAAGCGGAATCCTCTTGGTTGTCAATGCCAGCAACCCGCGGACAGGTCGTCCCGATGGCGCCTTGAGAAAGATCGTTGAAGATGAACTTGCCGACCATCCCGGCCCGATGGAGAGAGTTACCGAATCAGTCGGAAGAAGTTCGAGAATCGATCTGGACTCTGTGCTGCCAAGATCGTAGGACGGTCGTACAGGCACCGCATTTTATTCCTCGCGAAGCCGACCTTGAATGGTTCATCGTCTCCTGCTGGGCGGTAGGAGAAGCAATCCAGTTGTGTTTTGTATCGCAGGCTTTCCCGGTCTGATCTTTCGAGACATCGGATGGGGTCTGTCCCTGGCGAGCGGGCATGCTCGCGGCCGAAATCCAGGTCATCTCCAGGGGGGCTCCGTCTTCCGAGCTCGCGGAGCAATGTGTGAAAGCGAAGAGGGTAGGAGTAATTACTATGTTTCTATCGGAATCGGTCCATCCGCGCCTTCTCATGATGGCAAGTCTACTGGTTTCGGCTCTTTGGTGGTCTCCCCGCGCCAGAGCGGTCGATCCGCATGGTTCGGGCCACCTTCCGGACACCGTCACTCTTGATGAGGTAGAAGTCGGTGGCCTGCTCCTCCGCACGAATGAAGACGGGGTCTATCTTCCCGCTCCCGAGGTGCGTTCTCTGGTGGAGATGAACATCTCTGGTCTCATGGCTCGGATCGAAGTCACTCAGCTCTTCTACAACCCCGGCGCCGACCCGGTCGAGGCGGTCTATGTCTTTCCTCTTCCCGAAAAGGGGGCTGTCCATCAGATGCGGATGCTTGTCGGAGATCGGCTCATCGAGGGAAAGATCAAGGAGCGACGGGAAGCCAGAGCGGTTTACAAGAGGGCGAAGGAAAGTGGCAAGAGTGCCTCGCTTCTTGAGCAACAGCGCCCGAACATGTTCACGATGTCGATCGCAAACCTCGGCCCCGCCCAGGACGTGCTTGTTCAGATCGGCGTCCAGGTCCCGGTCGATTACGAGGACGGAACGTTCCGGTTGCGTTTCCCTCTCGTTGTAGCGCCTCGGTATTCTCCCGGAGAGCGCCCGAAAGGGGGGACCGCAGACTTCTCTCTGGCCACGTCCGGGTCTCTTTCCCACCCTCGATTCCGTGATCCTCAGGGG
>JAJDCM010000229.1 GCA_029260825.1 Planctomycetota bacterium | reverse complement strand
GCTCGGCAGATCAAGTTGATCTCGAGCAGTCTCCGGAAGACCGACCGAAGGGACGCAGAGCTGCTGGCTCGCCTGGCTCGTTCGGACATCAAGTTGCTCCATCCGATTCGACATCGGGGTACGCAAGTTCGTCGGGATCTGTCGGTGATCCGATCCCGGGCGGCTCTCGTGGAAGCGCGAAGCTGGTCAACCATTGATCAAGGGTTGGTCGTCGCGTGAGGCCCGGGCGTATCGCGGTAGCAACCAATAAGTCGCGTCGATTGCTGAAATCGCTCCTGACTTAACGCCCTCAGCTATGACGCGTGCCACTGGATGACTGCAACGATATTTCAGATGACCTGGACATTCAACTTGGCAATAGCCGAGATGAAGACCAAGACGGTATTCCAGACGAGTGCGATTGATAATTCTCGGGATGGGACCCGCGCCCGATGAGTGTTTGTATCGTAGCCGCCTGCTTGCCAGAAACGACCTAGAACAATTCTCCCTCAAACTCGTGAATAATCCGGGCTAGCTGATGATTTTCGCTCAAACTCATGAATTATGCGGGCCTAGTGCCCTACCTGTTGAATGCTTCGCTCAATACCGGCAATGAACACCATTTCGATGGCGCGGGCATTGCGAATATCTTCGGCGGGGTTTGCGTTCAACAAGACCATGTCGGCAATCTTGCCCTCTTCAAGTGTGCCCAGGTCTTCCAGCCGACCTAGCATTTTAGCTGCATTGTGAGTAGCCATTCGAAGGATATCGAGAGGCTTCATCCCACCGATCTGCAGGATTTCCATTTCTTCATGGAGGGCAAATCCGGGTAGGACTGCATCGTTGCCCGTATCCGTCCCAACCACCATATTCACCCCACGTCGGTACGCCTCGGCGATGCTTGCCACATCTTCGGCAAAGAACTCTGCCATGGTCAAGTTGGCGTCTCCGGTCCACGATTCCAGCAATGCCCGAGCCTTTTCTCCCTGGCTTTGATCTCGTAGCGCATTCAATAGCTGTGGGTCGAACACGGAGCGGAGTGCTTCTTGCTCCAGCCATTCAGGGTGCTGTGGATAGTAGATCATGCCCTTGCCAAGAACGAGAGTCGTTATCCAGGAAATGTCTTTGGCGATGATCTGGTCGATGAGCTGAGAGTCCTCGTTGGAGCTCCAGTCAATTTCGGCGCCCCAAAAATGCACCATTGCATGAACGCCGGCCTCGACGCAGGACCGCACTTCTGCCATGTCGCTGATATGGGCATAAACAGGAACACCTCGTTGCTGACCCTGTTCCACGAAGCGTCGTACCCACTCGGTCGGCATGGGTTGAATGAACGGTGGCTCCGGTCCATCCTCGACGATGATCTTGACGCCGATGACATCATGTTCGGCGGCTTGCGCAACGATGGCGTCGATGTCGTTCAAGCTACGTGGAACCAGGATGACCTCGCCTTCCACCCAGCGAGAAGACGTGTATGTCCGAATTGGATGAGCGCCTTCGATGGTCACGATGGGAGAGGAGTGAAAGAGGCGCGGTGCATTCAAGTCGCCGCGCTTGCTGCGCTCGACCAGCTCTTCCATGCTTGCATAGCTGCCGTGAGAACCACCGAATAGCACCGCAGAAGTGATGCCGAACTTGACCATCGGTTCGAAGATCGATTGCATGGATGTCTGCTCGAACGGAACCGGACCAGAGGGGCCGGGATGGCAATGGGCGTCAATGAAACCTGGAACGAGAAACTTGCCGTTGCCATCGATCGTGCGAGCCGCATTTCCGTCGTACGTCCCGGGGAGGATGGCACGAATGAGGCCGCTTTTCACCAGGACGGTACAGTTGTCCATCGCCGCCGCCCCCGATCCGCTGATCACGGTGACATCGCGGATCACTAGATCCACCTGCGAGGCGCAGGCCGGGAACAACAGCAAAAGGGTGATGGCAAGCAAAATAAAACGGGACCGGGTCATTGATATTGCCTCGAAAGCCAAGGCCGCCGTGAACACGACTCCCTTGGAAGAATGGTTTCCCTGCTGGGTGCTCGAACGCATGCTCCATGGTAGCAGTTTTCCGCCGAAGTGAGCGTCGCCGAAAAGTACAAGAGTCAGCAGTTCGAGTCCGTTCTCGGTAAAGACCCGATCAACGGGTTGTCAGAAGAGGGTAGCTCACCTGGGTGGGCACCTCGACCACGAGCAGGCGAAGTTGGGTGTCAGACGGACTCAATTTCGCGACGGTGTCGCTTGTCGCTGAGATCACCGCGAACTCTCGTTTCTGGATCTCGCTCTCCTCTCCGGATTCAGTCACGACCTTTCCGTTTCCCTCAAGTACGAGGGCGGCCAGGCTGCGCCCCGCACCGACGACTTCGGAATGGAGATGGCCGACCTGGATGGTCAGGTCTCTGACGACGACATCCGTCTCCAGCTGTACCGGCGACGAGCCGCCGACCACGATCTTTGTCTTGATGCCGTGCGCGCTTGTTGCTGGAAAATCGCCCTCGACCATCTGGCTATAGGTGGGGGGGCGGGTCACCGCCTCGGCCAGATCCGGCTCGAACCAGATCTGTAAGAACTCGGTGTTCGTTCCCGTGGACTCCTCGTGGGAAACTCCGGATCCGGTTTGCATCACCTGCAGTCCACCCGCTCCCACGAGCGTTGCGTTTCCAGCCGTATCCCGATGGCCGATTTCGCCGGATAGAACATAGCTGATGATTTCAAAGCCTTGATGAGGGTGCATCCCGATCACGGCCGGCTCGTGGGAAGTTGCCCAGGCCCAGTAGAAGAGAGGACCGATTCGATCAACCTGGGAGCCCTCGCCGGGGAATCCGATGGGCTTGGTCTCGGTGATGCGCCCGCCGTCAAAAGCTCCTCGGGCTTGCATGGCTTCGGTGTAGACTCGAAGGGTTGGTGTTCTGGCTCGTTTGTTCGGGTTTGTTCCGTTCATGGGGTTCTCCGTTGTTTGTTTAGATGTAAAACATTGACTGGTCATGTAATTGAGTGTGGAAATCAAAATTGAACCTCGCGAACTTTCTCCAGGAGCGAGATCAGGATTGACTGGTCCTTTTTTGCGAGGGTATCGAGGCACTCATTCTCCGTGCGTTCGATGAGGCTGTCGAGCTTTCGAACCTGGCTCTTTCCCTTTGTTGTGAGCTCACAAAGAACCTGTCGCCGATCTTCGGCGCAGCGTTCCCGCTGGATGAGCTTCTTTGCCTCGAGGCGGTCAAGCATCCGGGTGATCCCAGGCGTTTGCTCGATCAACCTTTCGGCAATGGCCAGAGTGGGGAGCTGCTGGCCAGCACCCCGGAGAATTCGAAGGACGTTGTATTGAGCCAGCGTGAGATCGTGAGACTCAAGAACCCTGTTGAATCGGCGACGAATCAAGTCGGCTGTGCGGAGCACGGCTAGAACCGCTTCCTGGGCAGGAGAGCGAAAGGGCCGGGTTTGCTGGAGTTCTTTCTGAAGTAGGCTCTTTTTCTTTGTCATATCAACTATCTTACATGATAATGATTGACTAGTCAAGTAATTATGTATTTCGTGTTTGGGCGAAAAGGCCCCGATGCTTTTGTTTTGCGTCTGGACCCAGGAGCCAAGCAACTCAAGACACTCTCCCGATCCAGAGCGCATGGTCAGCGCTTCCCACCAGCTCCGGTCTTTCCTGGGTTCTTTTGATTACGTCCAGGACCTCTTCGAACGCAGCTTCTGAGTGCTTTCGCAGGCGCAACACCGCCTTCTCCTGTCCGGCCGCCACTCCCTTGACCGAAACCATGGAGAGGGTCTTGCATCCGGCACCCTCGAACAGATCACGGATCTCCGTGGGCTCCGCGTACCAGCCTTCCTGAAATCCCCACCGTTCCCCGTTGTGGAAGACACCCGACTTGAGGGTTGAAAGGAGGGTCCCCTCCGGAACCTGGGCCGATCTTGTCGCGGATCGCTGGATGAGCCCTCGCACGCCGGCAAGTCGGGGTAGGAAGGCAACGGCTATCCAGGCCCCAGGCTTGGAGGCCCGCCGGATCTCCGATGCCAGATGCAATCGGTCTGTATCAGTAACCAGGTGGTAGTAGGGACCCAGGGCAAGGACGGCATCGAAGGTGTCATCCGGGAAGCAGGCGAGACTCCGTCCATCGACCACTTCGATCGCTTCCACCTCGTTCGCGCACCCCGCTCGCTGGATTCGCTTCCTTGCTCGCTTGATGAGCCCAGGAGAAAGATCTGCCAGGCTTGGTCTGAATCCGGCCCGGGCAAGAGCGATCGTGTAACGACCGGGGCCACCTCCAAGATCAAGAACGGAGGCTCCTTTCTCGATCGAAGATTCAACGATGCGCATGGTTCGCAAGAACTCGAGCTTCCCCGGGGCGCTTTTGAGGCGTCGCCATTCATTGAACCCATCGTAGTAGGATCGAACCCGGTCAAGGGATCCGATTCCGGTGTCATTGACCATGATCGTTCTTCCTTCTTGTGGCTGCCGATTCTGTCGGAAACAAGGAATTCAATCACCCTATGCTAATCCCACCCACCGCTCAAGAAATGCAGATCCGACTCTCGCGGAAAAAAAAATCAGTTTTTGCGAGACATGTTACCGAACGTTCGGTATAACTAGGCACGAGGATCAAACAAATGCCAACCACAAAAGTCGAAGTTGAAGGTCTGATGGATCGGCTCACGGAGGTGTTTCGCACCGTGGGTTACGACGGGGCCACTCTCAGCAAACTCTCCGAAGCCACCGGGCTTCAGCGGGCGAGCCTCTATCATCGATTTCCTGGTGGCAAGCAGGAAATGGCAGAGGCCGTGCTCGCCCGAGCGGGGGAGTGGTTTCGGAAGAACATCCTCGAGACTCTTTCTGGCCCGGGGACCCCGAAGCAGCGTCTGGAAGGAATGGTTCATAAGCTCGATGCATTTTATGGTCGAGGTCGTTCCTCCTGTCTCCTCGACACACTTTCTTTCGGGGACGGACGAAGTCTTTTCGAATCTCACATCAAGCAATCGTTTGCCGCCTGGGTGAATGCCCTCGCCCGGGTCATCATCGAGGCCAGAGGGTGCTCGATGACGGTGGCGAGACCCGTGGCCGAAGACGCGGTCATTCGAATTCAAGGTGCTCTCGTTTTGTGCCGTGGAGTCGGAAATACAAAGGCTTTCCAGCGCATCATCCGGTCTCTTCCGGAATCACTTATCAGGAAGGAAAAATCCTGATGATCCAGATGTGTCTTTTTGTTTTTTTTGAACTTTGAGTTTACCGAACGTTCGGTATGGAAAGGAGCAACCATGAAGGCAGCAATCCTGATTCTCTCGGATCCTCGGTCCGGTTCGGAGGAAGCACTCGGTCGAGCGTTCAATGCTCTCGCCGCGGCTCATGATTTCAAGCAGCGAGGAGACGAGGTGACCCTCTTGTTTCACGGGGCCGGTACCCGCTGGATCGGTGAGCTGGAAAAAAGCGATCACCCTGCCCACGGGCTCTATTCGGAAGTCAAGGACAAGGTCGCCGGCATTTCGTGCGGATGTGCGGACGTCTTCGGTGGCGCCGATGAAGCCAAGAAATCCGGCCTCGACCTCATTACTGACAACCCGGTACCCGGCACGTCCGGACTCCCGAGCCTGCGCAACCTCATGTCCGAGGGGTTCTCGATCCTGACTTTTTGAGCAGGTCAATTCAGGGGTGGGCCCGGTCGTGGTCCCGTGACTTCGTCCGTGCCTGCCCCGCGATTACGGAGAGCATCGATGCAACTTCAACACCCTTATCACGAAGGCGAGCTGTTCATTCAGAAGCGGCTCGGGGAAGTCGAGGAGGGCCGACGGAACGGGCGAATCATCTCCGACTCGATTCTCAAGGGTGCACTTCCATTTCTGGAACGGCAGCCCCTGGCGGTGGTGGGGAGTACGGATGCGCAGGGAAACAACTGGGCGTCGTTACTCGTTGGCAAGCCCGGGTACCTGAGTGCGCCGGACGATCGGACTCTCGAGATCGACCTCACCCGGACCGCACCCGATCTGAATGATCCTCTCTGGAAGAACATCGAACAGAATTCCCCCATCGGGATGCTCGTCATCGATCTCGGGACGCGTCGACGACTTCGCATCAACGGGAACATCGCAAGCAAGACGCAAAGGCGTCTCCTGCTGGAGATCACCGAGTCGTACCCGAACTGTCCCAAGTATATCCAGAGGCGTCACATGATTCTGGGTGAGCAAGTGACCCGATCTTCGGAACCTCGATCCGGAACTTCCCTTGAATCCGAGCACGAGTCCTTCATTCAGGAGGCGGACACATTTTTCGTGGCAAGCTCCCATCCGGAACGGGGTGTCGATGCATCCCACCGCGGCGGCAATCCCGGGTTCATCAAGGTTCTTTCGGACCGAAGGATCCGTATTCCGGACTACGTGGGCAACCGCATGTTCAACACCCTTGGAAACTTCATCGTGAATCCCCGCGCAGGCCTTCTCTTCATCGACTTTGAACGCGACCGAACATTCCAGCTCACTGGCCGGGCTGAAATCCAGTGGGACCTGGACGATACGGGTGAAACGGGAGGGACCGGGAGGTTCTGGGACTTCGAGGTGGATCGGTGGATCGAAGCAGATTTGCGGATCCGATTGAGCTGGGAGCTCCTGGATCGGTCTCCTTACTCCCCTTAGACATTGTGGACGCAGAGTCATGTCTCCTGAGGACAGAAAGGAAATCAGAGATGAATACCCGGACGAAATTCTCGGCCGAAGATCAGACACCCGCCATCCCGGCCGGTGAGACGTTTGACGGAACCTGGCCCTTCAAGGCTCACTATTCGTCTGCGCCCGGCTTCAAGATGCACTACATTGATGAGGGAGGAGGTTCAGAAACAATGGTTCTTCTCCATGGCGAGCCCACATGGGGCTACCTGTTCCGGCAGCAGATCCCTGTGTGGAGAGAGCACGCTCGGGTGATTGCGCCTGATCATGCGGGGTTTGGTAAGAGCGCCACGCCACGGGACCGTCCGTACTTGCTTCAGGATCATATCGACAACCTGGAGGCGTTTGTGCTGGCGCTGGACCTGAGGGAGATCACCCTCATCATGCATGATTTTGGAGGCCCTGTCGGCATGGGGTTTTCGGCCCGTCATCCTGAGCGAGTCAAACGGATCGTTTCTGTCAACGGGCCGACACCATTTGGCCAGCCAGATCTTGTGGATCGGTTGACCGCAAACGTGGGTGCGTCGCCGTGGTTCCAGTGGATCTTGCAGGCTGAGGAGAAAGGAATTCTTGAGGAAGTCCTGGGTCACCTCGATTACAACATCCTCTCCACGTTGAAACTGAACGGTTTCGTGCGCAATGAGATCATCACCGACCCATGGATCGAAGCGTACCGAGCACCATTTCCGACGCCTGCCCATTCTGCGGGAGCAATCGGCTGGGCCAAGGGTTTCGCGATCGGGGCGCACCGGTTCGAAGACCCGACCCCGTTTGCAAAAGCTGCGATCCAGGAGAAACCAGCCCTCGCGATCTGGGGAGAGAAGGATTGTACGTTACATGCCGAACACTTCCTGCCGCTGTTCAGACAGCTCTTTCCAAACGCACCGGTCCACCTGCTGGCAGCGGCGGGTCACTACAGCCCTGAAGATGCTCCGGAGGAGATTGCAGAGCTCCTGGTCGACTTCTTGAAAGAGGGGCAGGATCGTTACGGAATTTTATAGATTACTCCACGCAAGGCTATTTTTGTCTACTGGGGAATCCGATTGATGAGTTCGGAAATCGTGCTCACCATGGACTCCGCTAGATCCTGAGATATTGTCTGAACCGGGAAGATTTCGGCGGGAAGCTTGGTGGTTTCTCCGACTGCTTGCTGATTCACCTCATTGACCACGAGTCGGAGGAGATCCACCGAGAGGGATCGAGCCAGCTGGTATTTCTCCCCACGAAGGGCTGAATCGATTTCATCCAGTTTGGCCAAAAAGATCCTCCCGCGGTTGGGAAGCTTATCGAGCATGAACCGGGCGTCCCGAACGGAAAGGTAGGCGACATCGATCCCGATCAGGAATGGTTTTGAGGATTTTCCGCCGTCGTGAACCTGAATCGGAAAGGTGGCAAAATGTCCCATGATGGGGTGGGGTGCCCGGACCCGGAGTCTCGTGGTCGAGTCAAACGTGACTGGCATCGGCTCTCCGGCAATCGTGACCTGGGACGAAGCGGAGAAGTTCCTTCCGGTGATGGTAACGATATCTATGGGGGAGTACTTCCCTCGATCAGTCGTGAAGATCTGGGGGCGGGAAGGGTTCACCCGCCTTGGTCGATGGCTGGGAGTGCCATCGGATCCAAGGGCTACGACGAAATTTCCTTCCATCAGTCCCTTGCTCAAGACGATCGTCTGGGGCTTGAGATGCTGAGAAACACTGACGGAAAAGGTCGCGAGCTGGGTGAGGAGGGTCGTCCCTTCCTCATCGGTCAACCAGATGGAGACAACCTCGCCGGAGGTTCCAAAGGCCTGAACCGTCAGATCCCCGTGCTGAAGATCAGAAACGACCCCCCAGGCCGGTCCGGGTAGGTACTCGTCCGCGCCGATCACCTCCAGGACTTCGTTGTTGTCCCGAACGAAGTTGGCGTTGGCATCGACAAAACGAAGATGGGTCTCCTCAAAGATGTCGTGATCTTCAAAGAGTGCCTCCTTGAGGTGAACCTCGATCCCGATGCCCTCGCTGGTTCGATCGAAAACGAGCATCCCGTTGAGCGGACCGCAGGAATGGATGTCGCTCGGATCCAGCAGAGGATCGGAGTTGAAGCTCTTGGGAAGCTTGGTCGGCGAGCTTCCCAGCGCGACCAGAACCTGGCCCGTGGATCGATCCAGTACGTAGATTTGCGGAGGCAAGAGCCCGTTTGCCGGGCGCGCGACGATCTGAGCCGGATCGGGGATCGAGCCCAGAAGCGTTTCTGTCGAAGGGTTGATGAGATCGTCGTCATCAGGATCGGTGTACAGGACAACTCCACCGCCACCATCGACGTACTTTCCGCTCACGATCAAGACGTCGTTGCCAAGAAGGGGGTGAACCATCACTTCCATCCAGCGAATGTTGTCAAACGGTGTGTCGAACTCGAGTTCTCGAGTGTAGCGATACGACCCTCCGTCGTCATCTTCGTGGTCGATCCGCACCCGGCTCTTGTTCTTGGGATCTCGACTGAAGCGACTTCTCTTCGTTCCACCTCGAGTGACCCAGACATCTTTTTCCTCCGCATTGCCCAGCACTTCCTGGTGGAAGGCCTTGGCGCATTCCTTGAACTCGATCACTTGCTCGAGGTTTCTCTTCTGATCCGCGGTCCACATTCCGGACGGCGGATTGTTGAGGCGGAGCTTCAGCACGTCGACTTCCACGCAGTAGGCTGGAGCCTCACGGCTCGCTGTGGCCTCTTCCTTTGTTGGTGGAGGGGTTGGAGGATCATCCGGCCCTCTCTCTTTCACCCATGTGCTGAGATGCTCCCACTCGTGCATCAGCGCGGCCAGAAACACAGAGAAGCCAGGTTCACTGGATGCTGTCGCAAAGGTGGTGTCCTTGATTCCCAGCGCCTGTCTATCCAGGTCGCAAGTATTCAGTCCCCCATGGGTCACCATGGCAGCGGTGCCCCCGACACGGGTGCAGATCTGGTCGTCGTCTTTTAGCATCTCGAATCCTGTCGCAGCCGCTTTTTGATCCGCTGCCTGCTCGGCGGAACTGCCGGGAAGCCCGCCATTCGGGTTGGGACCATCGGGCCCCGAAGGAGCGGCCCCCAGGGCAGCAATGGCGGCATCAAGCACCGTCGTTTCGGAGCCTTCGAGATCTCTCTTCATGTCAGCGCTTCCCTTGTAGTAGGGCCAGGCCGAAGGGAGCATGAAGGTTGTCAGGATCACGGTGCTCACGAGTGTGAACAGAAGAATTTTCGGAGAACAACACCCATGGGTGGGGAAACGGACTCGACTCATGACAATCTCCTGGTTCCGGGGACAGGAAGTAGCCGCCAGGGATCCACGGGTTCACTTCGAAGGCGGCGGCATCGGTTCACCACCCAGAACGTATTCCCTCCGAAGAGCACAACGGATGAATGAAAAAAATTCGGAATCCGAAGCGGTGGGGAGCATTTCAACCAGGAGGCAATTCAGCCTGGTGGGTGCGATCGGGAGTTGTCGCCTCTTCATAGAAAAAAGGCCGCGAGCCCGGCGGCTTGCGGCCTTGTTGGAGTCGTTCTTTCCTAAAGGATTTCCACGATCTTTTCAGTAGTCCGTCCCAAAGCATCCTGAGCCGTCACGATGATTGTTCCTGTCGCTGACGAAGGAACCGGAAAGCTGAACGCGTTGATGCCCCCAAGGCCGGAAGTGTCCGGTGATCCCGAGAGGTGATTTCCATTATGGACGGCCGTGACCGTGATGGGCGGGTTGCAGCCCGATGCGGAGCCGCTGAGGTTCGTGCCGGCGTCTACGTCACAGGGGACATCCAGATCTGGGCCCGAGTTCGGGCCGCCGGAGTTGAACGAGCCTCCGGGTTGTCCCAGGCCTAGAAGGAGCAGGACTCCTACGAATCCAACGAAGAGTTTCATCATTCTGTCATCCTCCATACGTGTCACAAGGAACCCTGTTATCACAAAGAATAGGAGTTCAGCTTACCATGAATGGGATTCGAATCCAGGCAACCTGTCGGGATCGGGAAGTCGTCATGGCTGGGCCGGATCCGGGTCTGATTCGCCAAAACCGAGCGCTTGCGTTATCATGAGCTGCTTCGGTCTCAAGACAAAGCAAGGCAAGATAGGGAACGGACTCTACCGATGCGTGAGGCTCACGAAACAAACCGGCGCTCCTGGAACGCGGCGACAGCGGCCCACAATAGCCACAAGAAGGACCAGGCGGCATTTCTCAGGGATGGAGGAAGTACTCTATTTCCCGAAGAAATCGAGCTCCTCGGAAGCCTCTCCGGGAAGAGGGTCCTCCATCTTCAGTGTAATTGTGGCCAGGACACTCTCAGCCTGGTTCATCGAGGAGCCGACGTGACCGGCGTCGATATTTCGGATGAAGCGATCTCGTTTGCCCGGCGCCTTTCGGACGAGTCCGGTCTCTCTGCAGAATTCCATCGGGGGGAGGTCTGCGATTGGCTGAGGGAGGCGGCGCTTCGAGGCGAACGCTGGGATGTCGTTTTCTGCTCCTACGGTGCGCTGGGCTGGCTTCCCGATCTCCCGGCGTGGTCAAGGGCGGTGGCGTCTGTCCTCACCGACTCGGGAAGATTGGTGTTGATTGAATTTCATCCCCTGGTGTGGAGTATCGGGGAGGATGGTGGCTTTGCCGATGACTACTTCGTCACCGAACCGATTCATGAGAAGGAGGGGGTCCCGGACTACGTCGGCGCCTCGGGTGACGCGATTTCTCCCAGCGGATTTGAAAACGGTACCGCGGACTTTGTGAATCCGGAGCCCTGCGTCTCGTTTCAGTGGACCACCGGATCCTTGTTCGACGCGCTGATGCAGGCCGGGCTCACGGTGGAGGTCCTGCGGGAGTATCCCTACGCGAATGCCTGTGCTCTCTGGACGACCGCGGAGCCGATCGGAGACCGTCGGTTTGGAACACCGCCCGGGGTGCCGAAGCTCCCCCTGATGCTCGGAGTCTGCGCCCGCAAATGATTATTGATCCACATCACAACTGATTTGGCCGTCCGGGTGGGTTTTGCAAGAAGGCAGACGGCTCTCTCGCCCCGGGAGTTGATCGGCTGCAAAATGGCATGATTGTTGAGGTCGGCTCGTGGCGCAGAACCTCATTGAACGAACCGGGCCCGATGTTGTATCCTTACGCTTCCAGTACATATCGACCCGCGTCCCCTCTTCCTGGAGTCCCCACCGTGTCTTCCAAGAGCCAGCTCGTCTCCCCCGTCCTCGAAAAATCACCTTCCCGTGAGATTTTGGAACGCTTCACGGCGGAGCGCAAATGGACGGAACGACTCATCGAACCCCTTTCAGCAGAGGACTGCGTGATCCAATCCATGCCGGATGTAAGTCCCATCCGATGGCACATCGCGCATACGACCTGGTTTTTCGAGACGTTCGTTCTTCGGGAGTCGATCCCCGGATACAAGTCGTTTCATCCGGCGTTCGAGGTGCTCTTCAACTCGTACTACAACGCGGTGGGGGAGCAGTTTCCCCGGTCCTCCCGGGGTGTTCTCTCTCGCCCAACCGTCAGAGAGATTCTCGAATACCGGCATCATGTCGATGGCTCGGTCCAGGAGCTTCTCGAGAGCGGCTCCCTTGAAAATCGGCAAGAGATCCTCTCCCGGATCGAACTCGGAATCCAGCACGAGCAGCAACATCAGGAGCTCATGCTTGCCGACATCAAACATGTCTTTTCCTGCAACCCGCTCTATCCCGCCTACCAGGAAGTAGAACAAGACAGTACGTCGATCTCGACGTCTCCTGAAATGACCTGGTTTTCCTACAAGGGAGGCCTGAAGTGGATCGGTCACCGGGGCGAGGGTTTCTCCTACGACAACGAGCTGCCGCGCCACCGAAAGTTTGTCGAGGATTTCCAGCTGGCGGGGAGGCTGGTCACGAATCGGGAGTTCCTGGACTTCATCGAGGACGGCGGGTACTCAAGGTCCGAGCTGTGGCTTTCAGCAGGGTGGGACCGGAGTCGATCCGAGGGTTCTCGGTCGCCGCTCTACTGGCGCCACGCTCAGGACAACTGGTTCGAATTCACTCTGGGTGGTCTCCAGCCCCTCTCTTTGGATCAGCCCGTATGTCATGTGAGCTACTTCGAGGCTGATGCCTATGCCCGCTGGTCAGGAGCCCGGCTTCCCAGTGAAGAACAGTGGGAAGTCGCCGCCGGAGACCTTCCGGTGAAGGGAAATCTCGCACAGCAAGGCCACTATCACCCGAAATCGGCGCGGGGGAAATTCGAAGAGCCGCACCAGTTGTTCGGGGATGTGTGGGAGTGGACGTCGAGTTCTTATTCGAGCTATCCGGGTTATCAAAGTGCTGAGGGTGCCCTTGGCGAGTACAACGGGAAGTTCATGTGCAACCAATATGTTCTCCGTGGAGGATCCTGCGCCACATCCCGCTTTCACATCCGCAAGACGTATCGCAACTTCTTTCCGCCGGAAGCTCGCTGGCAATTCACTGGCATCCGGCTTGCCAGGTAGAGGCCTTCCGATCCCTGGAGGTCTCGCGCTGGAGGATGCAGGGTCGAGATGACAGTTCGCCGACTCCTTCGAGGAGTGTTCGCATGGATCGCAGATTTGTTGAGGCCGAGTTCCTCTTCGAATGATGAGTGCCGTTCTGTCCGAGCTTGCGGTCTAGATCCTCCGTCCGTCTCCGGGCGAACGGTCCGCGACGAGTGGAAGATGGCTCGGGGCTGAGACGGACCACTAGAGTAGAATAAACATCCCATCAGTCCAGGATAGACAGTGAACGTGCGATGTCTTCGATCTTTTCGGAAGAAAAGAAGGCGGATGGCATGACAACGATCGCGGTTTCATCGATCAACCCTTCGATCTTCGGGGCGAAAACTACATCTTCGTCGATCAGAACGGCCATCCTTTCGCCGAGATTCTTGGTTGTTGTTGCATGCATTTTCTTTGCGCATGCGTCCGTGAAACGGATTCTCAGGCACGACATACCCTGGTAGCTGCTGACCCGAGCGATGTAAATGTCCTTTTCTGAAGCAACTATTTCTTGGGCAAGATAGATTTTCTCGCGCGAGTCTAGCAAGGCCCTTTCCTCGAGGCCTGGCCCCGGTTCCTCGTAGGCTATCCGGAACGCAACTCGAACATTCCGTGTTTTGTTTTTCTGAGTCTGATTGCTCAAGAGATGCATTTTTTGATTTGCCCGCGTCCGTTCGTCTTCGACCCTCTCCTGAGCTTCAAAGACCTCACTCTCAGCTTCTTCGATCTTGAGGGAACTCTTGTACAGAACGAAGAACGAAGCGACGGCGATGAGGAGCACGACAATGAAAGAAATCACTGCGACTGTTGCGGCAATCACCATCATCTTGTTTTTTCGGAGGGCCTTGGATAGCAGATACCATCGACTTGGAATTCGAGCGTTGACGGGATCATCGCTGAGGCATCGACGGATATCGTCAGCAAGTTCGGATGCGGCGCCATATCGACGAAGTTTTTCTTTTTCCAGTGCCTTTCCGATCACTGCCTCGGTGTCTCCCTTCAGGCTTTGATTGATCGATCCTAGCCTTTTTGGAGGGTCCTCGCGAATGATCCGGAGTGCTTCGTGAATCATCTTCTTCGAGAGATTATAGGGAGATTGGTGTGAGAGCAACTCATAGGCGATTACGCCAAGGCTGTAGATGTCGCTGGTAGCGTCCACGTCCGCAACGTCTCCTCTAGCTTGCTCCGGTGACATGTAGGACAGGGTCCCTGCAATTTCGTGAAGAGAAGTCTTGAGGGTTGTCTTCTTGATGTCACTATTCGTGGTCCGAGCCAGACCGAAGTCGAGCACCTTTGGCTGTCCGGATTTATCTACTAGTATGTTGGCGGGTTTGAGGTCCCGATGCACCACGCCTTGCTGATGGGCATAATGCACTGCGTCGCAAATTTTGGCAATCAGATCGAGCCGTGCGGCGATCGTGAGCTTGTACCGATCGGCGTATTCGGTGAGGATTTCTCCCTCGACCAGCTCCATGGCAAAGTAGGGAGTGAGAGTGGAGTTTTCTTCGTGAATCCCGGTGTCGAAGACCTGGGCAATTCCGATGTGCTTCAGTTTTCCAAGGAGCCGTGCCTCGTACTCGAACTTCTTGTTCATCTCGGGGGATGCTAGCCCGGGTCGAATCAGTTTGAGGGCAACCTCACGTTGAAGGCTCTTCTGTTCAGCCCGATAGACTTCTCCCATTCCACCGACACCGATTCTGTCCTTGAGTAAGTATTTGCCGAACGTCTCGCCGATTCTGGATCGATCCCATTCGGGGGCAAGTTGAAAGTGATTGGCGACATGGACCAGGACCAGAGTGTCCTCTTGGCTTGTGCTGTCCATGGTGCGAAGAACTTCTTCTCGATCATTCTCGGGAAGTGATTCGAGTTTCTCGATCAGTTGGTCAATGCGCGACCACTGTTTGTCATCTGGTTTCTTCATTTGTTTTCCCCGTCTCATCCTGATTGACGATGCTCATGATCTCATCGTGGAGTAGAAGCTTTGCTCGTCGCCACCATCTTTTCGCGGTTGGTTCCGAGATCTCCAGGACAGTAGCGCAGTCTTCGATCGTCAACCCTTCGAAGTATCGATGCTGGATCAGCTCAACCCATTTCGGATGATCTTCAGACAGGGATCGAAGCGCTTCATCCAGAGCGAGGATAATCTCCGGCTGATCAGTAGCTGACCGAGGCAAGTCGTCTAACCGGATGTCCTGGATGCCGATCGTCTTGTGCACCTGGCGCTTTTTCGCCTCTCGCATTCGCGCATGATCTACAAGGGCCCGTCGCATCGCAGTGTGCATCGACCTGAAGAAGTAGTTCCGATCGTTCCACGCGATTCGGTTCCAGTCTCGATCTACCGTCTTCTGGCGCCTCAGTGCAGTGAGCACAAGGGCGGTCGGTTGGAGGGTTTGGGCATTTCCTTCGAGCCTCAATAACTGTTGAGCCGTCGATCGAAGGTCGTTCATGAACGTGTGGATGTCGTTCCAGGTGATCTGCTCAGGCATTGATCTGATCCTCGGCAAAGTGGCACAAGCGTAACCGATTATCGCGAATGACCCTCGTGTTGTCGATTCTGTCGAGATGGGCCACTGGAACCTGCGTAGTTTAACCCTACTTCGGATCATAAGCCGCAGAAAGACTTCCGGATTCATCTGTTTCGATCCTGCTCCTGAGTTGTTGTCTCTTCAAGTGGCCCATTGCGGCGTTTTTTCAGGGAAAAACGGGTGGCAGTGATCCCGGATCGCGTTAACCCCCTTGAAGGGACAACCCTCCTGCGGCTCAAAAGGAACAACGCCGCATTTCATGACAAGGTAAATAGGAGACGATGGATGAAGATCTGGAATTGGTGCGTCATCGCGGGATGTTCTCTGGGGCTCGTTCTTGGCATCGTGGCACCACGATCGGCCAGGGGGCAGCTCCAACAAACTCAATCAACGGAACCGGTTGAAACGGATTCGATCACGGCTTCCTCAAGCAATGAGGTAAAGCCTGCCCCGACTCTACCCAGCCAACGTTTCTTTGGGGGGGGGATCGAACCCTCTTTGCATCGAATCATCACCCCTCCGGATGCGGTTGCGCTCGTCCAGGAGGATGAGGAAAATCGTGGACCGGAAGATCTTCGCTATCGGATTGGAGTTTCGGTTCCGATCGATCACGACTCCGCCGGGTCCGGACCCTGGATTGATCTGGGTCCAAACGGAAGACTTTGGAGCTTCGAGATCGGGGCGCCCGGCGCTCGTCATCTTCGGGTCAACTTCCGAAACTTTGCCCTGGAGCCCGGGTCCGAGCTCTATGTGGTGGACGCACTGAACCACGATAACTTTGTCGGCCCCTACACAAGTACCGGCCCCCGGGGAAACGGGACTTTCTGGTCTGCGACCCTCAACACGGACACGGTCATCCTCGAGCTCTGGGTGCCCAAGGAAGCTCACCCCCAGCTCGACAAAGTGCCGTTTCAGGTAGAATCTGTCCTCTACGGATATCGTGATTCAGACCCCAGCAACGACTTTCGTATCGGCACCTGCTACCTGGATTCGACTTGCTACGCAGGTTATCCCAGAAATGCCATCGGACGCATGAGCTATGTTTCGGGAGGGAGTGGGTTTAGTTGTAGTGGGGCTCTGCTCAACCCCCAGAACAGTGATTTCACTCCCTATTTTTCCACGGCGAACCACTGCATCTCGACTCAAACGGAAGCATCGACCGTTGATGTGGCCTGGTTCTTCCAGACGTCGACTTGCAACGGAACCCCGCCGTCTTCTTCAAGCGTTCCTCACTCCCTCGGCGCAACTCTCCTCGCAACCCAGAGCAGCAACGACTCCACTTTGCTCATGATCGACGGAGCTCTTCCCGGGGGGCTTCAATGGATGGGCTGGACAACGGCGACTCCTTCTTCCGGCGCGGATATTACCGGCATCAGTCATCCGGGAGGGAGTTACAAGAGAATCAGTTTCGGAGAGACCGCAAGCCCGAGCACCAACTTTCATCGAGTCAATTTCGACGATGGAACCGTGGCCCCCGGATCCTCGGGATCCCCGCTTCTGGATAGCAATAATCGATTCGTGGGCCCCTTGTGTTGTGGTTCGGTGAATTGTTCGACCCCCACGAATACTGCATCCTACGGGCGGTTCTCGACATTCTACTCCCAGGTATCGACGCTCTTGCAGGGGGGCTCCGATGACGGTCTGGAAAACAATGACACCTGCACGACCGCTCGTTTTCTCTCGGGGTCGAGTTACGGCAATCTGATCGTCAAGAACGTCGATCGAGATTTTTATCGCTTCAACGTTCCCCCACTCCATAAGGCAACCGTTCTCGTCAATTTTACTCATGACGACGGTGATATCGACACGCGCATTTTTGACTTCTGTGGTGGTCCGGTCCTGGATACGAGCTCAAGCACCTCCAACAACGAACAGCTCGTCGTGGAGAATCCGAACGGGTTCACCAAGGACTACTACTTTGAAGTGTTTCTCTTCTCGGACACGAGAAATGACTACTCCATCCAGATCATTCTCGAGGAATGCGAAGTTGATGACACCCTGGAGAACAACGACACCTGCTCCTCGGCTCGATCCATGATCGCCGGGTCAACGACCAATCTGTTCGTCTCCAAGGCAGATACGGATTGGTATCGGATCCAGGTTCCGGCCTACACGACCGTATCGGTCGCCGCAGAGTTTACCGATGCTCTGGGAGATATCGACCTCACGCTTTTCACAGCATGTGGCGGCGGCGTTGTCGATAGCTCGACATCGACATCCGACGACGAATTTGTCTCCTACACGAACTCGACGGGAAACACCATCACCGCCTTTGCGAACGTCTACGTCTGGACAGGATCCGCGGAAGACTGCAATCTGTACGAGCTGATCCTTGGCACGACTCCGTGTGATGCCGATGACTTTCTGGAGCAAAACGATCTCTGTGCTGCAGCAACGACTCTGAGCGAGGGGCAGATCAACAACCTCCTGAGTCAGAGCGCCGATGATGATTGGTTCCAGATCACCGTTCCTCCCGGAGAGACTGCAGAGGTTGACGTGTTTTTCGTGCACGGTCTGGGAGATATTGACGTCCAGCTCTTCGAGAGCTGTG
>JAJDCM010000228.1 GCA_029260825.1 Planctomycetota bacterium | reverse complement strand
ACCATTTTTTCCTGCGGCCCAGCTCATCGATGCCGAAGTTGTTCGTCAAGACGGACTGGAGTGCGAGGTTCGCGGCTACCTTCTTCTCCCCTCAACGGTTCAGGAGAACACCGAGGATCTCCGGCTTCGTTTTCCGAGGCTCGACAACTTGCTTCATGGGACGACCTACGGCGGCAATCGAACAACTCCCTACTGGCAAAGAGTGCAAGACGTCACGATCGGCATCACCGTAAAACTCCCGGATCAGTCCTCGGCAACTCAGCTCCCTCGAGAGTACTTGGCGGATACACCGGCTCTTTTCATTCGCGGCTTGTGGGAGAAAAATCAACAGTCTTTGACCTCCACCGTCGTCTATTCCAACAAGAAGAGCAACGTTGTACCCCAGGAATACGCTCTCCTGTATCGGGCAACCAAAAGCCTCCAGTCCTGGCTTGAGAAAACTCCCGTTGTCGTAGGTAGCCCTGATCAGGGGCTCCTACTCGAATCCAGCGAGGCTTTGGATTCATCTCGATTCCCCGTCATGCCGAGCGGCAGCGGTCAGCTGGCCCTCCTTCAAGAACGCTATCCCGAGGGCAAAGATAACGCGAAGAGGGAAGCGGCACTCCGTCAAACCCTGCAGTGGTTTCCCGACGACCCATCGACCTGCCTTGATGCAGAGGTTTACCTGATTCAACTCAACCGGGAAGAAAAAAGCGATGCGGAATGCGCAGAACGCTATGAAGCCATCGCAAGGAAATACGGAGAAACGGTTCCCAGGGAAAGCCTCGCATGGGTCGAGTCTTTGAGAGCGCTTGCTCTGTCTGAAACCCAGATGAATGAGGCCATCCTGGTCCTCAAGAAGCTGGCCCTCGATGAGAGCCTCTCCGACTATCGTCGAGGTTGGTGCGCCTACCAAACGGGAATCTTTCTTGCCCCTTCACGCGACGATGCTACCGACTGGCTTCTCGCCACTGAAGACATCTCGACAGAGCTTCGAGAAGACCGCCTCTCTCAGCTCCTTGCCCTTTTGACGATTCCACCAATGCGTCAGGAACTGGCGGCTGTGCTCGCTCAAGTCCTGGAAGACAAGAATCTCTCGGCAGAATCCATCCTCACCGACGCATCAACACAAATCCTCAAACATGAGAAGACTTCCCGAAAAGCAATCGATCTGATCGTTGCCACCCTCACACATGCATCCGAGAGCGGAAGGGACCTGAACTCAACAATTCAAGAGTTCAGGGCTCTTCAGGATCGAGAAGCTCTGATCTTGACGTGCAAGAACATCGCCTCGGCGCTCAAGAAACGGCTTGCCTCAAAGCGTCCATCTTGGTTCATTGATCCTCCGCTGGAGCCTTTGCCTCTGGACAAACTTGCCGCCAAGATCACGGATACAAAGACAGACCTCATCGGCCCCCAGCTCTTCAGCGAGTGGCTCCACTATCTAACGATGTACCCTCCTCATCCCGATACGTTTCCCTACTACTTCTGGCTGGGAGCGGTACATCTGAACCTCGAGAAGTTTGATGATGACCTGCTGACCTTCTGCCTACCGCTCTCTGACCAGTTGCCCCGATCAGTAGATCAATACTATGAGCTCCAGTTGGTAAAGACGGATTACCTCCGTCGAACAAAAGAAGAGGAAAAATCCGCCGAGATTCTCGTCCACCTTCTTGAGGAAGAAACAACATCCCCCGCCTATCGAATCGCCGCTGCAAAAAGACTGGGTGAACTCCACGCTCACTCGGGAGAGCTCATCGAAGCGGCACGCTTCCTTCGATTCTGCGAGATCAACCCGGAAACGAACTCACATTCCTACGATGCACTCTTTGAGGCAGTCCTGGTAAACCTTGAGCTGGGAAACCGAAACGAAGCTCTTCGCATCCTCAAAATCATTGAAGACCTGGAGCCTGACGTGCTTGACACCATGGTCTGCAAGTCCCAGGCAAGCAGACTCATGGCTATGACAGCGAATCATCTGTCCTACTTGGAACATCAAGAAAAATGGTGGCAGTCCTGGGTCGAAATCGCAGAGGAGCATCGTCTTCCGCTGGAAGACCACCGAGTTCCTACCATTGAAAACTATCTGGAGCTCGAACAGAATCTGCTTCACTCCAGTTCAACGAGAGACGGTGCTCAATTTCTACGCTTCATCGTGCCCCTTGTTTCCAGCGCTCGCTACATTCCGGACGATCTTGTCCACGCATGTCGACTCTTCGCCCGGATCATTCCGTCCATGCATTCTCAATCATCCAAGCTGATCCAGCTCACCCACCTGATGCTCGCGGATTTCTCAACGCCCCATGAGCTTCTTGGACGCAATGCACGGCTCTACTATGCGGTCCTCTCCTTGAACGCTCCGGCTCCCAGACTCTCCATGATTCGGGATGATGTCCAGAAATATGGATACTCCGACGATACGGGAGCGGGCATGACTCGAATCTGGGCCCTGGCCGCCCTGGGCGCGAACGACCCAACCCATATCGCCGAGTCAGCCCAAGCACTTGAAGGACTCCTCTCTCATGACAACTCGTCACAGAGAGCAAACGCCGTTCGCTTTCTGTCCCAACTCTACGCGCGCCAGAACAAAACCAACGAAGAAAAAGAACTGCTGGAAAGAGAGACCCAGAATTCCGTAGTGCAGGCGAACCCCGCCACCCTGCAACTACTGACAGGCCGGCTTGAGCAACTCCGGGGCCTTGGCTCCGAAGCTTCCGACTTCACAAAAGCAGTGACATCCTGGATCACCGAGCACGGCCCTCCTTGGTATGACTTTGCCAGGCCCTCCCAGCTGGATCAGGTCAAGATGGAATCTCTGGACGAGGTGATCGCAGACGCTACCGGCCGATTTCTTCCGCCCGAAAAGATCAAGATTCTATTTCTCGCCGCCAGTGATTCGAGCCGACCGATAGAAAGCCGGCAGATTGCCTTCATGAAGGGCTTGCAGTTCCTCAACAAGACTCTGATTTTCCGCTCCGATCGTCGACAGCTTCACGAGTCCGTCATCAATCACACCGAATTCAACGATGAAATTCGGGCCGCCGGTCTCTCTTTTCAATGGATCGATGCCATCGTGTTCGGCAACAAAGAAGCTCCGACAGATTTCCAGAATCACCCCCTCTTTCCAGCCGTCAATCCGACATTCCTGGAGATTGCCACGAAGCTAGCCGCGCTTGCCGAACTTCCAAGAACCAATCCAAGCGAAGTTGAGGCCGTCTTTGATCACCTCATCAAATTGACGCTGGACACCTACAATGTAGCCGAACTGAACAACCTGATTCGCCACGCAATTCTTCTGGAAGATATGGATCGGGCTCAACGCCTGATCGGACGAACAAAGGACATCAAGCTCACAACGGATCAGAACCCGATCGCTGTTCGGTTTTCATTCTCTCAGACACTCACTTCGTGGAAACAACTGTATCCGGCGTACAGTTCAATGCGACAGATGGTGCTCGCCCGATATCCAGCTGATGTGAGAAAACCGGCCCCCATGAAAGAGCTTGCATCCACACGGAACCTCACGTTTCTTCCCGATGATCAGGAAAGAGACATCCATCTATACAAGCTTTCCACCGGATCTTTCAATGACGGTCTTTTCAAATTCTTTTCAGATCTTTGTGGAAGCATCTTCCTCGAACCCGGCGGCCCGGAGATGACACTGTCGTTATTTCAAACGGCAGCAGAGCACGCTCCTGCGGACTCGGGCTTGGTGGGAGCCATGATGCTCATCGATGCCAGTTACCCCGAACACCACACCCCCATCCTGGCTACACTGACAAAGGCATCCAACCGACTCAAGACTCCTTTTTCACGCGATAACACCAGCATGATGCGGGGTCTTATCAAATGGCAAACAGATGGGGTCGAAGACGTCCGGCCTTTCATCTCTCAAGGTGCCAGCCTGCCCGCATTCGTACCCGCATGCGCTCAACTCTCTCACGCACTCCAAAGAGGAGGTCCAGCATCTATTGGCGAAGCGTTCAACGCATTTCCTCCCGAGGTACTTCTGTCACCCGAGACCATCTACTACACATTTCGAGCAGCGAATGAGCTGGGAATGACAGGCGATTTGAATCCTGCCCGGGAAGAACTCGAAAAGCAGATCTACAGGAACATCCTTGCCTCCTGGGCCACATTCGACGGTCCATCCATCCTCAAGGTGTTTCGGCTCGCTTCCCTCCTGTCAATCGAAGAACCGTATCCCCAGGAGTGGCTTCAAACCTGCCGCAATCGATGCAAGAACAAGACTCTCCTCCTACGAATGGAACTCAGGCGCGGGATGATGAGAAAAGACTGGCCCACGGTTCTTCAAACAAGCTCACAACTCCTCGACCAACGCCCCCATGAGAAGAGCCTGAACTGGCCCAAGGCCCTGTCTCTTCATCACCTGGGAAGAAGCGAAGAGAGCGCCGACCTTCTCGATGATTATCTGAGGAACTGGCAGCACGGGGATCAACTTGACGCGGTCACCAAACTGGCCAAAGAGATCGAGAAGAAGGAAAGCAATAACGCCCCCAAGAGCGCACAAAAAAAGCCTTCGCCCGGTGCAAAGCCGAGCGAAGGCGGAAAATTTTGAAGACACCGTCTGATCATTCCCTACTGAATATTCACGATCACAGCATTCGTCACCGAATAGCCCACCGGGTGGGCTGATCCATTATCCTCCAGAAATGCCTGGATGGAGAGAGTCAACGGATTCGCCAGACCGGTCGCCTTTGTCGCTTCAAAGGGAGCGGTCGGGGGCGCGTTGATCTCCCGAACGCCATTGCATACGACGCTCGGGAGGCCTCCACGAAGACATCGGAAGGGCATCGGATTTCCGCCGGTCAGCGGAATTGGATTCACGAAGCAGCCCAGGATATTCCCTGCAATCCGCAGGTTGGTCGGAGCCTGAGGATCTCCAATCCACGCCACCAGGAAATACTTGGCAAGAGCCGGACCTTCCGGAGCCGCAGACAGTGACACGGTAATGGGATCGCGAACCGGAACAGAAACTTCGCGAGTTCCCGGTACGCCAACGGAGCCATTCACGCGAAGAACATCCTCCGCTTGTCCGATGAACTCCCAGTTCACCGTCCCACCACGACAGAGGAATGACTTCTCGTCTCCGATCTCGATGGATCCAACATCCGCTCCCCGCATTTCAAACCCGGTCAGGAAGTCAGGCGCGGCGTTCCCCTCGGGAATCACGTGGAGTTCATCCGCCTGAAACGATGCGCCTCCCGGAATGTCCATCGACGCCAGTGAGTCCCACTCCCAGGTCGTCCTGTAGGTTTCAGCTCCCGCAAAGGGGAAGCCGCCACCTGGATCAAGATTCGGCAGGACGAAGTGAATCTCTCTCTTGCACGGATTACTTTCCGAGACCCTCACGATCGGACCTCCACCCCTGCCCCCCTCTTCAAAGATCATGTTTCCGCCGGAGAACAACCGCACCGTATAGCTCGCCGCTCCGGAAACCGAAAGCTCAAGCTGATTTCCGGCGTCGGTAATCCTTGAAGTAGTTATCAGCTGATCCCGAACACCGGCAACCGTGCCCCTGACCAGGGTCTCGGTAAACGCACCATCCGGAATTCCATTTCCATCGTTCAGCTCAGCGACCTCGACTTCAAACGAGTCCGTTCCACCAAGATTAATCGACACTCCATCACAACCACTCGATCCAAGATTGCTGATCTTGAGCTTCGAGGAGCCTGTCGGGGGCTCAAAAACAGCGTCATGAACCACGGTATGAGCAAGCCCTGGGAACTGGACAAGGGCTTCCGAAACTATGTTTAGCTCCTGAATCCCTGCACCGGCCAGGATGGTGAAGGTGGAAGACGACATCGGGTTTACATAGCTCTCGGTCAAGACCTCGAACCCGGTCCCCATGACACTTCCACCACCGTTGATGGTGATGAGACGACATTCTTCGCCACCGCAATAGAGCCTGCCCCGACACTCCAGCGTTCCACCACCACCACCGCCACCACCGCCCCAACTCGATACGACCGGGGCAGGATTTGTCGCGTCACCCAGCCGAAAATCCCAGGATCCGGTGTGTCCCCTGACCTCAGCCACGAGAACCCTCTCTTGCGTGATCGGGTCGTCGTCATACACCCGCAGAGTCTTTGAGGTGACCCCAAGATTGAGAAACTCGGACCGCACCTCGGTCTCATTCCCGATGTCCTCACACACAAGCGTCGCCGATGCATTGCCGCCATAAGAGCGGGTTGCGGTCATGATGGACCCATCCGTCGTCGTAGATGGCATGAGAGGAGCGAGAATCGAGTACTCCACTCCGACCGATTCGCCAAGATTAATCGACACTCCATCGCAACCGCTGGAACCGAGATTGCTAACCTTCAACCGCCCTGTATCGCAGTCGGTTTCAAGGATTGCGTCTCCCACCGCGGTTTGCTCGAACCCAAATGCAGTGAGGCAACTGACCGGCTGCCCACACCCCTGACCGCTTGCAACCGCGGGAACGGTTCCAAGGGCGAGAGCCAGTGCACAAAGAGATAGAGACCGTAAGGCCCCATGGCCGCCGAAAAACCTCCCGACAACAGAAAACGCGCTGCTCCTACTTTCTACGTTCATCTTCTCCATCTCCAACTTTTCAACAAGTCGATCGGGAAACTCGAGTAGCACGTCGGGCAACGCTTGAGAGAGGAGCGACCTGACTGGGCTCACGAACCACCATTGCTCCTGATGAGCAAGGAGAGGAACCGGGCGGCTCCCCTACCTACCGCCAGCGAAGAACACCGATGGTTGTGCCTCGAAAAATGGAAATCGTTCGCGAAGGGTGGAGACAGGCGCTAGCCCCCCCGTCTCGTGACAAAACGAGTCGGGTCACAACTCATTTT
>JAJDCM010000227.1 GCA_029260825.1 Planctomycetota bacterium | reverse complement strand
TAAGAGCCTTACCTGAGACCAGGAAAGATCACCCTTCCAGAACCGATGATCGATCTCCGTGAACTTTCTCAGGGATCGGCCGGCCTGAAGAAGCTCATAGATTTTGGACTTGCTGATGTTGAGATTTGTCCTGGCATAGTGGGCGGTGCAGGAGTAACCGAGTTGATGAAAGAGCTCTCGCTCTTCCATGTCGTTGAGAAAGAAGGCCAGGAAACGATTCCCGGTGTCATTGGATCGAAGAGCCCCGTGGATTTGTTCGACGACCTCGTCAACAGGAAGACCAGAGACGAGTTCTTCTCGGGCGTATTCATGAAGACCAGGGGTGGTCGGAATGTGCATTGCCACGGATACTTCTCCTACTTCTCTTACAATCTTCTCTTACAATCTTCTCTTCAATGCCCACAAGTGTGCGGTGCAAGAATGCTTCGTTGTTTAGATGTTGATATATGCTAACATAATACGAACATAGCGCAAGAATGATCGTTTGATATTGTCGAGAAATAATGAGTAATATCTTATAATGGTCGGAGCGCCCTCGAAAGGCGCTGCCCTTTGACGTCCGCCGTCGCCGTGGGACTCTCTTCGCCTGAAAACGGATATCTCTTCTTGAAGAACCAGGAAGAGTAGCCAGCCCCCAGATCATGCTTAGAGCCGGAGGCTGTAGGGAGCAGGCGTTGAGAGTTGTGTGAAAGACTCAATTCCAGGGATCATTCCCATTTTTCTTGTGTTCGAGTCTCGAGATGCCTCGTGATTGGTTCGTTTAGTTGCCGATACGAAACTCCGAAGACCCGAAAAAAAAAGAGGCGCGAGTCCGAAGACCCGCGCCTCTTGTGGGGAAGATCCAGCAAAGTTTGCTAGATTTTTGATGTTGTTTTTTTGCCCTTCAGGACGCCTTCTTTTTACCGCGGCCCCTTCATCCACAACCTCTCACTTCTTCCCCATCCAACACATTTTCTCACCTTGCCGCGTACTTCGAAAGCGTTCGCACTCCTCGAATTGAAGAAGCTCGTAAACGCTTGCCGGTTCCGCTGGCTTTACCCCTGTCGACTCCCGTAGAGATCATTACCCCTCGTAACCCTTCTTCTACCCCTGTCCGATCGGTTCCCTTCCGCAACCCCATCTTTCCCGTTCTTTTTACCCCGCCGATCGGCTTTTCTTTCTCATTCCGAGCTTGCCTCCCCGTTGCCCTTTTTCTTCTTCCCCGTTCGTCTGGAACACGGGAACCTATTGCAGCCAGCGTGCCATTGGGGCATGAAAGTGCGACGGGGCATTCCAGGGGACTTTGAGGGGGATTTATTGTCGCTGGGGAGGGTTCGATGGATGGACTGTCTCATCCCAGTCTCAGATCGGATCACTCTTAGTGTTTCGCAATGAGACAGAACGGCGCCACTAGTCTTCCTCTTTCTCTTCTTCCTTACTTTTCCCGGCCTCAAGATAGCCCAGCTTTTTGAGCCGATCCGCCTCAAGGGACCCCAGAGAGACCTCGGGCTGGCTTCTTGACTTGAGCTCCCTGCCAAGTTCATGTCGTTTGGCCTCGAGTTCAAGAAGAGACCGGGTGAGCTCCTCAACCATTTCCGGCTCTTGCTGTGCTCTGTCTACCAGTTCTCGAGGATCGTCCTTGAGGTGGTAGAGGGCTTTCTTTCCGTCTCTTCGATTCCAGATCATCTTCCATGTTTCGGATTCGATGGATAGCAGGTCTCGGTTCGGGTTTTTCCACACCGCGGTGATGGGGGCAGGATCGACATTTTTCCCTCTCAGATGAGGAACGAGGCTGCGGCCCTCGATTGAACCTGGGGTCTTGGGTAGGTCAAGCAGCTCAAGAAGGGTGGGGAAGAGGTCCATCAAGCGGGTCGGCTCTTTGATGCGTGTCCCGCCAAGAGCGCCTCCGGGAAGATGCATGATCAGGGGGACATGGAGGATTTCGCGGTGGAGCGAGTTGTGGAGGATGCTCCCGTGGTCAAAGAGCTCTTCACCGTGGTCGGCGGTGATCACGACGAGGGTGTTTTCGAGGAGGTTGTTCTTTCTCAGGTGCTCCAGGATCTGGGACAGAATGAATTCGGTGTACAGAATCTCCGCATCATAAAGGGCGACGAGGTGAGCGCGCTCCCGGGGATCTTGTTGATCCACATTTTTCCAGAACGCTTCGTGATAGACGTACTTCGTGCCGTGAAGGCTCGCCTGATCCGGCGTTCGTTGGTAGCGGATGGGCCCCTTGTAGGAAGGGTCAAACGTCTGATTGTACGGAGTGGGCGGGAGATAAGGGTCGTGGACCTCGAAGGTATGAAAGAAGAGGAAGAAAGGGCGGTCTTTTGAGTCATCGACCCAGCCCAGGACGTCATCCAGCTCATCCCTTCCCGAGTCCTCGTAGACGTCGAACCCTCTGGAGAACCCGAGGGCACCGTTCACATTCCCCCCGCCGGTGAACGCGCCGCAGGCATAGCCAGCGTCGGAGAGTCGGGTTGCCAGAGTCGGAATGGCTTGACTGAGCGGACGTCCTTTTCCCTCCCACCAGTTCGTGACGGCATGAGTGCTCGGGTGAAGGCCGGTCATGAGGGTCATGTGAGAGCTTGCGGTTTTTGGTGACTGACTGAGTGTCTTCTCAAAGAGAATCGAATCGACCACGAGTTGATCGATGTTGGGGCTCGTTTTCCGGTTGTATCCATAAGCGGATAGATGATCGGCGCGGAGGGTGTCGATCGAGATCAGGACGAGGTTGGCTCCCTGAAACTCCAGGTCTCCTCCGCCTCCGCACCCGGGGAGAATCGCCCCGAAGAGGATTGTGCCCAAGGCGATGAGCCTCGCTGCCGAATTCTTTTCGCGCAAAACTTTCAAGTCCGAACCCTTCCCGAGTCGATCATCGATTCGTGTGCCCTCAATCAAGAAGCCGTGGGGGTATCGCAAGTCGTGTGTTTTGGGAGGTCGTTGCCTCGTTCCGGCAAAGACCCATTATGCAACGTGTTTGGACCCAAGACACCCATCGTAAGTTTCTCATTATCGCCGCGGAGGTTTGGCATGAAGCCGTTTTGGAATCCACTGACCTGTTCGATCATACTTCTGGGAGCCATCGTTTTGGGTGGTGCGGCCCGTGTTCTGTGTGAGGACTCCAACCATACCTCTCTTGGCGGGCTGGCTACTGGCAGCCTCCAGATTGCGTCCGATGGAACCCCTCGGAGTCTCTGGCTTCAGGGACAAGAATTCAGCCTCGACGGATCTTTCCTGGGCGTCCGGACGTCTGTCGCGGGGCATGTGGTGGCAAAGGCCTTCACCTCGAATTCTGATCTTGGGCTTCCGGCCCTCGGTGAGCTGGCGTTTGCCGGACATTTTCCGCGCACCGTCCACGAAACCGTAGGGACCGAACTTCCGGTCACCGTGCGGATGGAAACGCTTGTACCGTTTGCCCCGGGTGATTCCGAGGGATCTTCGCTTCCGGTGGCTTTTTTCGTGATCACGATGACGAATCCGGGGAAGCGCGCGGTCGATGCAAGCCTCTTGTTCTCGAGCGTATGCCCCTTTCCGGCCCAGCCCAACCGGACCAGGTCGGGGGAACTCGGTCTTCCTCAGCTCGTGCTAACAGGTGACCCTCGGGTTGGATTTCAGTTCACCGGGGCGGGGTTCAGATCGAAAAATCCGTCGAGCTTTTCCTTCCTCACCCTCGACTCGGAAGGTGTCCAGGTTGCTGGCGTTCCCTTGCTGGATGGATCGACTGGATCCCGTCAGGATCTCTGGAAAGACTTCTCCCTGGATGGAGTGGTCGGGAATGGCACGTATCAGGACGTGAGCCAGGGAGTCACCGGGACGGTCTCGCGGGCAGGGGCATTGTCGTGTAGCACCAGGATTGCCCCGGGTCGATCCTCCAAGTTCTCGTTTGCCCTTTCCTGGCACGATGGCCGGGATGCGATCAAGAGTCGGTTCGCCGATGCCAGGTCGGTAGCGGCCGATGCGCTGGGTCGTCTTTCCGAGCTACGGGAGAAAACGGTGGCCTGGCAGGACTTGATCTTGCACGCAACGGCTCCGATGTGGCTCCGGGAACAAATGCTCTTTCAGAGTGGTGAAATGGCTCGGGCTGCTCGGTGGATGGACGGGGATCTGACCTGGTTGGATGGGTCCACCGATCTTCCTCAAAGGCTCCTCGCTCACCCCTGGATCCTTGGCTTTTTTCCGAAAATCGATGCGCATGACATCCGTCAACTCGCCAGGACCCAGCTACCAACCGGAGAATTTCCGGATCCTCAGCGTCCTCACGAGACTCCTTCGACAAGCCGTCCCGATCGTGCAGCTGCTTTCGCGATTCTCGTCTATCGCCATGTGACCTCGACCGGGGATCAGGATTTTCTCGGGGAGATGCTTCCCGCAGTGGAATTGGGCATGCGCTGGACAAAGAGTCTGGATCGGGATCGAGACGGTATTCCGGAAGGGACGACCTGGTTCAATCCTACGGGGGAGGCGGGAGCACATATCGGTCTCGCGGGTCTCTGGATGACCGCTCTTCGATGTACGGAGAGGATGGCTCGCGCGGAGGGGAACGGCGATCTTGCGTCGAGTTGTGTGGGGTGGAATGACCAGGTTCGCCTGGCGACTCACAGCATGCTGTGGAACGGGTCCTATTTCGATCATTCGTTCGACGGAGTAGGAGCTGTGCGGGATAAGAGTTGCCGGGCGTCCCAGCTCTTCGGGGACGTTCTGGCTCGCAGTGTGGGAATCCCCTGGATTCACGAGGAGCACACGGTGGACTCGGTCCTCGAACAGCTTCTGGAAACGAACGGTTCCTGGGTGCATGACGATCCTTCGATCCGCAAAGCGGTTCTCCTTGGCACGGGCATTGAATCCGGCCGGGAAAAGCGATCCCTCGCAGCTCTTGCACCGATCGCGAAGCAAAGCGCTTCCACTCCCGGAGCACGACACGAGCCGACTTCATTCTTTGGGCTCCAGGGGATGACCGGTTTCATCTGTGAACCGGATGAGAGGCGGATAACCTTCTCTCTCCACCCCCGGTCTTCCCTGGAAACTTCAACCTATCCCATCATGAACCCTCATTTCTGGGGTGAAGTGCAATTCGCGACCGGACCCAATGCGGGGGATCACCACGTACAGGTTGATTTCTCATCCATGCTGTCCGATCAGGAATTCCACGTGAAGGAGGTTCGATTTGGACTGCCTCGTGGATCCGGAGATTCCATGGTGGTTCGAGCCCGATCGGAACGGGGAGCCGAGCCGGGCAAGGCTTCGGCGGGAGGCCGTTTTCTCACGTTCCGATTCCATGAGCCGATGAAGATCTCCTCCGGAAGTTGGATCCGCTTTCATCTCGCTCCGCGGGACTCGGGGCGGATCTACCTTGGACTGGAGGGTCAGGAGATTCGATCCGAGGGGGCGGTTACCAAGGTGGCGACTGTCCGGCGTGAGAGCGGTGGAATCGTTCTGGAGCTCGAGAATCCGGGTCCCGCGGCTCAACATGTTTGCCTCTACGGTGATCTTGGCGAGTGGACCAACTACGGGCTCTTTGCGAACTCGGTCGCTCAACCTCCTCTGGATGGATCTGAATGGAAGCGTGGCGTCAGTCTCTGGATTGAAGGATCCATACTGACGTCCGAGGATTTTTCCGAGCTCGCGTTCGTGAATGACGCGGTGTCGATGGCCTCGTGGGAAGAAGGCGAGGTCGCCGCCGATTTTCTGAAATCAGTTCGATCTTTCCAGTTGTCCGTTGAGAACTTTCTTGCCAGGGAAAAACGGACCCGGACTTTACGGGTGGACATCTTGCCGCTCGGTCGGGAACCCGTTCTTAACAATGTGCAGGCACGGTGGAGTCGGGAGCAAGCAGTAGGGGAGTTGCGTCGCCTCTTTTCTGCCCTGTCGGTTCTTCGAAAGAAAGCTGAAAGCCCGGGGCCTGGCCACGAGAAGGTGCTGGCCTGCCTGTATCCCCTGGAGCTGTCCGTGGAGTACCCGGAGGGATTCAGCTTGTCCCGGAAGTTTGCCGTGGCGGTGGAGGTCTCGGATCCATTTGGTTATGGGCTCGAATCCCGGCTTTCCCTGGAAGGTCCTCCCGGTTTCGAGGTTGCCGAGACTTCGGTCGCTGCGTCCGAATCCGGCCAGGTGACGACCTATGAGGTGACTCCTCTTGGGTCCGGAGAAAATCGTCGCCAGTTCATGACAGCGAGGATCGACCTGAAGAAAGCGGGGCTTCCGTTTTCTCAGGAGACCAAAACGTGGTTCGGCAGTGGAGCCCTTCGTTCCTGGCAGGTGATCGGTCCCTTCGCCCGGAACGGGAGCGCTGGTTTCTCGACGATTTATCCACCGGAGTCCGAGGTCTCTTTCACTTCGACCTATGCCGGAGAGTCGGGTCCCGTGCGGTGGAAACCGGCCGAGTTTTCGGATGGCCATGTTCATCTTTCCGCTGCCCTCTCTACTGGAGCCGATTCGCTTGGCTATGCCCTTTGCGCGGTTCAGGTCGAGGTTGACACGGAATTCTTCTTCGAGGTCATGAGTTCCGGTAGGCTTCAGCTCTCGGTCAACGGAGTGGGAGTGCTGGAGGAGTCGTCCGCCACCGGGAGCCGTCGTCCCATCCGGGAAGCGGCAACCCTTCGAGCCGGCTGGAATACGTTGCTGCTCAAGGCAGAATCCGGGGCGCGAATCTCGGTGGAAATGACGGATGCCAGCGGCCAAAGTCTCACGGGAATCCGGGTGACCAACCGACTTGGAACCGCCAAGAACTAGACAATATGAATCACAAGACTTCCGAACTTCTCGGACAGGGCGAGCCGAAGATGGGTTAGAATCTTTCCTTTCGCAAATGCGCTTGGAACACGCCGTCTCCATGCCCCGCTGATGAACGAGGAGCTTTCGCCGTCATGCTATTCATGGATATTGCCGTGCCCCGGGGGATGGCTGTTCTGTCTCGCCGAGTCCTGTCCTGCTCGCCTGTTTTCCTGACAGGGAGCTTTTTTTGCCTTCTCCTCCTGATCCAGGGCTGCAAGACCGGGATGGGGCCTCTTCCCGACCCTCCTGAACGGCCGGATTCGGGTCAGGGCATCAAGGTTGTTGTTCTGGGTTCGGCTCAAGACGCCGGGATTCCCCAGCTTGGATGTCGCTGTTTGCATTGCCGAAAGGCACTGGATGACCCCAAGTGGGAGCGTCGAGTGTCCTCCCTGGGAATCATCAACTCCAGTACGGGGGAGGTTGCCATCATCGATGCCACCCCCGACATCTGTGCCCAGGTCGGCCGCCTGCTTTACGATCCGCTGGCCAAGGTGCGGGGTCGGCGAAAACCAGTCGACGCCATCCTGCTCACCCATGCGCACATGGGACACTACTCAGGACTTGTCCATTTCGGCCCCGAGTCGGCAAGCTCCCAGCGAATTCCCGTATTTGCCACACCGAGAATGCTCGATTTTCTGAATCAGAACCTCCCGTTCAGTCAACTCTTTCAGCAGGGAAACCTGATTCCCAGGCCGGTGCGGGATGGTGAGTTTGTCGAGGTGATTCGCGGGGTTCGGGTCAAGCCGCTTCGGGTTCCCCATCGGGATGAGTTTTCCGATACGGTGGGTTTTGTGATCGAAGGGCCGGAGAAAAAGCTTCTCTATATTCCCGATATCGATTCCTGGGATCGGTGGAATCGTTCGATCGTCGAAGAGGTGGGGGCGGTCGACTATGCGCTTCTCGATGGCACGTTTTACTCTCCCGAGGAACTTCCGGACCGGGACCTTTCCGAGATTCCTCATCCTTTGATTACATCGACGATGAAGAAGCTTGGACCGATCGCCAATGGAGGCAAGGTGAAGGTCTATTTCACCCATCTCAACCACAGCAATCCCGTCCATCGAGATTCAACGAAGGAGCACCAGGAAGTCCTCAGCTCCGGATTCTTCGTCGTCAAGGATGGACACGAGTTCTGGCTTTAGGATCCATCTACGGTGCGGTTCCAGTCGAATCCCCCTGGATCGAAAGGAGCAGCGCCGAGAAAATTTGTAACCATCCCTCTCGCAACTTCGACTCTGAAGAAGAAGGACCCCGGTCGTGGGGAGCAGATCATCTTCCTTGGGAGCCGTAGAAGCATGGATAGGGAAAGACTCGGTGATGGTGAGCTTCTTGAGCTCGTATTGGTGGGGAGAAACACAGAGGGATTTTCAGGGATGGGAAGCGAGTTGTTGCGTCGTTTTTCCGGTTTGAGGGGGCTTTCCCGAGCGGGTCATGCCGAGCTCTGCACCGTACCGGGAATCGGTGGAGGCCGAGCCGAACGGGTTCAGGCCCTCATGGTTCTAGCTCGGCGGTTTTCTCACGAACCTCTTCTTCCGGGCAGGCCGTACCGGAGTGCGACCGACATTTATCGTCACCTCCGCTCCACCCTTCGCGACCTGAAGAAAGAGCGTTTCTTGATCATCCTGCTCGATGGAAAGAACCGGGTGATGGGGGAGAGGTTGATCTCCGAGGGGTCGCTCAACGCGAGCCTTGTCCATCCCCGTGAGGTTTTTTCTCCGGCAATTCGCGAGTCAGCGGGTTCGATCGTTCTCGTCCATAATCATCCGAGTGGGGATCCGACCCCAAGCCTGGAAGACATCGAGGTCACCCGCCGCCTGCGGTCGGTGGGAGACCTCGTCGGAATTCGGGTGCTTGATCACGTCATTATTGGTGAGGAATGCTACACGAGTTTTCTTGAGCAGGGGCTTTTCGATCGGTTGCCGGCTCATGGGCAGGTACAGCATCGGTGAGATCCGCGGAAGGAAAAAACGTGTTTCGGAGCCTCTTACCTGCTCTTCTCGTTTTCTTCCTCGGGTTTGTCGCGTTCGCCAGCACTCTTGGATTTGGATTCACTTATGACGATCACATGATCGTTGAAGAGAATCGACTCATTCGAGATCTCGATCAGGCAGCCGTCATCTTTGATAGCCCTTACTGGGTTTCTTTCCTCAGCGTCGGGGTCGGGATTGATGAGGCGTTCGGGTTGTATCGGCCGCTCACAATTCTTTCGTTTGCCATCGACTACGCGGCCTTTGGAATCGATCCATTCTTCTTTCATCTCATGAACGTGGTCCTTCACGGGATTGTTTCCGTTCTCGTCTGGAACCTGATGGGTTGTCCTGCTTTTGGATTTCGAAGAAATGTAGCTCTACTGATCGGGATTCTCTTTGCGCTGCACCCTGTCCACACGGAAGTTGTTGCCGGGGTCGTGGGCAGAGCGGAGATCCTGTCGGCTCTCTTTGGGCTTCTTTGTCTCCGGTTTCGCCTGGGTGCATCGGAAGGAAACCCGTGGCGGCGGTGGGTCTTCAGCGTCTTCTCTTTGGGTTTCTTTTTTCTTGCTCTTCTCTCCAAAGAAAACGCGGTGGCGGTGCCTCTTGCTCTCCTTTCGATCGAGGTCCTGCGAGCTGGAGGAGTGAGACGGATTCGCGCCAGGTGGATCGAGCACCTCCTCTACTACGGGGCGATCACCGGGCTGTTTTTTGTTTTCTGGTTTCTTCTGCGCTATCCGGTCACCGGGCAGGTGACAACCGTCCAGGCCAGTCTCCTGGACAATGTCATCCCTCATCTTCCCTTTGTCGCCGGGATCTTGACTTCTCTTGGTTGCCTGTTCCGGGCCTTCTTTCTCTGCTTTGTTCCGATCGGTCTTTCTGCCGACTATTCGTACCCGCAGATCGAAGGCCCGTCCTGGCAATCACTTGATTTGTGGGGGCTCCTCGTCCTGGGGCTGGGGATCTTCATTTTTCGAAAACACCTACTGAGGACAGGGGGAGCGTCTCGGCGGTGGATCTTGCCAGGCGTCGGGCTCTTCTTTGCCTTTTACTTTCCTGTTTCAAATCTCGTTTTGCGGATCGGAACCGTGTTTGCCGAGCGGCTTCTCTATCTTCCCTCGTTGGGGGCCTGCATCCTGGTCGCGGGGTGGTTTTTGGCCGGTACTCGCCCTCGGTCCAGAACTCTACGAGTCGGGATGATGGTCTTGTTGTTGGGGGCTTTCGCGTTCGGGACCGCCCTTCGAAACGGGGTCTGGAGGGATGATGCCACCCTCTATTCGAGCCTGGTCAAGACGGCTCCAAGGAGTGCCAGGAGTCATTTCATCTACGGTCAACACCTGGTCCGTGAGGGAGGAAGAAGGCAAGAGGCTGTCCGCGAACTCGAGAAGGCCTTGTCTCTGTATGGCGACTATGATCATGCAAGAGAGGCTCTTGGCTCCCTTCTCGCTTCCATGGGAAAGGTCACCGAGGCATTGGGGTATTATCAAGCCCTGGTGGAGAAGCACCCGGAATTACCCTCCCTGCGCCTGAAGCTTGCCGAGCTCCTTGTCGAGGAGGGACGGGTCGTGGAGGCGGGTAGGGAATTTGTCGAAGTTCTGCGGCGGGCACCGGACGACCCAGGGGCCCACCACGGACTTGGCAGGCTTGAATTCAGCGAGGGAAGGAGAAAGCTTCGGGATCCTGCCGGCCCTGCCAAGGGACGAAAGCTCGTTCTCTCGGCCCTACATCACTTCACGTTATCCATCTCTCGCGACCCGGGCCGTCTGTCCGCGGTGTACGATCGGGGGGTGGCGAGGGAGGCTCTTGGGCGCTACCTGCAGGCGGCGGAAGACTATTCTTTGGTGGCCGAGTCTCTTTCGGAATCTCTACCCATTGTGTTGGTCCGCTTGGCTTTCTGTCGTCTCATGGTGGACGGACCGGCTTCCGGAACGCCAGCGGAGAGCATTGATCTCGTGGAAGAAGCGCTCCGCCTGTCCGGGAGGAGTCCTGCGGTTCTCTCTGCCTCCCAAAGGGTCCTTGAGGTGCTCGAGACCCGGAGGGCCCGACCCGAGCTCCTGGATCGGCTGCGTGCCGTTCTGGCCGGTTCTTGATGAAAAAGGCCGGGATCGCCTTGGGGGCCGGGGGGACCCGCTAGGGACCACCCGGTAGACATCAATGGATGCGATTTGCTAGAAACCTACGCTTCCTGCATGAAGATCGACTTGTCGAGCTGGTACCGGTGTATGCGGAAACGGCTACCCTTGGCTTTCCCCTGGAGTTAGCGTGAAGCTAGCCATCATTTCCGACATTCACGGCAATATCGAAGCCCTGACCGCTGTCTTGAAGGACATCGAAGCGCGGGGAATTCTCGATAAAGACATCGTCTGTCTGGGGGATGTCGTGGGCTACGGGCCGAATCCTCGAGAATGCCTCAAGAAGGCCATGGATTTTCGGCTCACCCTCATGGGGAATCACGAGGAAGCTCTTCTCTTTTATCCGGAAGACTTCAACGAGAAGGCCCGGCAGGCCATCGACTGGACGAAGGAACAGATCAATTCGGAGGCCGAGGGGCGAGACATCAAGTTTGAGCTCTGGAACTTTCTTGATTCCATGGCCAGAAGCGCTCCTCTCACCAAGAAGATTACCGTTGTGCATGCATCCCCGCGTCAGCCGACCCGGGAGTACGTCATGCCCAAGGATGTGGAAGACGAGGGGCGCATGAAGGCTATTTTTGGCCATCAGATGACTCCTCTTTGTTTTTGTGGGCATACCCATTTTGCGGGAGTGTTCTGCGAGGACATTACTTTTCAGACCCCACTGCAGCTGGGATTCACCTATGAGATGGATGAATCGAAGGCGCTGATTAATGTAGGTTCGGTGGGGCAACCGCGGGATGGTGATCCACGTTCGTCTTACGTCACCCTGGAAGACGGGCGAATCGATTTCCATCGCGTCGAATACGACTTTACCGAGACACAGAAGAAGATCGCAAAGATCGAAGCTCTCCCTAACTTCCTTGCCGCGCGTTTGGCAAAAGGACGGTAGAGCTCACTAAGGACGGGCGGACAAGCAAGACTCATGGACAAGCGAACTGTATTTGCGCTGATCCTTTGCCTCGTGATTCTCTTCGGGTATCAGATGGTCTATCGGACCATCTATCCACCTCCCCCTCCGACAGAGAATCCGATCAGCGAGGCGCCTCCCGAGCCCGAGGCTCAGGAATCGACAGAATCGACCAGCGAAGCCCAGGAGCCCCAAACGACCCCTCCTGATGGTGAGGTCACCTCCGAAGATAATCCGGAACCGTCGACCGAGACTCTCTTTCCGCAGACGCCAAAAGTCGCTGAAATCGAGACGGTTTTTGACTCCCCCAAGGTCAAGGTGGTGCTCACCAATGTTGGAGCATCTATCGAGCGCTTGTACCTCAAGGAATTCAGCCAGGAATCCGGATTGGACGGGGCTCCCGAAGCCAACTGGGTCGTCTTGCTTTCCGAGTTCCAGGATGGGCATCGATCGTTGCAGATGTTGGTCCCAGGATCGGACCTGGAGTCGGCAGTCTGGGAGCGGGTTTCCTACGATCCCGGCGAGAATCGGGCTGTTTTCCGCTATCAACCCGGGAATGGTCTGACGTATGAAAAATCCTTCTTCCTGCCACCGGATCGATACGACATTGAGCTTGAGATCAGCATCAAGAACGAGAATGCGGCGCTCAAGGGCATTCATCCCATCACTCTTGTTGGAAGTGCGGGAATTCATCGAGAAGGAATTCCGTGGGATCCCAAGGAGACGGTGACTGAAGGCGATTCGGTCGTGATGATGGGGCGCCAGGGCGGACAGGCGGGAATGCTGGCCACGGGAACCCATGACGGGGCTCTCAAGGTGGATCAGATCAGCTCCGGCGATGTCGCCGAGAAGCCGGTCATGCGTAGCGACGAGAATCTCCAGTGGATCGGGGTTCATGACTTCTACTTCGCGTCGGTCCTTGATGGACACGGAAACATTCCCCTCGACCATGCAGAGTTTGAGCTGCTGAAGGACTGGGCGTACGGGGACCCTCTTCCTGCCAAAGATGACATGGAGAGGTCTCGGGTTCAGTGTCAGTTCAGCTTGAATCCGGTCCTACCGGCGGTGGGAGCCGACGACTTCGAGTCGATCAAGGTTTCGCTGTACACCGGCCCAAAGAGCCGATCGGTCTTCAACCAGGAGGAATACAAGAGATACCAGGTGGTGATGGAGGCGGGGCGCACCTACTGCATCTTCCCCAGCTACATCGTTGAGCCGATTGTCGCCCTCTTCTCGAGTACTCTGATCCTCTTTCACAGCTGGTTCGGGAGCTTTGGATTCGCGATCATTCTTCTCACTTTGATCGTGCGAGTCCTGATGCTACCCATCACCTTGAAGCAACAATCCTCGATGGCCAAGTTCCAGAAGAACATGGCGAAGGTGAAGCCCGAGCTCGACAAGCTCAAAGAGAAGTACAAAGGCAATTCCAAGAAGATGAACGAGGAGCAGATGGCGCTCTTCAAGAAGAAGGGGGTCACCCCGGTTCCTCCTCTTGGCGGATGTCTTCCCATGCTCATCACCATGCCCGTTTTCATCGGCATGTTTTACACCTTTGGAATGTCCATCGAACTCCGACACACGAGCTTTCTTTGGATCACCGACCTCGCCCAACCGGATCGCCTGGCGAAGAATCCTTTTCCCTTCTCCATCGGCTGCATCGATCTCACCTACATCAATATCTTGCCTCTGATCATGAGCGCCACCTGGGTTCTTCAGGGGCGGATGCAGCAGAAGAACATGCCGACGAACGCGGACCCGCAAATGGCTCAGCAACAGAAGATGATGGCCTACATGCCGGTCATGTTCGGGTTCATCCTCTACAACTACGCATCCGGGGTTCATCTCTACCAGTTCACGTCGAGTCTTCTGGGAATCCTTGAAGCGAAGTACGTTCGCAAGCATTTCCTCCCCAAGGATGAGCCGGAGCCGGAAACTCCGGTGAAAGGGAAGTTGAAGGGCGGCGGAAAAGGCGGCGGAAAAAGCAACGGGAAGGACAACGGGAAGGGCTAGCCCTTTCGGTGCGACATGCATTCTTTTGACACGATCGCCGCTCTTGCGTCCGCCACCGGGCGGGGTGCTCGAGCGATTGTGCGTGTCTCCGGCAAGAATGCCCTTTCCGTGGTTCGCAAATCTTTCCGTGCCTCCGTAGCGATCGACCTTTCGTCTCTTGCGACCTATTCCTGGTGTGAGGGAGAGTTTCAGCTCGGATTGCCAGCCCAGCTTCGGATTCCCGTCCTTCTCTACTGGATGGCAGGACCAAGGTCCTACACCCGAGAGGATGTGGTCGAGTTGCATTTTGACGGTAGCCCGACTCTGGTGACTCTTGTCCTTGATGAGCTCTGTGGGAACGGAGCCAGGCTTGCGGAACCAGGGGAATTCACCCGTCGCGCTTTTCTTTCGGGGAGGATCGATCTTTCCCAGGCGGAGGCGGTGATGGGGCTCATCTGCGCGCGAAATGAACGGGAAGCGACAACGATTCTCGATCTTCTCGAAGGGGACTTCGGGCGACGTGTGGAAGGGTTGCGGGAGGAGATGTTGAGGCTTCTCGCGCTTCTTGAGGCCTCGATCGATTTTTCCGATCAGGATATCGAGATCGTTTCCTGGGCCGATCTCCGGAGGGAAGTCGAATCGTTGCTCGCAAAGACGGGGCAACTTCTCGAAGCCATTCCTCAGGCCACCGACGAGTCAGCGGGGTTACCTCGTGTTCTTCTCTACGGCCCGACCAACGCGGGGAAATCATCCCTTTTCAACGCTCTTTTTGGAAAGGATCGAGCGCTGGTTTCCGAGGAGGTCGCGACGACGCGAGAGGGGGTCTCTGCTCCGGTTGAATTTGGAAGTGTTCCAGCCATGCTGCGGGATTCCGCCGGGCTCACCGAAGCGGACACCCAGGGGGATGGGGCAAACGCCCAGGCGGTGGCCATGACCCGTCGTCAGCTTGAACTTGCCTCGATCGTTTTGCTCGTGGTTGATGGCAGCGCGGAAGCCAGTCCTGATCGGCTGGATCTCATCCCTCAGATCGAACCGGGTCGGCTTCTTCGGGTCATCAATAAGTGCGATCAGCCCCCCGGGTTCTGGCGAGACCCGTGGATCGAGGCTCAAAGGGCTCTGGGGGGGGAAACCCTCCTGGTTTCCGCTCGGACGGAGGAGGGGCTTTCCGAACTCTCAGAGTCAGTGGGTTCGCGGCTCGCCTCGGATGAGGGGGGGATGCCTCCGGCGCTTCAGGTCTTCGTCCGTCATCGGACCTTGCTTTTGGCCTGTCAGGAGGCCCTTTTTCGGGCCCAAGAACGCTCCGCTGCCCAGGATCCGGCAGAGCTTCTGGCGGTCGATTTGACCGAGGCCTGCGACAAACTTTCGGAAATCACCGGGCAGGGGACGGCCGAGGAAGTGCTGGATTTGATCTTTTCCCGATTCTGTATCGGGAAGTGAGATTCCGCGTCTTGCAATACAAGATGTTGTGAGCTAGAATCTCCCGTCACCCAACTGAGACGATCACAAATGGATTGTGGATTGCTCATAGGGGAAGGAACGCCTCGCTCAATCCGGGCGGTTTTGTGACGAGGCTTGAGGATTCGACTTCGGGTTGACCTTCCATGAAATGTCCTTTTTGCAAGGCATCGGATGACAAGGTCATCGACTCCCGGTCGTCCAATGACGGATTCGCTATCCGCCGGCGACGAGAATGCCTCTCGTGTGGCAGGAGATACACCACATACGAGCGCATTGAGGAGTTACCGCTCCGCGTCATCAAAAAAGATGGTTCTCGCGTAGCTTTCGAAAGAGCTGCCATCACCAATGGCATGTTGAAAGCACTCGAGAAGCGTCCGGTGTCCATGGAAACGGTGGATGAAGTGGTGGATCGTATCGAGGCACAAATTACTCAGATGTTCGACAAAGAGGTTGCCTCGAAGTTCATCGGTGAGCTGGTCATGCGGGAACTCCACGCACTCGACCAGATCGCCTATGTGCGATTTGCCTCCGTTTACCGTGAATTCAAGGACGTCAATGAGTTCGTGGACGAGGTCAAACCCATGCTCGAAGAGAAGCCCGCCCAATAACAACATTGGGGTTCCCCCGAGAACGAGTAAACATGTTCCTGAAGCGCTTGGATATCCACGGTTTCAAATCCTTCGCCGACAAGACTCGGTTTGATTTTGGCGAAGGGCTCACCGGAATTGTTGGTCCCAACGGTTGCGGCAAGACCAACGTGGTCGATGCGATCAAATGGGTGCTGGGAGAGCAGGCCCCGCGCTCGCTCCGATCTTCCTCCATGACCGAGGTCCTTTTCAAGGGAGCGGGAAGCGTCAACGGTTCCGGTCGGGCGGAAGTGCAGCTTTACTTCTCGAATGATGGAACCCTTGATATCGAGAGCGAGGAAGTGGCTCTCGGTCGGAGGCTCTACCGATCGGGGGAAAGCGAATACCTTGTCAACAACAAGGTCGTGCGTCTGAAAGACATTCGCGAACTGTTGATGGGTACGGGTCTTACTGCCACGAGCTATTTCATCCTCGAACAGGGGAAAATCGACAAGATCCTCAGCACCGCGCCGGATGATCGTCGTCAGATCTTTGATGAAGCAGCAGGGATCAGCCTCTTCAAGTCGCGAAAAAAAGAAGCCATGCGCAAGCTCGATCGCATGGAGGAGAACCTGACCCGCCTTCACGACATCATCGATGAAGTCGACAAGAGAATTCGATCCCTGAAGAACCAGGCCGGGCGGGCTCGTCGCTATCAGGAGCTCACCCAACGTCTCTCTCAGCTTCGAATGGCCAACTCGTTCCGGCGCTATCGGGTTGAGGTTGAAAAGAGCGAACTCCTCGACCAGGACCGACAGGAGGCCCTGGAGCTCGAGACGGGTCAAAAAGCCCGGATGGAAAAGGCTCGGGAGAGTCGAGGCGAACAGGAATCTCGAATCCATGAACTCGATGAGCAGCTTGGTCGCGCTCGGGCGGCACTTGCCGAACTCAACGCCCAGTTCGAGGGAACGCGCCACGGGATCGAATCCAATCGCCGGCTTCTCGATGAGATGCAGGGGCGGCGGGAACGACTGACAGCCGAGCTGGAAGAAACCAGTTCGCGGCTCGAGAAGGTTCTCAAGGAGCGAGAAGACGTTTCGACTCAGCTCGAGAATTCAACCCGCGAATACTCGGAAGCGCGTCGTAATACCGATCTCCTTGAAACGAGCCTGGGTGAAGCCGAGCACGAATCTCGTGACATCGAGGCTCGCCTTGCCGAATCAAAAAAGCAGATGGTGGACTTGCTCCAGCAGCGTTCCGTATCTCAGAACCGAAGCGTGGAGCTTTCGCTGCGGGCCAAGAGTCTGGCTCGAAGAACCGAAGAGATCCTCGTTCGCCGGGAAGAGATCGATGCAGAACTCGCTGCGTTGGCCAGTGAAAAGGTCGACCTTGGTGACACTGAAAAGCAGCTTCGCCTGGCGATCGATGAGACGGAGCAAGATCTAAAAGAGCGAACCGATCGACTCGATGCTCTTCTCACCCGACTCGAAGAGACTCAAAACCATCTTCAAGACGAAAAGGCCAACCTTCGGGGTAAGCAGGCTCGTCTCGAGGTTCTCAGCGACCTGGAAGCGAGAATGGTCGGGCTCGATGGAGGCGTCAAGGAAGTCATTGGCGCTCGATCCCGGGGGGAACTCTCGGGGATTCTGGGCATGGTGGCGAGCTTTCTCAAGGTGGATCTCGCCTTTGCAGCTCCCCTGGAACGTGCTCTGCAGAGTCAGTCGCAAGCACTGGTGGCAGTCACGGAAACGGAAGCCCTTGCTGCCGCCGAGTACCTCCGCACCGAGAAGAAGGGTTATGCTCGGTTTTACGCCCTCGATCTTCTTCCAGCCTCGACGTCCGAAATCGTCTCCGGGGGAGAGCCGGCACCGTTCCAACCCCTGACTCGGGAAGCGCTTGATCTGGCTCTGGACGGATCCGGAGCTTCGGCCCTGTCGCTCTTGAGAGAGCCTCCGGATTCTCGGGTGGCGCCGCTTCTGACCCGGTTGCTTGGTCCGATTCGATTCGTCAGGCGATGTGAAGATGCTCATCGACTCGGGAGGGAGCAGAGAATCCCGGGTGCCCGCTACGTCTCCTTGCAAGGGACGGTGGTGGAGTCGGATGGTTCCTTCGCCACCGGCCATGGCGGAACTCATCCGGGCTTGATTGCCCAGAAAAACGAGATCGAGATTCTCCAGCGTGATGTGGTCGAACTTTCTTCTTTGATCGATGAACTCGTGGTCAAGCTCGAAGGCGTTCGGGAAACGGTCCAACCGACAAAGGAGGGAATTGCGGGTGGTGAGCAGACCCTTCGGGCGCATGAGCGAAAGCTGATCGAGCTCCGGTCGAGCATGACCGAGCTTTCCCGGCGTGAAGCGGCGCTTCGGGACGAGCGTTTTGTCGATGAGACCGATGAGAAGGAAATCGAGCGAGAACACGACGAGGTGCGGGGAGAGGAGTCGGAAGAGGCGGGAGTCGCGGGGAGGCTTACCCGATCCATCGAGACCCTTGGTGACCTCATCAAGACGACCGAAGAGGATCATCAAACGAGATCGACCGATCGGGACCGGCTTCGGGAACAGACGGGAGAGGCGCGGGTTCAGCTTGCGGGTATCCACGAGAAGGGGGAGAGCCTCCGTTCTTCTCTTGAAATGCTGGATCGGGTCATCGGGGAGGAAAAGCGTCGGATTGATTCCGCCCAGAGAGAGACCCAGGATCTTCTCCGCAAATGCGATGAGGCGGAAAAGGATGGTCACGTTCTTGCTGAACGACTGCAATCTTTTGACGAGAAGAAGGTCACGGCCCAGAGCGATTTAGAATCGGTCACCGAGAAAAGGGATGAAACGGGGCTGGAGCGTGAACAGCTAGCCGTCGAGCTCAATCAGGCGGAGGAGAGCTTGACCCGTGCACGGGAGCGTCTGGCTGAACTCGATGTTCGAGCCTCCGAATGTCTGGCAAACAAGACCAATCTTGTTGAGCGAGTTCGGGAAGAACTCGAAGTCGATCTCGACGAGGAGTACGGCAAGTATCTGGCTCAAAAGGCGGAGGCCGAAGCAGCTGTTCTTGCGGAAGAAGAGGGGGGAGCGGAAGTCGAAGGGCCGGAAGTCCTGGAATCTTCGACGGTCGAAGTTGGGGGAGAATCCTTGGAGGCAACCGGGGAACAGAGCGGTGAGAATCAAACAGAAGCTTCCGGTGAAGGAGAAGGTGAAGAGGATAAGCCGGCGGAAGAGGAGTCTGCCCTCAGCCTCTTTGAACTCGACGATGATTCCGACCTGGAGTCCGAGATCATCGATGTTCGAGACAAGCTCGAGCGGATCGGAAACGTCAACCTGGCGGCTCTGGATGAATTGTCGGAGCACGAGGATCGATCTGGTTTCCTCGACAGCCAAAGACGTGATTTGACCGATTCCCGTGGGAAGCTCATTGCGGTGATCGAGCGGATTGATGAAGACAGCATCTCGAAGTTTGTGACGTGTTTCGAGGATGTGTGCAAGCATTTCAACGACATCTTCCGGAAGCTTTTTGGAGGTGGAAAGGCCGACCTGATTCTTCTGGATGAGCTTGAGCCCCTGGATTGCGGGATTCAGATCGTGGCCAAGCCTCCCGGGAAAGAACTCGTTGCTCTCAGCCAGCTTTCAGGTGGCGAGCGAACCATGACCGCGGTGGCTCTTCTGTTTGCGATCTTCAAATCCCGTCCGAGCCCGTTCTGCGTTCTGGATGAAGTTGACGCCGCTCTGGATGATGCAAACGTCCAACGTTTCGTCGACATGCTCAAGAACTACCTCCAGGACTCCCAGTTCATCCTGATCACCCACAGTAAGCGCACCATGTGTGCTGCCGATACGCTTTATGGCGTAACCATGGAGCGATCCGGAATCTCCAAGAGGATCGCCGTTCAGCTCTCGGGACGGGGCGTGATGCTTGAAAACGGGGAGAAGGTGCCGACCCACAAGATCGAAGCGGAGTCCGAAGCGGAGCTGGTCGGTCCCTTCAGCATGAAGAAAAGCGGACCAGCCAACGGATCAACGAACGGGTCGTCCACGTCCGAGTCATCCGTTTCGGACGGCACCGGGGAACCAAGTGATGCCGTTTATGTCCCAGAGGATGCGCCGGTGGAGCCTTCTTCACCGGGTTCGTCGAGTTCGGTGACCCTGGAAGAGGGAGCCAACGGAAACGGCGAAGCCGCGAGTGTGAACGAGGGCACTTCGATTCCCTCCTCCTCGACCTCGAACCAATAAGCGACGTCAAGACGTGTTCCGAACGCTTCCTTCAGTCCTGAGTACAGTTTGTCTTGCTCTGACAATCCTCGTTCTTTTCCCATCTTGCGGGAAGAGCCCTCAGGAGTCCCTCCGAGAATCCTCGTCCGGGAAAAGTCTGATCTTCATCACGGTGGACGGAATGGGGACGTCGGACCTGGAGATTCTGGATCGAGAACTGTCTTCGAGTCTGAATACGGCCTTCCTTGGCCGTTCGATTCACTTCGCAAGATGCGGGACGCCGATCCCGGTGTCGGTGGCGGCCCATGTGTCTCTCATGACGGGACATCCTCCCGAGGAGACAGGGGTCTTTGACTCTCATGGGAAGCTTGAGTCAGACGTCTCCACTTTGGCCGGTCATTTCAAAGAGGGCGGATTCGATACTTTTGGGTGTGTCTCCAGATCATCTTTGGGACGGCGGTCGGGGCTGGATTCCGGGTTTTCTTCGTTCGATGACAAGATGGAGTTTCTGCCCATACCCCTCGGTTCCGAGCGATTTAGAGATGGTTTGGCGGTGGGAAAGGCGGCGGACCATCAATTGCGTGGGATCGTGGATCGGCGCTTTTTTGGATGGGTGCATTTCTCCGACCTCATCTCTCCCGGGAGGCCAGGCAAACCGACGAGGACCCGGGAAGAAAAGATCATCGACATCGCGGCCGGTTCGATGCGGTTGCTCGATACGATTCGTCAGGCTGGCCATCTCGATTCGACCATCATCGTCGTGACTTCGGTTTTTGGAGCAAGGCCGGATCCAGGTGCGGATTCCTTGCTTCTCAAACCCCGGGCGGTGGAAGTGCCGTGTGTTGTCTGGAGCTCGGCCCTCGCCGGTTCTTCAGGGAGGGTTGTCGAATCACCGGTTTCCCTTCTGGATCTGGGCTCTTCTCTCGCTGGTCTTTTGATGAAGAAGAGTTCGGTGGAGAGGGACTTCTTTGCGACCGGGCTTTCTCCGGATACGGAGGAGCTTCAGGTTGTCTCGAGATCTTTTCGTTCGTGGAGTCGGTACGGCCTTCATCCACTGGTTAGCGTCACTCAGGGTGACCTTCGACTTTTGGGCGGGGCGCGGTGGGCTCTTTTTCGCAAGAAGGCCAGTGGTGAAGAGCGGATCGGTCGGGGAAGCTGGGAAGAAGAAGGGGGAGAAGGCGCTGCGCTCAAGAAAACCGCGCAGGATTGCCTTTTGAAGCTTCTCGCCTACGTCGGAGATTCGAGTTCTTTTCCTTTGTTGCGGAAGGACCCGCGGGACTTTGCCTCTTCTTTGATCGGGCTTGAAGAAGCCTGGCGTCAGTTTTCTTTCGGGAAGAACCGACGTTCCCTGGATCTTTGCAATCGGGTTCTAGGAAGTGTTCCCCAGATGGTGCCGGCGGCCGGGTTGGTGCGGGGTTCTTCCTTCTTGTCTCTTGGCAAGTTGGATGAAGCGGGGGGCGATCTGAAGAATGCGACGGCCTGGTTTTCCGGGCTGTCTTCGGCTCCCTTTCGAGAGTTTGAAATTCTGCTGGAGCTCGCAAGAGAGAACTTTCCCCGGGCACTGAAAGTCTCTTTGATGGCTGTTCAGGAGTTTCCTCGGTCTGCTCGTCTTGCCGGCATTCGCGGTCGGCTCCTTCGGGTCGCAGGAGAGCTTGACGAGAGTAGGCGTTATCTGAGTGAGGCGTCCGGCGATTTTCCTGGGGCCTGGGAAGTCTGGTACGAGTTAGGATTATTACTCCGGGACGGGGGTGAAACCGACGAATCGATCTCAGCTTTCCGCCGCTCGATCCAGGCGGGGGCGGCGGTGCGAGAGCCCCGCGCTCCGCTGGCGAGGATTTTTCAATCCGGGGGGCGGTTCGAGGAGGCGGCGGAGCAATTCGTGGCGGCGATTGGTCTTGGTGACCCGGATCCGGAGCTCTTTTTTCAGCTTGGTCAGTGCTATGAGGCTATCGGGGTGGGTGACCTGGCCATGAAGGCCTATGAGACCACCCGCAAGCTCGACAATAACGTGGATGCCGCGACCTGGCGGATCGCGTTTCTCAAGGACACTTTTGGAGATCGGGAGGGAGCCGTGCAGGAGCTCGAAGCCCTCGTCTCTCGGAATCCAATCTTTGACTTCGGTCACGAGCTTCTTGTTTCGTTTTACCGGGAGGATGGGAAGTCGGCCCGGGCACTTTCGGTCTTGAATGCGGTGGAAGACGGTCAGGACAAGGTCTGGGTGAGTCTGCAAAAGGGCCAGGTCCTGAGTCGGTTGAATCGGGAGCGGGAGGCTGTGGTGGTTCTGAGAGGTGCGGTGGTGAAGGTGCCCGATCATCCGGGTCTTCTCAATGAGCTCTCCTGGATCTTGATCTCGGCCGGGGATGAATCGGTGAGGAATCCCACGGAGGCCTTGCAGCATGCACGGGAAGCGATTCAGTTCGCACCGGAAAACCTTGATTTCCGGGACACCTGGGTCAGATCCCTTCTGGCCGCCGGGAAGAAGGAAGAGGGGGTGAGGGCTACCCTGGATCTTGCGCAAGTTCTCGACCGAAGTGGTCGTCAAAAAGAAGCTTCCTCTCTGATCAAGGAGGCTCTGAAGCACTTTCCGGACGCTGTGGAACTGAAGAAACGCTTGGATGTCTACTGAGATGCGGGAGCCAGGGTTGGTGGATCGAGGGGACGGTTCGCGCCCTGTGGTCCAACTGAAACTGCTGCGGTAACCGTTTGATATTTTTAGAGATAGGCGCAGAATGAATATTGGCGCTTTCCGGGCAGGAGCTCGGCTCTACCCGGCCTCCATGGGAGATCCAACGTTATGAACTCACGGATTCTGATCGTCGTCGGCTTGATCTTGGCTTCTTTACTGGCCATGGGCTTCTTGGCCTTCGTCCTGTTTCAGGATTCAACCCCGGATTCTGAGCCGGCTGGACCGGGGACGGTTGGCGAATCCTCTCCGGGGGATCTGAAAAATGCCGCGCCGAGTGAGGCCAGCGTGAAGGCGGCCGAGCTTGGTTTTGCGTTCGACGAGCGATTGGCTTCGGTTGTCGATGAACTGCGGGCGGCGATCTACGAGAATGACCGCAAGAAGATCGTCGAGCTCCTGGAGAAGTACCCGGGTCTTCTCCGCTCCTCCATAGCAATGTGTATTGATGTCGTTGAAACTGAAAACGACAAGAAGATTCCGATTACTGCCCTTTGGGTCCTGAAGAAGCTCTGGCTGGAAGACCCGGCGGTCGACCAGGTGATTCTCAATCGGGTGATGGCTCGATTGCTTGATGTTCTCAAGAACCGGGATCACATTCCCTTGCAGATTGATCTTGTCAACATGCTGGCGAAGAAGGGCTACCTTCCTGCGCGAGATACCATTGTTGCGCTTGCGATGAATCGTGGCGGTGATCTTTCCCTTCAGGTTGCGGCGATCTCGGTGCTGTACAGGATCTGTGATGCGTCTGTCGTGCCCGATCTACTGGCTCTGTTTCAAGGGGCGAGCGACAGCAACGAGATTCAAAGAGCGATCATCAAGGTTCTGGCCAAGTTCGATGATCCAGCGGTGATCGAAGACATCATCGAGATCGCGAAGGCAGATCTTGGTAGGAAGGGAGTCCTTCACGAGATCTTGAAGACTCTTGGGCTTCTTGGGGATGACCAGGCAACTGCTTTTCTGACGGAGATTGCCCGGTCGGTGGATCAGCCGAACTGGTTGAGGATCGAGGCGATTCGATCCTTGTATCTGATTGCATCGGAGGATGCGGTTGCTCAGCTGACGGACATCTTCAATACCGAGGACGATCAGAAGTTGCGCTTCGATGCATTGCACAAGGTCGGTCGACTTGCCGGGGAGCTGGAAGACGCGGATCTTCGAAAGCAGATTCACGAGCAGCTGGTTTCGGTTCTTGATTCCCAGACGGCAAAGAGAAACTACGATCTTGCTGCCCGTAGTCTCATTTACTCGGGTGATCCAGAGCACGTAGATCGAATTATCGACGCTCTTCGTCGGAACGAGAAGCTCGACCCGGAAATGCTTCAAAAGTACGCAGCCTATGGTAAGGAAGGCTACGTCGAGAAGCTCAAGGCGGCTCTTGAGGCCGAGTCGGAAGATCGGATGAAGGCGGCGATCGTCGACACGCTCGGGCGCTCGAAGGATCCCGAGGCAGTTGAATCCATTCTGACCATGCTTCGCAATGAAGACGAGAGTGATCTTGTGAAGGAAAAGGCGGCTTATGCACTTGCCTGGAGCAAGGATGCGCGAGCTTTGCCCGATCTGAAAACGCTTGCGCTTACGAGTGAGTCAGCAGAGGCAAGAGTGGCTGCTGTGGCAACGATCGGGGATATCGGTGGACAGAGCGCCTACGCGATCCTTGAAGAGCTGAAAGAAGCGGAAGACATTTCGGTGCGGATGGCTGCTTCAGGCCAGTTCAACCGGGTGAAAGTCGATTTGTTTGGAAAGGATCCGAACAAGAAGAAGGGAACGAATCGGTTCCGGAAGTGGGAAGAAGAATAGGGCTCAAGGGTGCGAAGTTGAGGATTCAAGGTTTGCGCGGGGGATGACGGTTCGGGCTGTCCGGGAGGGGGGCTCAAGGGTGCCAAGTTGAGGATTCAGGGTTTGCGCGGGGGATACGGTTCGGGTTGCCCGGGAGGGGGGGC
>JAJDCM010000226.1 GCA_029260825.1 Planctomycetota bacterium | reverse complement strand
TCGCCGAGGGCAAGTCATTTCGGTTCAGATCAAGGAGCCGGAATGGACTCGAATTTGTTGATTCTTGTGCTTTTCGGCGACGCAGAGTTGGGCCGAAAGGGCTGTCCTCGACGGAATCTGACTTTGTCAACGGGCTGCTAGTGAGCTGATGACAACCCGAATCCATCTTGGTTATTGCAATCGGTGAGGGGGCTCCCTCCGGTGCGGAATGGAGATTCGCATTGACGGAAAATCAGGCGGATTTGAATCGCGAGGTAGCTGAGCTTCGGGCGCGCCTTGATCTGCTTGAAGGAGCGGAGCTGGGCACATCTCCCGGTCGTTCCCGCATCACGAGTGACCTTCGGGCTCCATTTCTTGCAGTTGCCGACGCTCTTCCCGTGCTCATCTGGATGGCGGATGGATCCGGTCTGCCGATCTACTTCAACCAGTACTGGCTCGACTTCACCGGGCGCAGCCTCGCCGCCGAAATCGGGTTTGGATTCCAGGAGGGGATGCATCCGGAGGATCGGGAGAGCTTTCTTGAGGTATCAAGGAATGCTCTGAAGGCCCGGGCTGAGTTCCGCACCGAGTTGCGGGTGCGGCGATACGACGGGGAGTACCGCTGGCTTGTGACCACGGGAGCGCCACGCCTTACTTCGGAAGGGGAGTTTGCCGGCTTTTTGGGGTGCTGTGCAGACATTACCGAAAGAAAGCGTGCCGAAGAATCACTCCGGGAAAACAGTGACCTTCTCCAGGCGGTCATCGAGGGAACGACGGATGTGGTTTATCTCAAGGACCGAACCGGCCGTTATCGAGTGATGAGTTCAACCGGATCGAATCTTGACGCCGGTTGTCTGGGGGAGATCGTGGGAGAAACGGGACAGGAGGGTTCGTCGTCATCGGTCGGGTTTGCGCCGGATGAGCAGTGGGTGATGGCAACCGGAAGTACGGCTCAAAAGAAACTGGCGCTACCGGTCGGAACCGGGACCAGAATATTTCATGTAACAAAGGTGCCTCATCGAAGTCGGGAGGGAAAGATTGCCGGTGTCATCGGAACTATCCACGATGTCACCGAGCAAACGTTGATGGAGCAGGAACTCCGAGACCTCCAGAGCAACCTGGCTCACGTGGGACGCCTCAGCACTCTGGGGGAGATGTCGACGGCTTTCGCCCACGAGCTGAATCAGCCTCTGTCCGCGATTTCTACTTACACCGCGACCTGCGTCAAGATGTTTGCCGACGATACAGGAACCGGTGAGGCAGGGGAAATCCTGGAGAAGGTTCGGGATCAGGCGCAAAGAGCGGGAGAGATCATCCGTCGTTGGCGAGACTTCGTGCGAAAACGTGCTGCATGTCGCGCTCCGGTTCACTTGCCCGATCTCATTCATGAAGTCGTGGCGCTGGTTTCGCCCGAACTGGGTGAAAGAGATATCGACGTCACGGTCGAGATCGGGGAGGCGATTTCCCCTGTTTCCGGAGACGCGATTCAGCTTCAACAGGTTCTGGTCAACTTGATCCGAAATGGAGTGGAGGCCATTCGCGAAGTCCAGGGAGCCGACGGAAGGATCAAGATCGACTTGCGCCAGGCCGGGCAAGACAAGGTCGAGATTTGTGTTTCAGATTCGGGAGCCGGTTTCGGAGACCGGGAGCCGGAGGAGTGCTTCGAGGCGTTTTTCTCGACGAAGCCCGAAGGCATCGGGATCGGGCTTTCCATCTGCCGAACGATCCTCGACGCCCATGGAGGTCGGCTCCACGCCAGCCATCATCGCGAAGGAGGAGCGACCTTTGTGATCGAGCTTCCGTCGGCGACCTGAGCTGGGCTGAAAGGGCTGGCTTCGACGGAATCTTACCTTGTCAACAGGCTGCTACGGTTCGATGCGCAGGTCGACTCCTTCTTCCTTTTCAACGACTTCCCCGACTCTTGCCGCGCAGATGGTTTCGAAGGATCGAAGAACTTCCTCGGCTCTCTTGTCGTTCTCCTTGGGAACGGCCATGAGAAGACCGCCTGAAGTTTGGGGGTCATAAAGAAACTCGGCGAGGATTGGATCGACGGATTCGTGGGTGCGGGTGACCTTGCTCACATACTGCATGTTCGTGGCGCTTGCACGGGTAAAGAGCTTTGCCTTGACCAGGTCTACGGCACCGGGCAGGATGGGGAGGCTCGAGACCCTGATAACGAGAGTTACAGAAGACCCGGCCGCCATTTCATGGGCATGGCCGGCGAACCCAAAGCCGGTGACATCCGTAGCGCATCGGACTCCCAGTTCCTTCATGGCTTTTGCCGCTCCGGCGTTCAAGTCCACCATGCTTTTGCAGGCTTCTTCCAGGGTTTTGTCCGGACAGCGTTTGGCTTTGTGAGCCGTCGTGACAAATCCGGTGCCGAGTGGTTTCGTGAGATAGAGCACGTCGCCGGGCTTTGCGTGTGTGTTCGTGACGATGTGGGCGGGATTGACCAGGCCGGTGACGGACAGGCCGTACTTGATTTCTGCGTCCCGGACCGTGTGTCCGCCGATCAGGCTCGCGTTCGCCTCGGCGATCCGCTCGCTTCCCCCTGACAGGATCTTGGCCAGGATATCCATTCCGAGTTCATCGTCGGGAAATCCGACCAGGTTCAGGACGGTCTTGGGCTCTCCCCCCATGGCGTAGACGTCGGAGAGGGCGTTTGCCGCAGAGATCTGACCGTAGATGTACGGGTCATCCAGGACCGGAGGAAAGAAATCCAGTGTCTGGACAAGAGCGATTTCATCGGTGATTCGATAGACCCCGGCGTCGTCGAGGGTCTCGGACCCCACCAGTACGTTTGGGTCCCTGGCTTTCGTGGGTGTTGTGATTTGACGCAGAACCTGCGCCAGTTCCTCGATGGGAATCTTACCCGCTCAGCCGGCGCACGAGGCGTAGTCGGTCAGTCGTTTCTTCTTGTGAAAAAGAGGCAAGTTGCGGGCTCCAAATCGGGGGCCATTGTCTTTTCTCTCCGGGCACCCACCCCTGTGAGGCAGATCACCAGGACGCCAGATCTGTAGGACTAGTCTCCTGAATCCAGTCGAGTTTTACAAGGAGGCCCGGATCGATCCTCCTCCGACGGTTCGCTTCTCTTTGGATGCCCTTGACAGGGAGAGACTTCTGGAGTCTCATGATGGGTCGAAATTACGAGCCGAGGAGTCGGTTCCACGGAAAAGATGAGGATGCCGCAGTATGCCCATGACCCAGACTAGAATCTCGCTTTCTGACTTTGTCGTCGAGATGAAGGCCCTGATTGACCAGGGATCGTATCAGGAGAAGCTCCATCGCTTTCTTCTGGAGACCCGGATCGAAGACGCGTGTCTGGAGCCGTGTATTCGCTTTGAGCCCGGAAAATACACCCGTCACCTGGTATTCAAGAGTCCGGAGGTTGAGGTCTTGATCCTTTGCTGGGACAGGGGCCAAATGGCTCCCGTCCACGGCCACGAAGGAGAGCTCTGCTGGGCGAGAGTTGAGCGAGGCCGTCTCCGGTTTCGCAATTATCGCGAGATTCAGTCGGATCCCCTCGTCATTGAGCCTGTTGGGGAGGCTGTGGATGGGGGAGAAGGCCACCTGGATGGCCCGGCGGACATTCATTCGGTCGAAAATCCGGTGGATTTCGGAGGGCCCGCGGTGAGCCTACACGTCTACTCCAAACCGTACGATCAGTGCGATATCTACGATGTCAAACTGGGGAAAAAGAGGCGGGTCCAGCTGCGCTACGACTCGGTTGGCGATCGGGTGGCCTTGCCCGAATAGGCCGTATTGGCGGAAGACCCTGGCGGGAATCAAACAGTCTTTCCACGAATTGCTGGAGAAATAGTATTCTCTGGCCCTGTTTCCAGGATCGTTCATAGGTGGGTTGGCCGCAGGCTTGGTGCTGAGCGTTTGTTTGTTGCGGCTTGAAGAGAATCTGATGAGGGCGTTTTTATGGCGAACCATTTGGGGACCCATCTGTTGGTCGACTTTGCTGAATGTAATGTTGAGCTCCTGGATGATGAGGTCTATCTTCGCTCGAGCTGCACCACGGCTGCGGAAGAGATGGGTGCTTCGGTCGTTGCGGTCCATTCCCATCGTTTTGAGCCTTACGGCGTGAGCGTGATGATCATCCTGGCCGAAAGTCACTTGAGCCTTCACTCGTGGCCCGAGTACGGGATGGCGAGCGCCGACATCTATGTTTGCGGAGATACCGCCGACCCTCAAAAGGGAAAGCTCCTCCTCGGTGAGAGCCTAAAAGCGAAAAAGGTGACCGAGCTAGAGGTTGCTCGCGGTCAACTGGTTCGCACTTTCCAACCCAAGCAAACCGAGTTGAATCCGTTATCGGGGAAATAGGCAACCTTGAAATGTTTCAAGGAGTCTTCTCTGAGAAAGGACCGGGAATGACGTTTCGAGGGACCCGTTCGGTGACATCCGAAGATGCTGAATCTTCTCCGAAACAAGCCAGATCTGATTCTCGCCGTCGCTGGCTTCTCGACTGGAGTTCCGCGACCGAATACACCTGCCATTCGGTCAAGCGAGAAATCTACCGCAAGAAGAGTGATCTGCAAGAGATCGAGATCCTCGATCTTGAGACCTACGGGCGTTGCCTGATCCTGGATGGCGAGACCCAGAGCTTCGAGGGCGACGAACACATCTATCACGAGACCATGGTTCATCCTCTGCTTTTGGGAGTGCCTGAGCCCCGTCGTATTCTGGTGATCGGGGGCGGTGAGGGAGCCGCTGTTCGGGAGGCTCTCCGGCACAAATCGGTCGAGAAGGTGGTCATGGTGGATCGGGACCGGATGGTTGTTGACGCCTGCGTCGAACATCTTCCGACGTCTCACGCGGGAGCGTTCGACGATCCACGGACCGAAGTCGTGATCGCCGAGGGGCGCAGCTATCTGGAGAATGCATCCGAGCCATTTGACGCGGTGATCGTCGATGTAAACGACTCGTTGGCAGGGGGGGCTTGCGCTCGTCTTTTTACGGTTGAGTTTTTAGAGCTTGTCCTTGGTAAGCTCACTCCGCAAGGCGGGCTGGCCATCCAGACCGGATCCGCGTCTCTCCATTGCTTTGATGGGCTGGCAACGGTCTTGCGTTCGATGGCGGAAGTGTTTGGCGAGGCGCACCCGGCGACGAACTATGTACCTTCCTTTTCTTCGGAGTGGTCGTTTGCATACGCGGGCCCAGGTCTACAGTCCCCGAAGAATTTGACCTCAACTTCAGTCGACGCGAGAATCGCGTCCCGCATAGATGGTAGTTTGCGTTACTATGATGGCGAGACCCATCAGAATCTTTTTAGCCTCGTTCGCTACTTGCGCGATGGACTTGCCACCCGGGGCAAGGTGGTTCGGGACGAGGATGTCTGCGAAATCGCGCTCCCGGATTTTGTGGCGCCCGGAACGGACGAGTAAACGAAGAGCGAGGTGAGGCCATGGGATTTGAACTTCCCCATCTCTTGAAATCTCCCCGAATTCCGGACACCTGCTATGTCGATCCGAGCGCTCGGATCAATGGCGATGTGAGGCTCGGAGAGAACTGCTCGATCTGGTTTCACGCGGCCATTCGAGGCGATGTCAATTCCATCGAGGTCGGGGATCGGACCAACATTCAAGATGGATGTATTCTTCATACTCTCCATGACCGGTTTGACCTCAGAGTCGGAGACGACGTGACGTTTGGGCACGGTGCCATTGCTCACGGGTGTACGATCGGCAGTCGAGTTTTGCTCGGCATGAGGTCTCTTGTTCTTGACGGTGCTGTCATCGGGGGGGACGTGATCGTGGGCGCCGGATCCCTCGTGCCACCGGGAAAGAGAATCCCGTCCGGTGTCCTTCTCATGGGGCAGCCCGCTCGCATTGTTCGGGATCTTACCGAGGAAGAAATCCGCTCCATTCCCGAACAGGCCATTCGCTACACCAGGTACGTTGAAGCCTATCGAAAGGCTGGCCAGTTTCACGGGTTCCGAGATCACAACGATTTCGTTCCTGAAGCGACAGATCCCGGGCATCAGAGCGATTGACGGGGCTGCTGGGCGCCCGTGACTCACACGTGCTATCGTAGGTTCATGGTATCTCGCAGGATCCTACGGTTGGCCTTCCTCACGATTCTCGCTCCGGGAGGCTGGGCAACAGCGGTGCTCGGGTCTGACCGGGAGCCGACCAAGAGGACAGATGCCCAGATCCGGGAGCGACAGGAGCAAATTGCTGTGGCTCTTACCAAGAGCCCGGAGCTGGCCCTGGCTTCCACCAAGCTTGTTGAGCTTTTTCGCATCAACAGCCGATTCTCGAAAAGGCTCGGGGAGTATCGTTTTCGTGGGGACGTGAATGGGGATGGCGCTCTGACCCCGGTGGACCTTTGCCACTTGCGTCTTGGGGACTCCTTCTTTGCCTTTTGTGCCGCCTGGGATTCTTTTCGTGGAAAGCTGCACCGTTCTCCGGCTGCACCATCGAAAGACCTGATCGTGGCGGATGGATCAACCCTCTTCATCTCCTTCGAGGAGATAGCGTCCGTTATCGCCCGGGCGGAAAGAAGGCGTTCCGATCTTTCTCGACGCGATACCAAGGTCTCCAAGGAAAGGCTCCAGCGTATTTCGGCGCTTACCCGACCCGTCATTTCGAATCAACTTTCCCGGGATCTTCTTCCTCTCTGGGAAGACCTGGTTCGAGACGTTCGGGATCTTCGTTCAAGGTTGTTCGCTCGTCATGGCGAGATCCCCATGATCGAAAAATTCCCTTTGCTTTCAACCGAAGGTCTGGAGGAGGAGCCTCTTGTTCCCTTGATGCGACTCGATGATTTTTGTCTTGGTCTCGACCCCCGGGAAGAAGACTCCTGGTGGGCAGAGTATCGTGCCTATGTGCCCGAGAGTTCGAGGATTGATTCACCAGGCCTTGAGAAGAGATTTTCCAGGTATCGAGATGACTCCAGGGCTTTGGGCGATCTTTGGAAGGAGCGAGTGAAATCAAATGGGATGTGGCTGGAGCAAGTTGAGGAAGGAGGGTTGATCCACAATGGAATGGAGGATCCGGTGGATCGTGCCGAAATCCTTGGCGCTGTTCGATGGGTGGAATGGTCGATCGTTCCCCGTCAACTGGTGCTGAATCCCTTCGAGGTCGATCTCTCCAAAGGAGAGAAGCAGCTGACCTCATCCCTTGGAGCGTCGTACAACCGACTTCAGTTGCTACCTCAGGAAGGGATATTTATTCCGAAGCAGGCGTCGGGGGCTCTTGGTGCTCAGGTGTATCCGGTATTCTTGCTTGCGATGAAGCATCTTCGGGGAATGCTCGGAGAAGCATCGGCTTTTGTTGAGGATGATTTTCTCCTCTGGTTTGACCATCACCGAGATTTTCTCTGGAATCAGAATCTGCGGGATCAAGTCGGGAGGAAAAACCGCACGGACTATTTGGTGGCGAGTTTGTCCGAAGGGCAGCCCGGCCCCTCTTTCTTGCCGGGAATCGTGAAGGACAACGAAGAGAAGAGCGAAGCGTCGAAAGAGGCATTCTTGCCATCCGCCGACGTGACCCGGGTTGAATCGGTCCTTGCTTTCTTGAACGACTTTCATCACATCGTTCAGCTAGATTGCTATCGGGATGGCGAGGTTAATGCTCAAGACAAACGGGTCTACTGGGAGATGGCGAGGCTCGTTGTTCCGGTTGTGGAGAGTATCGACGAGAACAGGAAAGAATAATTTGTCTTGTTACTCGTAGCGCAGCGCCCCGATCGGATCCATATGAGCGGCTCTTCGCGCCGGGTAGATCCCGAAGACGACTCCCACCGTGCAGGAGATCCCGAGGGAGATAAGAGCGTAGGAGGGATTGACCACCGCTTTCCACTCGGTGAAGTGAGTGATGGAGAAGATGCCGAGGAAGCCAAATACACAGCCAAAGAGGCCTCCGATGACCGAGATGGCCACGGTCTCCATCAGGAACTGAATGACGATATCGGATCGGGTGGCTCCGAGCGCCCGGCGAATACCAATTTCCTTGGTTCGCTCGGTGATCGTTGCCAGCATGATGTTGACGATGCCGATTCCGCCCACCAGTAGAGAGATCCCGGCGATCAAAACCATGACGATGCTGAAGACTTCCTGGGTCTTTTCTCGCTCCTGAAGGCGTTCGAGAGGAACCACGATCTCGTAGTCTCGATCTTCGTGGAAATTCGCGAGGATGGAAGAGATCATTCGTGCGGTGTCGATGACGACATCGGGGCCTTTGGTTTCAACGATGATCTGATCCAGCTCGACTTCCGTGTATTCCCGGCTACCACTTCTTTCAACGAAGGAGCGGATCCCGTAGGTTTTCATGGAGGTCCGATAGGGGATGTAGACTTCCGATCCCCGATTATCGAGGGCCAGTGCCTTTCTTGTATGGGACTGATACCGATTGTCCTCAAGAATTCCAACCACTCTGAAGGGATAGGGTCCGATGCGTAGGGTCAGCCCAAGAACATCCTCCACCGTTTCCAGATCTCGGATCAAACCCTTGCGGATGATGCACACTTTTTGACCGGATCGGGAGTCGATCTCGGTGAAGAGGCGTCCCCGTTCCACCTTGAGGTTCAAGACCTGGAGTTGTTCGGGAAGCACTCCGAGGACCGACGCCTCCAGTCTCTTCGAACCGTACCAGATCCTCTCCTTGACCAGGTTCACCGGGAGAATCTTGTTCACCGACGGGCAGGTTTTCTCGATCTGTTCCGAATCCCGGTAAGTCAGGCCGTAGGTGTGGAGGAAGTTGGTCTGGGAGCTTGCCTTGGTTTCCTCCGGAGGCTTCACCGAGTTGACGATGATGTTGTTGACGCCGAGCTCTTGAATCTGGGCAAGGATCTCTTCCCGTGCACCGGCTCCCACGGCCATCATTGAAATGACCGACCCCACCCCGAAGATGATGCCGAGCATCGTGAGGAAGGAGCGGAGCTTGTTTCGAAGCAAGTTCCGCACACCCAGAACGAAGATCTCGATCCCGCTTTGAAGCCACACGTCTTACGCTCCTTGGGGGCGCCCGAGAAGGTCGAGCTTCTTTGCCCCGGTGTTCCGGAAGGTTTCGATGATTCGGTCGTTCAGGACCTTTCCATCGCGTAACTCGATGACTCGCTGAAGGGTCTGGGCAATCTCGGGATTGTGAGTGACAAGGACGATGGTCTTTCCCTGCTGATTGAGCTCGAAAAAGATCTCCATCACGTCTGTGCCGCTCTTGGAATCGAGGTTACCCGTTGGTTCATCGGCGAGGATATAGGCAGGATCGTTCATGAGCGATCTTGCGATGGCTACCCGCTGTTTCTCTCCTCCTGAAAGCTGGGGCGGGTAGTGATTCAACCGGTGAGAAAGCCCGACAAGATGAAGGAGATCTCTCGCGCGCTCCGTTCGTTGTCGTTTGGGGATCTTTCCGTAGAAGCCAGGAGTTTCAACGTTCTCAAGAACGGTGAGTTGAGGGATGAGATTGAAGGATTGAAAAACGAACCCGATGGTCTGGTTTCGCATGAGAGAGAGTTCGTTGTCGGAAAGCCCGGAAACGTCTTTTCCTCCGAGGAAGTAGTGCCCGCGAGAAGGGCGATCCAGGCAGCCGAGGATGTTCAGGAGAGTTGTCTTTCCCGATCCGGATGCTCCGATGATTCCGACGAGTTCTCCCTCTTCGACCCGGATGCTCACGTCTCGTAGAACACGGACAATGGCGTCGCCGGTGCCATAGTCCTTTTCCACGTTTTCGAGGCTGACGACTGCTTTGCTCATCGAGATCTTTCGGGTCGTGTTTTCAAGAGATGCGGACATTTACGGAGTCAGAGCCGAGAGACTTTTGGGCGCTTCTTCTTCCACGATGTTTTCCTCGGTGCCCGTGGGAGAAGAGGATGCTCCATCTCGACGTGGATCAAAGAGAAGGACTTTCTCGCCTTTCTGCAAGCCGTCTTCAACGACCACGAAGTGTTCGTTGTGGCGGCCGAGGGTGACCGGCCGATTCTCGATTTCGCTGGCGGTTTGCACGAAGCAAAACTGTTTTCCGGACTCGTTGAAGACCGAGTGGATGGGGACCACAAGCACATCCGCAAGAGATTCAATATTGATCTGTACTTTGGCAGTGATGCCGGCACGAAGCTCGACTTCAGCCTGGTGCATGGTGATCTCTACCGGGAAGCTTTTGCTGCTTGAATTCGATCTCCAACCCTGGGATGTCGCAACCTTGGCAACTTTGCTGACGAATCCGGTGAAGCTTTCTCCCTTTTCGCTGTCCACGGTGATCAGGACTTCCTGGTTCTCTTTGATTTTATTGATGTCCGCCTCATGGATCTGCACCAGGCATTGCATCTCCGTCAGGTCGGGGATCGTGAGCAGAGTCATGCCGCTCCAGACCCGGTTCCCGACCTTGATCTGGTCCTGTTCCCAAGGCCTTGCGGGATCGCCGTACATCACGATGCCGGGTTTGGGTGCGGTGATGGTCATCTTTTCTGCTTGCTTGCGGAGAGTTTCCAGTCGGGCCTTGGTTGACTTCACCTGGCGTTCATGGCGGGTTACCCTGGCCTCCTTCTCTTTGATGCTGATCTTGGCCTTCTCTTTTGATCTTTGGAGGTCTCGATCCTTCTCATCGACATCCGACTCCTTCTTTTTGATGTCCATGGGTTTGGTGTATTTCAAGAGAAGCTCTAGATCAGTGCTGGCGTTTTCCAGGTTGATTTCCGCTTCTCGGTGGCGAAACTCCTCTTCTTTCGACTGGTCCTGGGTCAGGAATCCTTCCGCAAGAAGTTCGGGAACCTGTGCCATCTTTTCTTTTGCGCGATCGAACTCGGATTGAGCGCGCTCCACCGCCAACATCGCTTTTCGATAGGCATTGGGAGCATCTCCTTCCAGGTACTTGTTGAGTTCGAGCTTTGACATATCCAGAGCGAGATCAGCTTTTCGGGTCGTGGAGGCATTGTCTTTGATCTGGATCTGGAGGTCGGCTTTTGCGGCGTCGAGTTCGGTTTCGTACTGGATGAGCCGGGTCTGGAGATCGTCGATCTGGGTCTCGATGTCGGTCTTGTCGAAAACGATCAAGACTTCCCCCTCAATGACCTCCTTTCCTTCTTCGACAAGGGTCATGATGGTCCCTTCGCGGTCGAACTGAGGAACGATGTTCGCGGAGTTCTTTGCCTTGAGGTTACCGTTTTCGGTCACGGCGATATCAAGATCTTGAATGCGCGCGGTAAAGAGTGATCGCTCGGAAGTCTGGCTCTCACCGCTATCGGAGTTCACGGTTCCCGCGAGTCCGATGAGGATAGCCGTTACGACCAGGATCGAAACGATGATGATGGTCTTTTTCATTCTTTCCAGTATCCATTCTCGTTACTAAACAGGATGCCCAGGTCACGAAGGAGCTGGAGTCTTGAGATCTCGTAGTTTACAAGCTCGCTGATGTATCCATTTCGGGCGTCAAGGAGGGAGCTTTGGGCTTCCACGACATCCCGGTTGGGGATGTCGCCCTGACGGAAGCGGATCTCAGCAATCCTCACGTTCCTTCGTTCCGACTCGATGATTTCGTCCTGGATTTCGAGGCTTTGCTTTCGTCGTTCAAGTTCTCGAAAAGCACTACGGATGCCAAGAGTCAGATTGTCACGAAAGAGGTCGAGGTCGCGACGAGCTCGCTGGAAGCTGATCTGGCTTGATCGGTATTGATTGCGCTCAAGCACCCGGTCAAGAGGGATATCCAGCGTGATTCCGACGGTATAAGTTTCATCGGAAAACCTCTGCCGAAAGACTCGCTCCTCGGGTATGGAAGCCAGGTCGTAGGTGGCGGTAAGGTTGAGGTCGGGTAGAAGATTGTTTCTGGCGATTCTGACCGAGCGGGCCGAGTCTTCGAGTTGTTCCTTCCGATTGAGATAGTCGAGTCGATTCCGAAACGCTACATCGAGGGATGACTCGAGAAGATAGTCCATGGAGATGAACTCAGGAGATGCGTTGGTTACATCGATGTTGTCATCGATCGAGAGTCCGAGGAATATCTTGAATTGATCAAGGGTGTCCTGGAATCCTTCCTCCGAAGCAATGAGTTGGTTTTCGGCGCGAAGCTCGTTTCGGCGGGCGCGCAGGACGTCGAGTTCCGGGCTTCTTCCTACCTTGAAGAGGGCTTCTGCCTGGCGGCGAAGAACCTGGTTGGATACCAGGTTGGCCCGGGTGTTTTCGATGGACTGTTTCTGTTGAACAAGATCGTAGTAGCGTGTTGCGACCTCAATGGCAAAGTCTTCCCGAAAGAGCTCGAAGTCGCGAATTGCGTAGACAAGGTTACGTTCTGACTGGGTCAACGATTCGTGGGAAACTTCGTGGCCGGCTCCTCTTAAAAGTGGTTGGGTGAGGCTGATTCCAAGCGCGGTGTCTGTCGGGGAACGATGATCCGGGTCCGGAGCGCCAGTAGTTGGATTGACGTCAGAGAAGAAAAAGTCGGTGTTGGTTCTTCCAGTAAGATCAATCGATCCGCCGAACGGGAGGATCTGGCTGATGCCCGCGGTGGCGCTCGAGGTCTGGGATCGGCTTCTTCCCTTGGAGTCGCTCAAGAAATGGGAGAGACTCGCCGCAAGACGGGGTGAGAACGTGTGCCGGGAACCGGTGAGAGAAAGGGCGCTCAGGTAAAGCGATTCTTGCTCTCGCAGATAGGTTCGACTGGTATCGGTCGCCTGACTCAGGGCATCTCGTAAGGAGAGGACTTTGGGCCGGGCACGGATGACCGGAGAATCCGTCGGTTGCGGCCCCGAACTATCTGCTTCATCATCTTCTTCATCGTCAGTCATCAGGTCCGGGTAAATCGCGGTTTTCTCTCGGATGCCGATAACGCTTTGATTTTTCTCCGCGAGGAGGGCTTCGACGTCATGGTTCGCCCATTGTTCGTAGAGACTGCTTGCACAGCCAAAGCTGGTCTGGGTAAGAGCAAGCAAGAGAGCGAGGGCTATGAGCGAGCTCCCCTCACGGAAGTACTTTTTCCGTGTCACGATGACCACTTCCTCCTACGATCTTGAGCGGGCCGAAGCCTTGTCGTTCTCATGGAACAGTCCGGGAGTATGGACGAGGCGACCCGAACTCTGTGAGTCACGAGGCTGATCTTTTTTGACGTGAATCAGCAGGGACTATTCCCGCTCTGCTACATATTTCTGAATCGAACGCTATCGTAACTAGTCATCGGGGCTGTGTGGTCAAATCCAAGCATCCCTATCGAGAGGTCGGATGAGCACCACTGTACCTTTTTAACCCGAGACCGTGTTTCTCGAAAGGGGCTAACGTCGAAGTTTGAAGTGAGTTGGGACGATTTTCATGTTTTTCTCGATCCTCAGGCGACGAGAGGGCTCGGAAGGAGGGGCAACGTGGATTTGTTTGATGATGCTCTCAGGGACCGCATGGACAGGGAGGCCCCCCTTGCTGCTCGGATGCGGCCAAAAGACCTCTCCGAGTTTGTGGGTCAGGAAGAGCTCGTGGGGGAAGGGCGATTGCTCCGTCGGGCGGTCGAGGCGGATCGGCTTTTTTCCTCGATCTTGTTGTGGGGGCCTCCGGGAACGGGAAAGACAACCCTTGCCGGGATCATTGCCAATTCGACCCGGTCGCATTTTGTAACCATCAGTGCAATCCTCGCCGGAGTCGCCGAGCTCAGGAAAGTCATTCAAGAAGCGAAGGATCGACGGAAGTTTCACGGGATCCGCACGACCCTCTTTGTCGATGAGGTTCATCGCTGGAACAAGGCCCAGCAGGATGCTCTTCTTCCTCATGTTGAAGATGGCACTCTGGTGCTGATCGGAGCGTCGACAGAAAACCCCTATTTTGAAGTCATCCGGGCGTTGGTCTCTCGCTCCCGGGTCTTTCTGCTGAAGCCACTGATTGATGAGGACGTAAAAGGTCTTCTTTCCCGGGCTCTTGTGGATCGGGAGCGGGGGTATGGAAAACGACAGGTTTCGATGACGGACGAGGCACTCTCGCATATCGTTCGAGTTGCCGGGGGGGATGTGCGAAACGCTCTCAATGCACTGGAGCTTGCCGTCGAATCCACTCCGCCTGATGCATCAGGTGTGATCAGGATCGATCTCTCGGTAGCTCAGGAGTCCATCCAGCAGCGCGCCGTTCTTTATGACAAAGATGGAGACGCTCACTACGATACGATATCTGCATTTATCAAATCGATTCGCGGATCAGACCCGGATGCGTCTCTCTACTGGCTGGCCAAGATGTTGTATGCCGGAGAATCCCCCCGCTTCATTCTGAGACGTCTCCTGATCCTTGCCGGTGAGGATGTGGGATTGGCCGATCCGATGGCGCTTGTGGTTACCAACGCGGCGGCTCAATCGTTTGAGTATGTTGGCCTTCCCGAGGGCATTTATCATCTTGTGGAGGCGACGCTTTATCTCGCCACGGCACCAAAATCAAACACGACGTCTTCCTTCTTCAAGGCCTACAAGATGATCGAGGACCAGGGGAAGGTCGAGGTGCCGAGTCACCTTCAGGACCCGAGTCGGGACAAGGAGGCTCTCGGGCATGGGGAAGGATATGTGTATCCCCATGGAGAAACCGGTCACCACGTGGGGCAGCAGTATCTTCCAGATGCTTTACTTGGCACGGTGTTCTATCAGGCGTCGAATGAGGGATTTGAGGCCGCGGTGAAGCTCCGGCTCTCCCGGTGGAGGGAAGCACAGAGAAAGGCTCTCGGGATCGGAGAAGACACGGAAGCGCCAGAAATATCCGACAAGGATGTCCATGAAATCAAGCGTCGCATGGATCGTAGTGGAAAGTAGATTCTTCTGGCAAGTAGGCCATCTTATCTTCGTAAGAGAACCATCTTGGCAGGAGAAGGCTTCCGTGGAGGGTGACCGGGGCAAAAAAAAACCGGGGCGCTGTTGGCCCCGGTTTCTCTTGACTTGATACGGCTAGCCTTACCGGCGTGCCTTCTTCTTTGCTTTCTTCGCTTTGGTCTTCTTTGCGGGAGCTGCTCGTCTGGAACCGCCTTTTGCTTTTTCGGCGTTTCCGGCGATTTTTTCGATCGAGTCAGAACCCATGGCTCGAACGGCTCGCAGAAGTCTTGCGGTAGAGCTGGGATTCTTTCGAATGATCGTTTGGAGGTCGGTAGCAACCCGACCGGCGAGTGCCAGGAGCTCGTCTGGATCCTGGTCGAGAGCTTTTGCGATCTTGACGATCTTCTCTTCTGCCGGGGGCGGAAAGACCTCACGTTCGATGGGAGCCAGATATGTGGGGCTAATGCCCACTCTTCGGGCGAATTCGGCGATGCTCATCTCTTGTTCTTCGCGGAGCTTTCGTACGGTTCTACCAAACTTCATCGTAACCTTCCTT
>JAJDCM010000225.1 GCA_029260825.1 Planctomycetota bacterium | reverse complement strand
TCGGCGGTGGTGACCATGGTCGCCGGATAGGCCACTCCATCTTTCAGGTTGTGAAGGGGGGAGTAGGCGTGTAGAGCCTCGAACTCCTCCGGGTTGTCGGCGCTGCCGTAGTCAGAAACCCATGCCCATCCGATGGTGAACTTGTGGAATCGCAGCATGTCCATGACGCCCACTGCCGGAAGGGCTGCGCCGAAGAGGTCGGGCCGTTGCGTCATGCACGCACCAACCAAAAGACCGCCGTTGCTTCCGCCACGAATGGCAAGCCGATCTGGTGACGTGTATCGCTCATCAATGAGGTATTCGGCGGCGGCGATGAAATCATCAAAGACGTTCTGCTTGTTCAGTTTCGTTCCGGCCTGATGCCAGTCTCGTCCGTACTCTCCGCCCCCCCGTAGGTTCGGTACGGCGTAGACTCCTCCCATTTCCATCCAGACCACGTTGGCAACGGAGAAGCGAGGGGTCAGGGAGATGTTGAAGCCTCCATATCCGTAGAGAAGGGTGGGGTTGTTGCCGCTCAGCTCGAGTCCCTTCTTGTGCATGATGAACATCGGGACCTGGGTGCCGTCTTTACTGGCATAGAAGATCTGCTGGGTCTCGAAGTCGTTGGGATTGAAAGCAACGGTTGGCTGCTTGTACAGGGTGCTTTTTCCTGACTTCATGTCGTAGTGGTAGATGGTGGGAGGTGTGGTGAAACCGCTGAACGAGTAGTAGGTTTCGGTATCTTTCCTCTTCCCACCAAATCCTCCGGCAGAGCCGATGCCCGGAAGATTTACCTTGCGTACAAGTTTTCCCTGGAGGTTGTGGATGTTGATCTGGGTATGCGCGTCGTGAAGGTAGTTGGCAACAAACATGTCATTGAGGATGCTCACGCCCTGGAGAGTGTCTTCGGTTTCGGGAAGGATGACCTTCCAGTTGTTTCGCGCCGGTGATCGGGTGTCGATGGCAATGACCTTGTAGCGGGGTGCTCCGAGATCTGTCCGGAACCAGAATACCGGCCCCTCGTTTCCGACGAAGCCATAGGACGCGTCGAAGTCATTGAGAAGCTCGACGACCTGGGCGTTGGCTTGTTTCAGATCCTTGAAATAGACGCGATTCTTTCGCTCGGTTCCCTTCCAAACGGAAATGATCAGATAGTTTCCGTCTTCGGTAACAGATCCGGCAAAGCCCCACTCCTTCTGGTCGGGCCGCTCATAGACGAGAGTGTCCTCGGTTTGGGGAGTCCCGATGCGGTGAAAGTAAAGCTTCTGGAAGTAGTTCAGATCCTCGAGCTTTCCCTCGCCCTTGGGCTGGTTGTATCGACTGTAGTAGAATCCGCTATTGTCCGGATGCCATGAGGCTCCCGAGAATTTGATCCACTCCAGATTGTCGGCGAGGTCTTCGCCCGTCTCCACGTTCCTGACCTTGAACACACGCCAGTCCGAGCCCGCAGTGGAAAGGCCGTATGCCATGAGCTTTCCATTGTCGCTGATGGCGTAGTTTGCGAGGGCGACCGTACCGTCTTTGGAAAGCGGGTTCGGATCGAGAAGGACGCGAGGCTCATCGCTCAGTGACTCGGTGGTGTAGATGACGCTCTGGTTCTGGAGTCCGTCGTTCTTTGAAAAGAAGTAGCGTCCTCCCTGTTTTCTGGGAGTGCCGAACTTCTCGTAGTTCCACATCTCCGTGAGTCGGTCCTTGATTCCGTCTCGGCCGGGGATGCTTGCCAGGTAACCAAAGGTCACCTCGTTTTGAGCCTTCACCCACGCTGAGGTACCGGGGGAGTCAAGATCCTCCAGCCATCGGTAGGGGTCGGCTACTTCCGTGCCGTGATAATTGTCGACCTGCTCTGACTTGCTGGAAGTGGGATAGGTCAGATTCGCCGTGTCTTGAGTGAGCCGTGGGCCAAAGGCCCCTGCGCACTGAATCCCGAGCAACAGGAGAGCTGCCAGGGTAAGAGATTGGAGGGATCGGGTTAGTCGCATGCGTTCGCCTCTTCCTGAGTTTGGTTGTACCAGTAAGAAAACCCGTCGGGAGCTCGGGACTGTCCCGACATCCTATCTTGGTTTGGATTTGAAGGCTAGCCCAGGAGGCAGCGCCACGCCCGATCGACAGTTTTCTCGGTCTTGTGGCGATTCGTGCCGTACCCGTATCAGGGGAGGCCTTGGATCGTCACCGAGATTTTGCGCCGATGAGGAGCCGTCCGGTGTTCCCAGAGGTAGATGCCTTGCCACGTCCCAAGGTCGCATCGATGGTTTTGGACCGGAATGGAAATGGACGTTTGCGTCAAGATGGTGCGAATGTGAGAAGCCATGTCGTCCGGACCTTCACAGGTATGAGTGAAGGCTGGATCGCCATCTTGGACCAGGCGGGCGGCGAAGGTCTCGAGGTCATGGCGAACGGAGGGATCCGCATTCTCGCACAGGATCAGAGAGGCACTCGTGTGATGAACGAACACGGTAGCAAGACCCCGGGTTGATTCGGATTGTCGAACAACCGACTGCACTTCATGGGTGACATCGTAAGTTCCACGACCTCGGGTCGCCAGGGTAAAGGAATCCATGTGAAGCATGGGAACAAGGAAGCAGGATGGATTGAAAAACACAAGAAGCCTCTGAGGTCTCCCCCTAAGACTCAAAAGAAAAGCGCCTGAGAAAGGGATCGATTCCTTTCTCAGGCGCAGTTGGTGAGCTCGAACCGTTCTGGCTTACGGGAGCTCGGGGGGCCCGGGGACCCTCAGGCGGATGATATTGATCTTCTTGGCGGTCAGGGTCAGGATGTAGCTGCCGTCTCCGGATCGTTGAAGGTTCCCCACAGCGGAGACAGAATCTCGATCCTTCAGGGTGCTGATGTCAGCCTTCTTGCCGTTCACGTAGACTTCGGTCGAACCCTCGATGACTTTGACACGAACCTTGAACCGGTCCAACAGAAGCGTGAACTCGTTGGTTTCCCGGTTCACTCGACGGGCAAGACCCTTCAGGCGAGATTGGTGGCCTGGTCCGTCCACATTGACTGCCACAACTGTGTGGGCTTCCAGAATGCGAGTTTTCTTGTCCTCACTGTCGAACATTCCCGTGGCGCGGACGAGATCTCTTACCTCGAAATCGTCGAAGGATGCCCCTCGTCCGTCCTTGTTGATCTGGGTGGTCTCGAAGGTCTTCACCCGATGGAACCGGCCCTTGATGGTGACGAGAAGGGTGCTGGTGTCCCGATCGATTTCGATGATGCGTCCGCGAATCGTCGGCTCTGCGGCCTTTGCGGAAGCTGTCAGGAGAACGAGGGAAGCCAGGGCCAGGCCAAGAATCTTTGCGCACTTGATCATGATTGTCCTTTCGTCGCGGTTGTGTCCGGTCATCCGAGTCATCGGGCAGTGGAGGGATTGCAAGCCCCGGACCCGGATGCGGAAAAAGGACCAGAAGAGGAGGCCGATCGTCCTAAGTCATTTAAGGCACTATGCTCCGGGAGAGGGGCAAAGAGGGTCCTTCCCGGGCTCTTCCGGCATTTCCTCGAGGGCCTTTGGTGATTTTTAAAGACATCTATCCTCCGATACTCACACTAGTTCTTTCCAGATAGGTGTTTAGAGAATCGTCCTTTTTTGTCGACGGGTGGGAGGAAAAGGGCTAGGTGGTTCGTATGAAAGGTCGATTCGGCTTGAATGGAGCATTTCGCCTGATCTTTCGCCCCGGCGGGCACCGTCCGCAATGGCGTGGTTTCGCGGAAGGGTTCGGAGAAAGCAGGGCCGATACAACGGATGAATATCGTAGGAAGTGCTGACAAGCCATTTTGAGAGGAGACGAAATGATTCTTTGGGTTAAACCCGTGGTGGCATCACTCTTGATGGGTGCCGCTGCTCTCTTTATCCCAGCGGGTGAAGAGAAGGTCTGTGAAGTCAAAGTTTGTTGTGAAAAGTCGACCGCTTGTGGCGACGCGAAAATTGTCACCCAGGTCGTCAAGGGAAGTGCTTGCTCTTCGGGCGCTCAGAATGTAGTCGCGACGGCCCCTGTAGGCGGGCAGTGCGATGTGAAGATCGTCGGGGACTGCGGTTCCTCGGATGCGATCAAGTGGGTTGTTGGTGGTGGTAAGGACGACGCGAATTGTTCCGTGGCTGCCCAGTCTTGCGCTGTTTTCGAGAGTGAAGATGGAGATTGCTTCTTCACCACATCCTCGGACTGCAACAAGTGCGAAGGCTCCGGTCAGCGCGTCACACTCGGCGGAAACAATACGATTCGTGGTTTCGTGGTACCGGGCAACGGGAAGGGCATGTTCAAAACGAAGGTCATGACCTCTCCTGGATCAGGTCGTTTCGCCTGGGTCACGGAAGATGATGACGATGGCGATGATGATGATGGTGACGATGACGTCTGTGATTGCGAAGGTTGCCCGGGCCGCGGCATGCGATCCTTTGGCTTTCATGATGGATCCGGCGCCAGCAATTTCACTTTCGCTCCGAAGGGCACCTGGAAGTCAGGAAGTGGCCCGCAAGCTTTTGCATTCAGTCATCCTCACCCGGGTGGGAACTTCAAAGTTCTGAAGAACTTCTCTTTTGGTGACAACAAGTCCGGGTGTGACAACTGTGGCAACAAGAACGTGTGGGTCCAGTCTCATGATTCGAAGGGCCACAAGAATCATGACTCCAAGGTCGTAATCAAAAAGCAGGGTCGCATCGAAATCAGAACCGATGACGGCAATGTCCAGGTGTTTGAGTTCGGCGACGATGACTCCGATGCAAGCCACTCCGACAAGAAGCACAATGTGATTCGACGGCGGGTCAAGAAGGGGTCCGGTGGCAACTCTCATGGAAACGCCAAGATCATTGTCAAGACCATCGAAGGAAACGATGACGATGACCGGGAAGAGATGGCCTTCGATTTCGACGTTGAGGTTCTGAGTGACGACGCTCATGGCATCGACCTCGAAGAATTGAGAGAAAGTCTTTCAAAGGGCCATCGAGGACATGACAAGGGCGATACCAAAGTCAAGCGCCGAATTGTGATCAAGCGGGGCGATGGCGAGCCTGAGATCATTGAGCTTGACGGATCCGACGGCGAGGTCATCGATCTTTCCGACGATGCCGGTAAGCGCAAGATCTTCTTCAAGAGGCACGGTTCCGACGATAAGCACAAAAGTGGGCACGACAAGAAGTCGATCCACGTCCAGATTGACGCTGACTCCGATGATTTCGGAGATGTAGACACGATCATCAAGAGTCTCGGTGACCACAAGGGCCAGGTTCACTTCAAGGGCGATCTCTCGGATCTGAACCTCGAGGGCCTCGACTTCCTCAAAGGCCACAAGGGACACGCGATCAAACTTGAAGGCCTGGAGGGTCTCAAGGCTTTGGAAGGTCTGAAGGGTCTGGAAGGACTGAAGGGCCTGAATGGCCATGTCCTCAAGCTAGAAAGCCTCGAGGGTCTGAAGGCCTTGGAAGGTTTGAAGGGCCTCAAGGATTTGAGAATTCAGATCGGCTCCGACGGCAAGGCTCTGATCAAGGAACAGAAGTCCGACAAGAAGGAACGTAAGACGAAAAAGCGCAAAACCGTCAAGCGTTTCATTTAGAGAGGCTTGTCCAACGTGTCAAGAACCTCACAAGAGCGGGGGCGCAAAAGACTGGCGCCCCCGCAGCTTGCGAAAGATCAAGAAGGAACCGGATTGCGGGTAGCATCAACTGTCGATGGCGTGGAAGCTGACGAACGCCTCATGGAGGCGGTCCAGCGCGGAGATCGAGAGAGTTTCTCTCGGCTCGTTTCCCGGCACAAGGTCCCGATCCTCAACTTTCTTTATCGATACACTCTGGATCGGGATCTGGCAGAAGACCTCAGTCAAGAGGTGTTTCTGCGTGTGTTTCGCGATTCCGGTTCCTTTAACCCAAAGCTTGGCCGGGTGTCGACTTGGATCTACGCCGTCGCAAGGAATCTGGCGCGAGATGTAGCGCGAAGGCGGCGCTTTGAACTCAAGGCAAACTCGGCGTTCTACGAACGCAAGGGCATTTTGCATGAAAAGGATCTGGCAACCGGTTGGCCGGACAATCCTGCGGCTGCCCTTGAACGCAAGGAAATGGTGAAGGCGGTGCGAGTTTGTTTGTCTCGTCTGCCAGAGAAGTACCGCGCGGTTTTTGTTCTCTGTGAGCTTCAGGGGCTTTCCTACGGAGAGACCGGATCTGTGGTCGGTTGTTCGGAAAAGACCATCAGTTCCCGATTGTCTCGGGCCAGGGAGAAGTTCCGAAAAGAGCTTCATCAGGTTATGGCCAAGTCGAGTGGAACGAGGTAGCGAAGTGTTGAGGTCAAGTTGCAATCGAGCCCGTGAGTTGTATTCGCCCGCATTGGACGATCGTCTTGAATCCAGGGATCAGCAGTTCCTTACCGATCATCTGGCATGCTGTAGTCGTTGTGCGACTCATTATCATGATCTTCGAGATGCCATGGATCAGGCCCAGTCGATTGGAATTCTGGAACCTGATTCCGATTTTGAATCGACTCTTCTAGCGGCTCTCCCGTCGCCGAGCGTCTCCACGGAAGCTGATCACAAGAAGGGCTTTGAGCAAAAAAGAAGGCCGTTGTTTCCTGTTCTTGGAATGGGGCTAGCAACCGCCGCAGCTGTTCTCGTGGGCTTCATGCTTCGAGATATCATTCCCGGTGCGGAAGAACCGGTGGTTGTCACTCAGGATATGTCTCAGGATCTGGGAGAGCTTGAGCGAGAGATCGCGGCTCGACCGGCGGCATTTGGCGAACCGTTCAATGACTACCTGGGCGACTCCAGAAACGTGTTCATGCAGCTGGCGAGCCTGGAGGGTGTAGCACCGGACAAGGAGATCCCTCTGATTGGCACCGAGCTGGACGTGTCCAGAATCGAGCCTCGAACCCAGAGTCTTCTTCGGGCGGCCCAGGGCATCAACCTGAAGAGGAAGCAAGACGTTGTTTCTTGTCTGCAATCAGCCAACAACTTGATTCGGCAGGTGAAGATTGTCGTGGACGAGGGCGACACAGGCCCCCGAACCGTGCAACTGGTTCGGATTGCCGTCATTGACAGTCAGATCCTCGATACGATTGACTCCCTTCGAAACCGGTTTGATGTGGTTGGTACGATCGAGCTCGTCGAGGACGAAGACCACACCAGCATGGAGGAAATGGCTCTCTTTGCCAAGGCGAAGAAGCTTCTTTACGAGGGGGACTTTATCGGGTCCAATCGAATCTTTGGACGCTATTGCCAGCGCTTCCCGGGAAGCTCGTTCTGGGAACATGGGAAGTACTTTGAGTGTCTCACGGCGGCAAATTCAGGGAATGTCGAGAATGCAGTTCGAGTCATTCGCCTTACCGGGGATCAACTTCTGAGCGGGCAGATCAAGGTCGGCCTCATGGGGGGAGAGATTCTGGAGTGGCGGGAGGGGTTGAAAGGATTGGATCTAAGAGTTCAGGCCCACACGGTTGATGGAAATGTAGAGATCGGTCATTCCCTTCAAGTGATCCCTCACATCTCGAACCATGCCATCAAAGATCATTCGTTCATCTTCACGAGCAAGAGCGAAAAGGTGATGACTTTCATCCAGCCGGATTCGGAGCACGTTACTCTTCTGAAGAAGCTGGCGGAGTTATGGCCGAGCGTTTTTGACATCCGGTTGACCTCATCGGCGGACGATGAGCAGTCCTTGTACAAGATGGGCGTCGATGGAGAGGGTTTCCGATTGCTCCTGGAGGATCCGCGTTTCAAGGCGGAAGTTCAGGGAGCTGGCATCGAAATGCTCTTCCAGTTTCACAAGTAGTGGGCGAGGATTCGATCGAGGTCTTCCCGTACCGCGTTCGAGAGGAACCGAACTCCCACTTCAAACATTCCGGCATGTCGTACAACTCTCTGAGTTCGTCCTACGGCGCGAAGGGGACGGGGAAACTCCGGTGCCCGAATCTCCATCTCAACTTCCTCCCCGATGGTCAGATAGTGACTCGTATGGAAGCAGATCCCACCT
>JAJDCM010000224.1 GCA_029260825.1 Planctomycetota bacterium | reverse complement strand
CACGGGTCGGTTCGCTCGGTGACTGCGTATTTCGGAGTGCGCTTGAATGGGCTCGAGTGCCCGAAAATTGCCTCGATCACCGCTTTGGCGTTGTTGATCGAAAGGCCGATGCCCACGGACAGGACAAGAGGAAGCACGGCGATTCTTCGGCGCCAGTCGAGATGGACCTCCCTCTGAGACTCGATGTAGAAGAGGCACACCGACGCAAAGGCGAGAGAGAAGAGGCAGAAGTCGAGGAGATAGGCGCTGGCTCCCGGCACAAAGCTCGCACGAAAGACGGCAACGGGAAACATGAGCATCGACATCAACATGACCAGGAGATAGGCAAAGTTGCTCGTCAGGTGGAAGGTTGCCTCTAGCTTGACTCGAAGGGGAAGGGGGGTTTTCCATATCTGAGGCAGGAGCTTCTTGCACGTCTGAACCGAACCCTTGGCCCAGCGGTGTTGCTGGCACTTGAATGAGCTCATCGCGACCGGAACTTCGCCCGGGGTCACCACATCATTCAAGAAGACGAAGTTCCAACCTCGCATCTGAGCCCGATAACTGATGTCCAGGTCTTCTGTCAGGGTGTCGTGCTGCCAGCCGCCGGCGCCTTCGATACAAGCGCGCCGCCACAGGCCGGCGGTTCCGTTGAAGTTGAAGAAGCGGCCGGACCGATTGCGGGCCGTGTGCTCCAGAACGAAATGTCCATCAAGAAAGATGGATTGGATTCTGGTCAAGATCGAGAACTTATCGTTGAGATGCCCCCAACGGGTTTGAACCATTCCCACTTTCGGGTCGGTGAAATAGTGGATCGTCTTCTTCAGAATTGCAGGTGGAGGTAGGAAGTCCGCATCGAAGATCGCGATGAAATCTCCCTGGGCAGTTTCGAGCCCTTTTTCGAGCGCTCCTGCTTTGTACCCCTCTCGGTGAGTTCGGTGGTGATGAGCAATGGAAACGCCTCGAGCCTTCCAGCGATCCACTGCACGCCGAGCAATTTCCACCGTGTCATCGGTTGAGTCGTCGAGCACCTGGATGTGAAGGCGATCGCGGGGGTAATCGATGGAAGCGACCGTATCGACCAACCGATCGACCACATAGCGTTCGTTGTAAATTGGAAGTTGAATCGTAACGGCTGGCAGATCTTCGAAGGTGCCAGACGGCTTTGGCGAGTTCTTTTTGTATTTTTTGTATAAATACACCACGTGATAGCGATGCGCACCATACAAAGCCAGAATGGCAAGGCAGGCAAAGTAGGCAACGACGAGAGTCGTTTGCAACGGCACGGGTGGTTCTCCTGTGGATCCTGACAAGGACCGAAAAACTGGGTAGTCTACTCAGGCTCATCCTGAAGTCAATCGACCCACATGTTTACCGTCAAAGGAGGGGGAAGCCGTCTTGCAGCTGTCTGATTTCGACTTTACTCTTCCCAAGGAAGCCATCGCACAGATTCCGGCCGATCAGCGAGATGGATCCCGTCTCCTTGAGCTGAATGGGAAGAGCGGAAAAATCGTGCATCGGGTCTTTCGAGACCTCCCGGAACTTCTACGTTCAGGGGACCTTCTTGTTCTTAACAATACGCGGGTCCGGCCCGCTCGTCTTGTTGGCAGTCGTGAGTCCGGGGGGCGAGTGGAGGCTCTGGTGCTGGAGGATCAGCCAGGATCGACCGGAAGGAGAGCCTATTTGAAGTCCCGAGCCAAACTCAAAGAAGGGGAGAGACTCGGATTCGAGGAAGGTGCTCTGTTTGCTCGGACAACCCAAAGGCTCGGCGGAGGACTCTGGTCGCTTTCTTTTGACCAACCCGACCAGGTGGATGGCATTCTGGCCAGAGTGGGTCGAGCGCCTCTGCCTCCCTACATTTCTCGGAGTCCTGACGAGCAGGACGCGGAGCGGGGTTTCGATCTTGCTCGATATCAATCCATCTTTGCCGAAGTTCCTGGTTCGGTCGCTGCACCCACGGCGAGTCTTCATTTCACGGACGAGCTCCTTTCCCGGATCGAGGAAAGAGGAGTCGAGACTGCCAGGGTGACGCTTCATGTTGGTCTGGGGACCTTTCTTCCCATCAAGACCGATCGAGTCGAAGATCATGTTATGCATGAGGAAATTTTCTCGGTTCCTTCGTCAACCGTCGAGAAGGTTCTTGCCGCCAAGAAACAGGGCGGTCGAGTGGTTTGCGTGGGGACGACGGCTTGTCGGGCCCTCGAAGCAGCAGCAGAGTCGTTTCTTGCCGAGGGCTCGCAAGAGAGTGAGGGGATGGCACCTGGCACCGGGATTGCCGGAGAGACCAGACTCTTCATCCGTCCTCCGTATGAGTTTCGATGGGTGGATGCTCTCATCACGAATTTTCATCTACCCAGGAGTACGTTGATCCTGCTTGTTTGCGCGCTTGCGGGGCGGGAAGAAGTTCAGCGTGCCTACGTCGAGGCGCTGGCGCAGGGGTACCGTTTTTATAGCTATGGCGACGCCATGTTTATCGGCTGAGGGGCGGAAATCGAGGAATCAAGACGAATGGGCAGAGTTCAAAAAGACGGAGTTCAAGAGGAAGTCCGCGACTTGAGGCAGCAACTTGAGCGGCATAATTGGCGCTACTATGCCTTGAACGATCCCGAGATTTCGGATACCGAATACGACCTGATGCTTCGTCGCCTTCATGATCTAGAGGATGAGCATCCGGATCTGGTGACCCCGGATTCACCAACTCAGAGAGTCGGAGAGGCTCCGCTTCCAGGGTTTGAATCCGTTCGACATACCCAACCCATGTTGAGTCTGGACAATGCCTTTGACGAAAAGGAACTCCTCGACTGGGAAGAGCGGATTTACTCTCTTTTGGAAATGGAGCCCCGCAAACCTCTCGAGTATATGGTGCAACCAAAATATGATGGTGTTGCGGTTGAACTCATTTACCTGAATGGTGTTTTTACTCAGGGGATCACTCGCGGTGATGGCGAAGTCGGAGATGACATCACCCAGAATCTGAGAACCGTAAAAAGCATTCCTCTTCGGCTCTATGAAGGTGGAGGACCAGCGCCCGAAAGAGTGGAGCTCCGTGGGGAAGTTTACGTCGAGAAGGAAGCTTTCGACGGGCTCAATGCGCGGAGGGTTTCAAGTGGCATGGATCCGTTCGCGAATCCGCGCAACATGACGGCCGGCGCTTTGAAACAACTGGACCCCAAGCTTGCCGCAGAGCGCCCTCTCTCTTTTGCCGTTCACGGACGTGGTTTCATTTCCGATCTCGGGTTCAGACAGGAGAGAGAGTTCGTACGGGTTGTTCGAAGCTGGGGGTTGCGTCCGGCCCATTACTCCGAAGTTCATCGAAGCATTCCTGCTGTTTACGAATATGTGCAGCGTCTTCAAGATCTCCGAGAGACTCTTCCCTACGAGACCGATGGCGTGGTGGTCAAGCTGAATGACCTGGAAAAGCAACAGAAGGCCGGAGCTCGATCGAAGAGTCCCCGCTGGGCGATCGCCTTCAAATTCCCCTCGAAGCAGGCAACGACCCGACTCCTCAACATCCAGGTCCAGGTCGGGCGGACGGGAGTTCTTACCCCGGTCGCTGAACTTGAACCTGTCGAGCTGGCAGGAGTCACGATCAGGAGCGCAACCCTTCACAATTATGATGAGCTTTCTCGCCTCGAGGTGAGAATCGGAGATACGGTGCTGATCGAGAGGGCGGGTGATGTCATCCCCAAGGTGGTAAAGGTCATTACCGCAAAACGTACCGGCAAGGAAGCCGTCTTTGATCTTCCGACCCATTGTCCAGTTTGTGGAGAAAAGACGGTTCGTGCCGAGGGAGATCCCTTTATCCGGTGCCCCAATTTTTCGTGTCCGGCCCAACTTCAGGGGCGAGTTCGCCACTTTGTGGGACGGGGAGCCATGGACATCGAGGGGTTTGGAACCAAGTTGATCGAGCAACTCGTGAACCGAAGTTTGATTCACGACCTGGCCGATCTCTATCGACTTGAGTTCGAGCAGATCTGTGAGCTGGAGCGGATGGGTGCCAAGTCGGCACGAAATCTCCTGAAGGGACTCGATCGCTCCAAGCAGGCACCCCAGGCCCGGTTTCTTTATGGACTTGGAATCCGTCATGTTGGCGAACACGTGGCGGAGGTTTTGTCCACCGAGTTCCGCTCTCTGGAGTCGCTGGGGCAAGCAGACCTGACGTCGTTGGAGAACGTTCATGAGGTGGGGCCCATTGTTGCAAAAGAGGTGTTCGACTTCTTTCGCGACGAGCAGAATCTGGCTCTTCTCAAGAAATTTCAAGAAGTGGGCATTCATCTCACAGCCCCGGACGCGAAACCGGAATCGGCTTCGTCTGACAGTCCGCTTGCCGGAAAGTCATTCGTATTTACGGGTAGCCTGACGGCTTTTGGGAGAGATGAGGCGGGGGTACTCGTGAAGGAGCGTGGTGGAAAGGTAACGGGGTCGGTGAGCAAAAATACGAGTTATGTCGTCAGTGGTTCCAAGTCCGGATCGAAGCTCGAGAAGGCCCGGTCTCTCGGGGTTCCCGTCCTTTCCGAAGACGAGTTCCTGACATTGGTCCGGTCTGCCGTCGATGAGTGATGAAGAAAAAAAAGATCGAAAAATTGGCCTTGTGGTTCGGGTCGATGCTCACGCATGCCTCGTTGATCTCGAGGATCGGCAGGTACGGTGCCTTCTGCGAGGGAAGCTCTTTGAATCCAAGGGTACCAGTACCAAACCTGTCGTGGTGGGGGATCGGGTCGTGGTCGATGTCCAGGCCGATGGGGAAGGGGCTCTTTCTGAAGTTCTCCCTCGATCGACAAAGCTCTCCCGAAGTGCAGCAGACAAGGATGGTGTTGAGCATGTGGTGGTGGCCAACGTTGATACTTTGATCATTGTGTCTGCGGTGAAGGATCCACCTGTTCGGACCCGACTCATTGATCGGTTCCTCGTAGCGGGCTGGCGAGGTGGTTTGCTTCCGATCATTTGTTTCAACAAGGTCGATCTTTGCGCTGAAGACGAGCCGCTTCTCGTGTCTGCAGAGAGGACGTACGAAAAACTCGGGATTCGAGTGATCCGGACTTCCGCTACGGATGGTCGGGGCATCGAGGAGTTTCGGGAGTTGCTCGCCGGGAAAATTTCAGTGCTCGCCGGATCTTCGGGAGTGGGGAAGAGTTCGCTGCTGAATCGAGCTGTTCCGGGCTTTGAGCTTCGAACCAAGCATGTGGGACGAAAGAGCCGGCGTGGTCGGCACACGACGACCGCAGTTTCCCTCTATAAGGTCCCGGGGATGGGGCACATTGTCGACACGCCGGGAATTCGCGGATTTGGAATCTGGGATGTCTCACGGGAGGACCTTGGCGCCTTTTTCCCGGAGGTGGTTGAGCTTGCCGAGCAATGCCGGTTTCGGGGCTGTAGCCACACTCACGAGCCCCGGTGCGCCGTGAAGCTGGCGGTTGAGGAGGGGACCTTCTCAAAAGAGCGCTACGAGAGTTATTGCCGGATTCTCGATTCCCTTGCCTCATAGACCGGAGTCCGTCCCGTTGGCCGTGGATCAGGGCCTCCAGTCCTGGATCTTTACCCACCATCCGACCGCGAGGACGATGAGCGTAATCAGAAGACATGCCAGGCCGGAACGCGTGATGAACCGGGGAATGAGTGGGGAGCGGCGCTTGATCAGGCAGTAGAGTGACCCAAGGGCCAGGGCCTGGATCAACCAGAATAGAAAAGTCCCAAAGAGCTGGGTGTGAAGGCTTTCCAGAATTTGCAGCCGGGCGGAATAGGCAAAAGCGGTTGTCACTCCGCAGGTGGGACAAGGAATTCCGTAATCGGCGGGAAAACCGCACGAGGGCATACCGAATTGTTCGTGGGTCCCGAATCCCCGAGGATCCGGAATCACGGTCAGGCCCGCCGAAAATGCGGCCAATCCAAGGAGGAAGGTCAGGCCGAAAACAACATCTCCTGGTTGCCAAAAATAGCTGAATCGATGGAGGATGTTAGGTGGGTTCTTTGCCTGGCTGGAGTCATTCGCACGGGATGAATCGTGCGATTGTGCTCGTCTCCTGTTTTCTGAGAGGGTTAGAACCGCAAATGGAGGTGGAAAAGGCATTTGGGGGAGCCAAACTGCTCTTTTTCTTTGGCCTTGGAATTGCTTCATGTAGGAGACCTATAGTCGGAATTGTACGAGGGCTGGCTGGAATTTCTGTTGTCAAGGGTAGCTGGATTGTAGTAAAAGACGCCCGCGATCCTACGCCAACTGGAAAAGAAGGGGTCGGGTCCTCAACCGTTGGTTGCGAGGAAGAATCGTGTGCGGGCCGACGGCCAGCTCCTACCTTGTACACAAGCCACAAGAGAGGCCTATCCCAGGATAGTGGAGGACGATATGAGTCACAGGTTACGAGGCAATTTCCTCGGACTCCTCACGGTGCTAGCGCTTACTACTTTGGTGGGTGCCCCCTTCGGGTGCAGTAGTGGAGGCGGCGGAGGTGGAGGAGGTGGTGGAGTTCTTGCTCTGCTGAACTTCAACCTCGAAAATATTAATGGCGTGTTCCTGAACGAGCGGTTGGTGTTTGAATTCAGCACCGAAGTGGATCCCGCGTCGGTGAGCGTCGATACCATTCAGATTCGTTTCGACGGATCGACGGTGGACCGTGACGGGGATGGATCACCCGATAATCCGGGAAACACGAATGCCACCCCACCGGGTGACTTCGTCGTCAAGGGAAAGAAGGTCTTTTTCAATCCCCGATTGCCGGTGAAGCCGACAAATTCTGATACCGGTTTCATTCCAACCACCAGCTACCAGGTCGTTTTGCCTGCATCACCAAATCTGTCGGTGCGTAGTCGGAGTGGCCGGCCGCTGACGACTCGATTTGCGGGTACTTTCAAGACCCGAGACGACCCGGCTTTTCCGCCGGGCATTTCTCTTGAGTCCTTCAAGGATTTCTTCCCCGGTGTTCCGAGAGTGGCAACTCTGGTGACTCCGACTCCGATTGCGGGGAATCCTCTCAAGGCTGAGAATGCAGATCCCTCGACACTGATTGAGATTCGTTTCACCGAGCCGATTTTGCCCTCGTCGATTCAGGATGGTCTCTTTCTTGCCGCGACCGGTCCGATCACCGGGCGTGAGATCAATCTGGCGACCATTATTTCGGTGGTTCAGGAGCCGGAGACCACTTTGGTTCGGTTCGAGCCCACCATCGATCTTCCTGGCGGAATTGACGTTGAGGTCGTGGCTTCCCTGAGTCTTCGTGATTTTGGCGGCAACCGACTGATTCCGTCCATGACACCGATCTTGGTCTCGACAGCCGCTGGAACGCCGGTGGAGTCGAACCGGTTTCTCGCCAGTGGGAATGTTGTCAGCGCGGCAGACTTGTCGTTTGAAACGAATGTTCTTGAAGACTTGAATGAAACCGGCGCACTGTGGAACGCAGCAGCTACTCCTGGGCAGGTCGTGGCCAGTGGCGGTGGTTCGGGGTCAGATGGTCCTCTCGTTCTTCTGGGCGATTTCATGCTGGATACGGATGGCATGAAGGCTGATGGAACGCCTCGGATGGGTCTCTTTGAGTTCACCCGTCTCGTCATTCCTTCCGGGTTTACGCTCACTGCCGTGGGATCTTTTCCATTGAGGCTTCTTGTCTCGGGGAATGTCACGATCCAGGGAGTGATTGATCTTACCGGTCAGGGAGGCGAAAACGCCGTTCTTGGCGGTCTTGGTGGAGTAGGCGTCGCGAATGGCGGGTCCGGTGGAGACGGGGGCCAGCTCGGCCTTGGCGATCCTGGGCTCGATGGAGCGGGACCTGGCGCGGGTACCGGGAGTCAAGGAGCGGGTGCTGGTGAGGACGGTGGTGGTGGTGGTGGTGCTGGTTATGCCGTAGCTGGCAATAATGGAAGCACTGCTGGCAATGCACCTGGCGTCGGTGGGCCAAGTTACGGCGATAGCACTTTGAAGCCGGATCCGAACCCGGATCTGAACCTCCTACTTGGAGGCTCTGGTGGTGGTGGCTCCGGCTTTATTCCGGATAATCCTGGTGCTGGCGGCGGTGCTGGAGGGGGAGCAATCCAGATCCAGGCCGGTCGTGTGCTGTCAGTGAATGGTGGAGTGATCGACTGCAGTGGGGGTGATGGCGGAAACGGGTTCACCAACTTTGGAGCCACCGGTGGTGGTGGGTCGGGAGGAGGCATTCTGCTTCAGTCGGCTCGAACCATCATCACGCTAGCTTCCAACAACCCGCCGACTCCAGCGATGCTGCTTGCGGACCGAGGCGCGGGGGGAACGGCGATTGGTGTGCAAACACGTCGTGGTGGCCGCGGGTCAGACGGTCGCATTCATATTCAGACGAGTGATTTCAGAAACGGTTTTGACACCCAGATTGATCCGACTCAGACCCGGAGTGATTTTGCTTTGAACGGTCAGTCTTCAGTCGGTGTTTCGGTCTTCCTTGACTCGCGACAGATCTTCCCGGACTATGTCTTCAATCCGGCAACGGATGCGGATCCCGCTCCGGGTTCTGGAGTGACGTATGTTTTCCAGGGGGCTCCTGAAGATCCGATGAACCCTGGTCGTCCGGACCTTACGAAGACGGTTCCTGCGGCTGGTTTTACCGACAACATTGATGACGTCGATGAGTTGCGATTCATTCGCTTTGCCGTACAGTTCGTGGTTCCGGAAGGAGGGGCGACGATCACAGCCCCAGATGATCCGGGGCTACCACGAGCGAACTCGCTTTCGCTGAAGTACGTCTCCCAGTAGAAATCAAACTTCAAGCTCAACGAATCCAAAAGACCAGCGTTTCGGCGCTGGTCTTTTTTTATTGCGGGGGGGGCAGGTGCAGCTACTTCCGGGGAGTCCTTTCGACCCAGCTCTGGGTCGCTGAAACGCACATGAATCAACAGATGATGTGCGGCAGATTTTGACTCACACTCACTGTCTAGACCCGGACTTCTGCCCCGGTCACTTCGTGGGGATAGGGTGCCAGGGCGGGCTCGAGTTCGTTCGTCAAGAAATCGTCAACTTGTTCTTCGGCCCGACCGGTCAGGCGGCGAGGGTTGAGGATCGTGTCGAATTGACCTTTGACGGAGGCGAATGCAGGGTCGCCATCCAGGCGTGTGAGGAGATCACTCTGTTCGCTTCCCTCCTCTCGCATCTTGTGTACGGAGGCCATCGAGTGCTGGCGAATACGCTCGTGGAGATCTTGGCGATCACCCCCGCTGGCAACCGCGGCCATGAGGATATCTTCGGTGGCGAGGAGTGGTAGCTGGGCTCGAAGGCGCCGAGCGATCGTTGCCGGGGAGACGGTGAATCCGGAAAGAACGTTCTTGCAAAGAATAAGAACTGCATCGGCAATGAGAAAGGATTCGGCCAGGGCCAGGCGACGGTTGGATGAGTCGTCCAGAGTTCTTTCCATCCACTGGTTGGCTGCGTTCCAGTGGGCGTTTTGACCGGTGGTTAGAAGTAGGCGAGAGAGGCCGGCTATGCGTTCCGATCTCATCGGGTTCCGTTTGTAGGCCATTGCCGAGGATCCCACCTGAGCATCGCCAAAAGGCTCTTCTGCTTCGCCCACGGTCTGAAGAAAGCGGATGTCGTTGGACATCTTGTGGGCAGATTGGGCCAACCCGAGCAGTCCGTGCATGATAGCCGAGTCTACTTTTCTTGGGTATGTTTGCCCTGTTACACGGAAGGCTTCGTTGAATCCGAGTTTTTCGGACACGAGTTGATCGAGTTCTTTCACTTTACTTGAATCGTCGTCGAACAGCCTCATGAAGCTTGCCTGGGTGCCGGTTGCTCCTTTTACTCCGCGAAACCTCATTGTTTTGATGACTCGTTCGCAGTCCTGGAGGTCCATCAGGAAGTCTTGGAGCCAGAGACAAACTCGTTTTCCAAGGGTGGTGGGCTGTGCGGGTTGGAGGTGGGTATAGCCAAGAACAGGGAGCGAACTTGTTTTGCGTGCCAGGTTCAGGCCGGCTCGGAGGACGTCGGCGATCCGTTTGCTCACCTGGATGAGTCCTTCCCTGAGCTGGAGGAGATCACCATTGTCCATGACGAATGCGCTGGTAGCACCGAGGTGAATGATCGGCCGGGCCTTGGGGCAGACATCGCCGAGGTGGCGAATGTGAGCGATCACTTCATGCCTTGTTTCTTTTTCGAGGCGGGCGACTTCTTGTTCGTCCAGGACGTTTCGATTTGCCTTGAGTTCGTCGATCTGGGCGCTGGTGATGGGGAGGCCGAGTTGTTTTTCGCTCTCGGCGAGGGCGATCCAGAGATCGCGCCAAAGGAAGGCCCGATGTCGGGGAGAAAACACGGCTGCCATTTCTTTGGATGCGTACCGTGAGATCAGTGGGCTTTCGTACTTGGTGAATTCGGAGGGTTGATCCGTCATGTCTTTGCTCTTGATTCGGGATTCGTCTGAAGGGCTAGGTTTTTGGCGATATTGTGGACTCGATCCGGGAGTCTTTGTGGCTTGAAGTCTTTGGTTACGCACGCGAGTCTTGTTTTTCCGTCGGCGAGGATCTTGTTGTCACTTGGACGTAGGACCCGATAGCCGAAGGTGATCCGGATGGGGCGGACGTCCTGGATCCAGGTTTCGATCACGATCGCGTCATCATAGGCCCCTCGGTTCCGATAGTTTACCTCGACGTTGGTCACGGCGAGAAGGATTCCCTCATCTTCAAGGGCTCGGTAGGAGATTCCTGCATCCCGCATGAATTCGGTGCGACCGACCTCAAAGTAGATGATGTAGGCCGAGTGGTGGATGATCCCCATTCGGTCGGTTTCCTGGTAGCGAACCCGAGTTTCGGAGCGATGAACCGGGGTCATATCAGGAGGTCCCTTCCATGAACAGGTAAAAGATGGCGCAAAAAATGATGGTTCCTCCACTCAGATAGAGAAAGAGGCGGGTAGCGACATGGAGGGTTTCTCTGAAGTGATCCCTGCGAACGGCGCTACAGACGAGGGAGATCACGAGCATGAGGAGCAGAAAGTAGAAGAGGCGGAGCATTCTCTCAGGCCTCCGGAGCTTCGGTTTCGGCCAGAATTTCAGCCCGGGGAAGTCCTGGGGGAGGTGGCTCGTTGCTTGTTGCCGATGAAGTCTGATTCCCGGGATGTTTGTGGGTCCACCCCTTCATGCGGTCGGGGAGGTCCCAAACGTCGATCATGACGAGGATGTTGAGGAGGCCGGCAACCGCGCTGAAGAGGCAGCCTTGCTCGGTGGTCAGGATTTCTTTTGTCACAGGAAGGTCCCCGGTCAGGGTCATGCTGACGAGGGTGGATATTCCGTTGAAGGCAAAAAGGAGGCAGTAGAACGGGTGACGATCCCAGGAAACGATACGGAATCCTCCGAGGGCCAATCCAACGAGAAAAGTTCCTTGGATGAGGACCAGGAAGAAGAGGCCTTTGGCAGGTGCCCGAAGAGCCATATGACCGGCACCCGGGAGAAGCCAAGTGAGCAGAACCGCAAGAAGACGTTTGAGCATGAATCAGTAGTCTATTTGTGGAAAGGTGAAGTCCAAACATTATTTTCAAGGGCCAGAAATCCACCCGAGAGGGATGGGATCGTCAGGTGCCCCAATAGGATCGCCAGGTGCCCCAGGGATCGCCCTAGCTAGGCCCGGACCCAGCGAGTTCCACGTAGCTAGATTGCCCCCCGAGCTCCCCGAGCTAGTTGCCCCAGGGTGATTTGAAGTGAAGGGTGTGCCAGCTGAGTGTTAGATGCCCCAGGGTGATTTGAAGGGTGTGCCAGCTGAGTGCTAGATGCCCCTGTGTTAGATGCCCCAGGGTGATTTTGTGGCGTGTCCGAGAGGGATGCCCAGGTTGATAGAGAAGGGGTTCCAGGCCCTAGGTCGTGAGATTCTCGTACAATCTTTGTCGGCATTGCGGACGTGAGGGGGTTGTTAATGTAAACCTGGAAGCCGACTTTGATCAAATAGCCATGGCTGGAACCCCAATTCCTTTGCTGCGGTTCCAGAATCTGAAACAGGGGACCCGCGAATGAAGATCCTCATGGTTGCCTCGGAGGGCGTGCCGTTTTCAAAGACCGGAGGGTTGGGTGATGTTGTGGGAGCTCTTCCTCAAGCTTTGGCCCGCGAGGGGCATGAAATCCGGGTCATTTTGCCGTTTTATGGTGCGGCAATGAAGATGTCGTCGGTTCAAGGGACAGGGATCACGTTCTCGGTCCCTCTGGGTGATGACATTGTGGCCGGCGAACTTCTGCAGGTGGACCTTCCGGGCTCGCAGGTTCGGACGTGGCTGATCAAACAGGACTCATTTTTTGGTCGTCCCGAGCTTTACGGCGGGACCGATCCCTACCCTGATAATGACCAGCGGTTTGTGTTCTTTTGCAAAGCAGCTCTCCAGGCCCTCAAGGCTACGAACTTCAGCCCCGATGTGGTTCATTGCCACGACTGGCAGGCGGCCGCCATACCCATACTTTTGCGTCACGCCTATTCGGATGATCCCTTCTTTGATCGAACGTCTACTCTTTTCACGATTCACAACATCGCGTTTCAGGGAATCTTTGGCACGGGCGTGCTCAAATTGCTTTCGGTTCCGTCGTCTCTGTTCTCGACGGAGGGGCTCGAATTCTATGGGAACGCATCCTTGATGAAGGGGGCACTTCTCTATTCCGACCTCCTGAACACTGTTAGCCCAAGCTATGCGCGGGAAATATTGACAGCCGAGTTTGGCTTCGGGTTGGAGGGAGTGCTTTCCAGTCGTCGGGAGGATCTTTTCGGCATCCTCAATGGCATCGATTATTCGGTCTGGGATCCTCGTTTCGATGAGGTCTTACCTTCTCGGTATTCGTCCGATGACCTCTCTGGGAAAATGTTGTGCCGGGCCCATATTGAGCGGGAAGCATCCTTGGAGCATTCAGCTGAGCCTCTGGTTGGTTTCGTCGGGCGATTGACGGACCAAAAAGGCCTCGACTTGATGGAATACGGTCTACCAAGGCTTTTAGAGAAGGGATTTCGATTCATCCTGCTGGGGAAGGGAGAACAGCGGTTTCACGAATTGTTGTGGAGTATGGCGGGGCGATATCCCAAACGACTGCGGTCATTCTTGACCTTTGATGAGGCGCTCTCTCATCGAATTTTTGCCGGTGTAGATTTGTGCCTTATGCCGTCGCGATTTGAGCCATGCGGTTTGAATCAGCTGATCGCTCTGCGCTACGGCGCTCTTCCGGTGGTTAGATCAGTAGGCGGTTTGAGGGATACGGTTGTAGATGCAACACCTGGCAACTTGCGAGCCGGGATTGCCAATGGGTTTGTTCTCGAGAATCATACTTTGGTCGATTTCGAGAACGCTTTCTTGAGAGCGAACGATCTGATGACTCGAAAAGGTCTCTGGCAGGATCTTGTTCGATCCGGCATGGAGGAGGACTTTTCGTGGGACAGGAGTGCCCGGGAATATCTCGAACTCTATAAGAAAGCTCAAGCCCGTCACGTTTCAACGGGGGGAATTAGCTAGTTGCTGTTCGATGGGCGGCTTTTCGAGGCGCCCGGCCGGAGATTTTCTTGGTTCCCGTCGCGGCTAGTTGCCTCGAACGCCTTCGAATCGGGAGATTCTGGCTGATCCACGTATTTTCCGCGATTTTTCGGATC
>JAJDCM010000223.1 GCA_029260825.1 Planctomycetota bacterium | reverse complement strand
CGAGAATTGTTCCAGGTCGTTTCTGGCAAGGAGTCTAGGTGATTTCGACCGCAGGCGTGTTTAGAGACACGTCGAGGATCGAAATTGCCGTAACGACGCTGCCAGTGGCGACCTGGGGCGATTCTCGCCAAACTCATGAATCATCCGGGCTAGGGATCAAAACGCATGCGCAGCTCGGGGGGAAGTAGGGGACATTCCTCCTTGGGTTTTGCGAACAACCGGTGACGGATGGCTGCGACCTGATCGTAGAGGAAATCTCTCATCCTGCATGGAACCAGGCCAAAGACAAAACCAAGACAGCTCCAGATTCCTCCCAGTCCCTTCAAGATACCAACCGCCGCTGAGGAGCGAACAAGAAGTTCACCTCCCGGGGTCAAGAGAGCCATGCTGTCGGGAAAGCTTTTCCTTTTGTCCTCCGGGACCTTCTCTTGAAAGGTTGTCCCCTGAAGGGCGGCAAATCGAAAACCTTCTCGGTCTCGACTCTCCGCCAGAACGAATCGAACCGCGTGGTGACACAGGCCGCAAGACCCATCATAGAACAACATATGGGTTCCCTCTGATGACCTGGCCCGAATCCACGACGGATTGAAAGTCAAGAAATGGAGCATGACCATGCCAAGGCTGAGGTCGGCAAAATCAATCAGGATCAACAGCCCAAGATGCATGAAGAGAAGAGAAAGCCAGAGCCACGGCCTGAGTCTTGGGATCAAGGCCAGGGGTGCGAACAGAAGTTCGGCGGCGAGCCCTCCCCAGGTCATCAAATGGAGGAGCCAGGAGGGAAGAGCTAGCATGAGATCCCGGACGAGACCGGTGCGAGCCAGCGGGTTTCGGAGAACATACTCAAGAGCCGTCCCATCCATCCACGACGGACTGATGAGCTTGGTGTAGCCGCTATAGGTGTAACCCGCCGCCATCAACACCCAGGCGACGCAAAAAAGTGCACCGGGAAAATGCCAGTCGCCCCTTGGGTCCAACCGCCGTCTCGCCGACCAGGCTCCGAAGGGAGAAGTGGGGAGAGCAGCGTGCAAGAGCAACATCCACCCGACAAACGGAAGGCTCGGGTTCAAGGTAAGGGGATTCCGCCCAAAGAGGCAGGAAAGCCCATACCAGAGAAAAATCGCCGCGACTCGATCAAACGATCCAAGCAGGAAAAATACCGAAGCGACACCCAGGAGAGAAATGAATGAAAACACGAAGGCCGGAGCATCGAGCCATTGAAGGACGTTCCATGGCATGAGAGTTGGAACATCGCTTCCACTTGGAATCACGCCTTCGTTCGACCAGACTTCAGTCGCCCAGGGAAGAAGACCAAGAAAATGCACGAGCAGGTAGGAGCCGAAGATGACGCGGAAAACACTGTATTGCCCTCCCGTCCAGCCCACGGTCACCCTCAGGGATTGCATGGCACCTCCAGGACAGAAGGTTCAAAATCCGACCCGGGCCTCTGGACCAGTCGAACTCGAATCTCACCCCTTCGGGTCTTCGCTTCTTGCGCCAGATCAAGCTCGGCAAGAAGAGGCGCCTTGCCACAAAGGGCATGTCGCCACACCGCCTCGAACATCCCCTTTGCCTTTTCATCAGAAGAAAGGATCGGTCCGTAGGCGAGAGCCGCACCGTAGACATTCCTACGATTGTAAGGTCCTTTGATCTTCCCATAGAGCTCCGGTGTGAGCTCGATGGAAAAGGTCCTTCCGTCTTCTTGATCCCATTCAACGTAATACCTCGATGAATAGGTCTCAAGGCCCTTGACGGAAGAAAAGACCTTCGGTGCGGGGGACGCCCCACTGACTGCCCCGAGTCCCTTGATTGACGAAAGACCAAGCAAGTCACCGCCCATTTGCAACAAACCAAGGATCGCCAGCAAGATCGCCAAGACCCGAGTTTTCATGATGACGACTCCGTCTTGTCACCCGGGGCCGGTGAAGGCGTCCCTTCATTCACGTCAACACCTCGCAACATCTCGACAAGTCGATGTTCCTTTTCACCGAACCCACAGGTCTCGTTCCACTTTTCTGGATTGCGAAAGGTCCCAAAGAGGATGTCCCACAACGGAAGATCGGCATAGTTGTAGGAATGAAGATTCTCCTGGTGATGCACGCAGTGACTTTCCGGTCTTTGAAAGATGTATCCAATCCAGCGGGGAGTGGGGACGTTCCAGTGGTAAAAGAGCTCGGCTAATCCGGTAAGGAGCACCGCCACAGCCGCAGCCTCGGGGCTGAGCCCCACGCCCAGATAGAGGATTGCGCTGGAAAGAACACCGTTCACCAGGATCTCAAGCGGATGCTTGTAAAAACTGGTGATCACTTCGATTCGAGCGGCACTGTGATGAACCTGGTGCAACCATTTCCACAGGAAAGGAATCTGATGACGAAGCCGATGCCACCAGTAGTAGACAAACGTGACCGCGAAATAACCCAGAAGCGCCCCTTTGGTGGTTCCAATTCCATCGAGAGACCAGGGTCGATGCTCCTGCATCCAGCCATCCCATACAACGCCGGCAACGAAGACAGATCCGACTTGAAACAGATTGAGAATCGCCGCTCGTAGCCACCAAGTTGCAACTTTTGGCCAGGATCTACCGGGAACAAAGGCCTCCACCAACATCATGGAGATTGCTGTCAGGATCACGATCACTGGTATCATCGACGATCTCTCTTCCAGATCAACTTCCCGGGTGGGGAACCGGATGATCCTTTGGAGGGCCAACCTTGTTGTACCCATCCAGCGCCGCCACCTTGTAGCATTCAGCAAATGTTGGATAGTTGAAGACGTTATTCACAAAGAAGTCGAGGGTCCCTTCGAAGGCGATCGCGGTCTGGCCAATGTGAATGATCTCGGTCGCACTGGTACCGATCGCATGAACTCCAAGAATCTTGCGAGTCTCCCGGTGAAACAAGATCTTGAGCATGCCGGTGTCATCACCCACGATGGTCCCTCTTGCAATCTCGCGATAGCGAGCAACCCCGGTCTCATAAGGAACGCCCTTTTCCGTCAAATTCTCTTCATTCTCTCCAACCATGGAAATCTCCGGCACCGCATAGATACCGAAGGGAAAGAGATGAGCGAGAGAAACCGCCGAAACGCCAAAAGCATTGCAGGCGGCAATTCGACCCTGCTCCATCGATGTCGAGGCAAGAGCTGGAAAACCGATCACATCTCCGACGGCATAGATGTGAGGGACTTCCGTTTGATAACAATCATTGACCTTCAAACGACCGCGCTCGTCGGCTTCAAGTCCCGCCGCCTTCAGGTTCAGGTTGTGTGTCGCTCCTTGTCTGCCGATGGAGTAGAGGAGTAGCTCCGAAACCACGACCTTTCCTGATTCAAGGGTCGCAACAACTCTTCCCTCCCCTTCATTCGTCACCGACTTGACCTTCTCGCCGAGACGGAAAGTGCAATTCATGTCCCTCATCTGGTAGGCGAGGTGTTCCGCAATCTCGTCATCCACGAAGTCAAGAAGCTCTTTTCGAGCATCGATCAGGGTCACGTGAACCCCCAGCGCGGCAAAGATCGACGCATACTCGGTGCCGATCACTCCCGCTCCCACAACAGTGATGGTTCGAGGAACTTCCTTGATGCAGAGGATCATGTCGGAGGTGATGATCGACTCGCCGTCAATAGCAACTCCATCTGGATTGGTCGCAGTTGTTCCCGTGGCGATGATGACGTTTTCAGCCCGCACCACGACCTTGTCACCGGTTCCTTCGACACCGATTACGTTCGGGGATTCAAACCGCGCAAATCCGGCAATCATCTCCACCCGGTTTCTTTGAAGCTGGGATCCAACCACTTCCCTCTCACGACCCAGAACGTGGGTGCATCGAAAGAGCAGATCTTTCATGCTGATCTGGTCCTTCAACACGTACGACTGCCCATATACGGCTCGTTGCCGAAATCCAGAGAGGTAGAGGGCCGCCTCTCTCAGAGTCTTCGAGGGAATGGTGCCGGTGTTCAGGCAAACCCCTCCAACGAACTCCTTCTTGTCGCAGATCCCGACTTTCTTTCCAAGCTTTGCTGCCTGGATCGCAGCCTTCTGCCCGGCGGGTCCGGTGCCGATGACGAAGAGATCGAATTCACGCATGGATGGTTCCTGATTCCTGGTAATGTGGTCGGATGCCTGGCCCCCATCATAAGCATTGGTCACTCGATCCGAAGATACGCTTTCTGAATCACGGATCTTTTGGCGCTACTCCCGTTCAAGTCCTGAAGCTTCAGGCCCAGTTTGCGCGGCGGATGGAAAAAGAGCCTGTCCTCTTCCTCGCCAGAGAATTTCCCGAACTCCTGGATGAAGCCCGCAACGAACTTGCCACATTCCTTTCGGTATCCGGCGAAGATCTGGCATTCGTCACCAACGCGACCGAGGGAATCAACACCGTCCTTCGTTCCCTTTCTTTTTCACCGGGGGACGAGCTCCTCGTTACCACTCATGAGTACCAGGCAAGCCGCAACGCCCTTGAATTTGTGGCGGCAAGATCCGGGGCGAGAGTCGTGCAAGTCGATCTGCCCTTTCCGGTTCCGAACGAGAGCGCTGTTCTCGATGCGGTCCTATCTCGAGTGACCCCAAAGACCCGACTGGCCCTCATCGACCACGTGACCAGTCAAACCGGCCTCATCTTACCGGTCAAAAAGATCGTTTCGGCTCTTTCCGTGCACGGGGTTGAGAGCTTGATCGACGGAGCCCATGCCCCCGGAATGCTCGACCTTGATATCGGCGGCCTCGGGGCCACTTATTATGCGGGGAACTGCCATAAGTGGCTTTGTGCCCCCAAGACGGCAGCCTTCCTGTGGGTTCGGGAAGATAAAAAACCGGACATCCATCCCCTCTCGATCAGCCATGGAGCTAGCTGGCCAACCACGGAGAAAAGCCGATTTCGACTCGAGTTCGACTGGACGGGAACGATGGACCCATGCCCCATTCTTTGTGTCGCCGAGTCGATTCGGACCATGGAATCCATGCTACCCGGCGGTTTCCCACAGGTGCGAGAACAGAACCGATCTCTCGCCCTCAAGGCGCGAGATCATCTAGCTGGCGTCCTCGGAGTCACCGATCTATCTCCAGCCTCCATGATCGGGTCACTCGCCTCCCTGCCGCTTCCAGACCCGATCGACTCTTTCCCCTCCCCTCCCCAGAATATCGATCCTCTTCAACTCGAACTCTTCGAGAAAGATCGCATCGAGGTTCCGATCATCGGCTGGCCGAAAAAGCCAAAGCGCTTGATTCGTATTTCGGCTCAGCTCTACAATTCGTTCGAGGAGTACGAGGCGCTTGGAGAGTCCCTTACGAAGCGGCTTGGATTGTAGAACCCCGCCAAGCTTTGCTATCCCCGACTACTCCCGATTCGGCCCCTGGAGACTCATGCGAGGGAGATACTCTTCCTGCCCCGGGAAGTCTCCCAGGGCTCGATCGAACGCCGCCCGAAGATAACGATCCACCCACCAGAAAATGTCCTGTTTGCGGATGTTCTCCTTCAGCTTTCGCATCCGGACCCGGCATTCGTCATCGGGTCGCATCACCGCTGCATGCAAGGTGTCCGCCATTCCCTCGATGTCATAGGGATTGACCAGCATGGCTCCTCTTTGTAGCTGAGCCGCGGCTCCGGCGAATTCACTGAGGACAAGCGTCCCGTGCCCGGGATTGCAAGCACAGTACTCCTTCGCAACCAGATTCATGCCATCCTTGAGCGGAGTCACAAAAGCCATCTTCGCCAGACGATAAAGCGCGATGAGCTCCGGTTGAGGAATGGATCGGTAATGGTACTGGATCGGAACCCATCCCGGGGTACCGAACTTCCCGTTGATCGACCCGACAAGAGATTCCACCCGCCCCTTCAGCGAGCCATACTCGGGGACCTCTTCTCGACTTGGCACCACAACCTGCAAGAGGATCACTTTCCGATGAAGATCGGGATAACGCTCCAGAGCATTCTTGTACGCCTGGAGACGCTCCGGAAGCCCCTTTGTGTAGTCGAGGCGATCGATGCCAAGAACGATCTTGCAATCCCCGAATCGGGATCGCAACTCGGTCTCCCGGGCCCGGACATCTTCCCCGCCGGAAGCCGATGCAAAAGATCGGTAGTCAATCCCGATGGGGAAGGTACCAATACTTACCGTTCTGTCTCCCGCTTCAGCTCGGACCACCGTTCCCTTCCCCGTGATTCGAACTTCGGGGAGTAGCTGCTGGAGGCAGGTCAGGAAGTTTCGCCGATCCCGCCAGGTTTGAAAACCCAGAAGATCATAGGCAAGAAGTGCGCGCAAGATCTGCGCTCTCCAGGGCAATCGGACGAAGATATCGAGAGGCGGAAAAGGGATATGGAGGAAGAAGCCAATCTTCCGCTTTTCATCCACCTGTCGCAAGTAGGCGCCCAGATGGATCAACTGATAGTCCTGCACCCAGACATAGTCACCGGAACGGGTGGTTTCATGCACCGCCCTTGCATATTTTCGATTCACATGAAGGTAGGTGTACCAGTAGTCAGGATCAAAACTGCAGTAGCCCAACAAATCGTGAAAGAGAGGCCACACGATGGAGTTGGAATAGCCAAGGTAAAAACCCACCACCTCCTGCCGAGACAGGTGCACCGGTTCGAAATCGTAACCCACCGACCGAGACCCTTCCCCCAGAGCCTCCTTCAAATCGGCAACTTCGTCTTCTCCGTAGCCAAGCCAACCGATCCAAACTCCGCCACGGTGACTCAAGACAGGAGTCAGCGCCCGGACCAACCCTCCGGTTCCGGACTTGACCACATGACCGGAACCACTCTTTTCCAGAACGATCGGTAGACGATTCGAAACCACGACCAGCCGTGAACTCTCATTGGGATTCATACATCCCCTTTCATTCCGATCGACCGACGCCACCCGGACAGAAACTCCAAAAGCTCCTCGGGCGGTTGAATCCAAGCATGAGCTGCACTCTTACGACACTCGTTTCGAACCAGAAGGGAGAGGCCTCGCTCCCCCAGGGCAAGAAATGCATCTTCGTCGGTGACATCATCCCCCAGGTACGCGGCCACCGCGTTCGAGCCCATTTCCGAGAGGACCGTTCGCACCGCGTGCCCCTTACTGGCCTGGGGAGCCCGCACCTCCAGACCTCCATCGAACGAATGGAGGGAAAGACCTCCACCGGCTGCAAGCGGAGAAAGGATCGAACGCCCGGCCTTCTCCATTCCGGAGGCATCCTCAAACCCTCGCCAATGAAACGCAAGACAGCCAGGCTTCTCCTCGATCTGCTCTCCAAAGCCTCGCTCTCTCAGCTTGGCACCACCCTCCGCCAGACCAGCCAGAGTCTTCGGAGATAAATCGACCCGGTGGGTTACCCCGCTGACGTCTTGACGAACCAGACCGTGAGAACCCCAGATCTCCAATCGATCGGGTATGCCAAGCAGACGTTCAACGTCCTCGCAGGCACGCCCCGACACCATGACAACCCGGGTCTTCCCGGACCGACAAATGTCGGAAAGAACTTCCCTCACCCCGGGATAGGGAAAAGCCAGGTCACGGTCCACCTGGAAAGGAGCGAGGGTTCCATCGTAGTCAAGAAAGAGGATGGACGCAGAGGATGCTAGAAGACGGCCAAAGGTGTCGCATAGAATCTCGTCGCTCAGTGACGGAGGCTCGACGAACGTTTGATTCATCGCGAGTGAATCCCCTCTGCACCAGTTACCGCTGACCAGTCAAAGGGAAGACAGCCATGTGACTGTTCCTGTCGCTTGAGAAGGTGTTGTAATTTCCCCGACTGTAACGCCTTATGTAACCGGTTAACAGACCGTTTGTCTACCGTTTTCCCAGGCACTCAGCTCGATTCGATCTTCATCCCCCTTCAGAAGTCGAATCATGATCGAGAGATGATCCTGCACCAATCGGGGCAAGAGAAAGTTGTCGTGGACGAAATTCTTCGCCGTCACGCCCATCTCTTCCCGGCGATCTCGGTTGTGCAGCAGGTATCGAGTCCGGAGGGCTGCTCCCTCGGGTGTCCGCACGAGAAAGCCAGTATGATGATTGACCACCTGCAGACGAATTCCGCCGGTGTCCCCCCCGATCACCGGTTTTCCCTTCCACATCGCTTCGGTGACCGTGAGCCCAAACCCTTCTCGCAAAGACTTTTGCATCACGACAGTAGCCGCACGCTGGAGGGCGTTGATGGTCCGATGAGCATCGGATGGCAGCAGAAGAATGCGAATATTGGGGTCGCCACCCGCCGCGGCCTGAACATCCCGCAGCATTGCCTCTCCTTCGGGATCATCATTGGCGCCGCCACCGGCAAGCACCAGTTGCAACGGGGTCATCCTCCCCGCGATTCGAGCGGCCTCGATGACGCCGACCGGATCTTTGAAACGGTCAAATCGTGAAACCTGGAGGACAATCGGGAGCTCTGGATCCAGGTTCAGCGGCTCCAATTCACTCGCCACTTCATCCTCGGTGAGCTCACAATTCTTATCACTCAAAGGATCAATGCTTGGCGGCGCGAGGAACTGAGGGTGGGGAAGAGGCTGGGCAAACTCCGGAAGAGAGAAGATGCTCGCGTCGTAGAGACTCACGATTTTCTGCAAGTACTTCCAAACCGGCCGATGGGGCTGGCTAACGTCAATATGGCACCGCCAGATCCACTTCCCCTTCCGATCCGGGAAGCTATGGATCAAGGCCGCCGGCTGAGGATCGTGCATGATCACGAAGTCCGCGTCGGCGAGAAGTGGAGCGAGCCGGTCGACATTTCTTCGGTTCGTCTCTTCGTAGGCAGCGAGCTGATCTTCGGAGATCGCTACTCGCTCACCCTGGAGTGCATTATGAAAACTCTTGGTGCACTGATAAAAAGGACCTTCCCCCTCAATCACCTCCCAGTGAGCGTCCAGGCCGAGCGCCCTCTGGAACGGAAGGAACTTGTGCAAAATCTCCGCCACTCCTCCCCCTTCACGGGTGGAGTTCACGTGGACAACCTTGGCCCCTCGCATCGGTTCCGCCAATTGTTCCAGAGCGTTCATTTGCTCAAGACCCACCACTCGGGTGTAATCCGTTAACAACTGGCTCACTTTCTAGTTCTCCTTGGCAAAACGATGCATGACATCCGTAAGACCTTCGCGAAGCTCGGCGAGGGAAGAGAAGTAGGGATCGATCGCCCGCAGGGCTTCCCGGGCCGTTTCCCACTTCGCACCAAATCCGGTGAGCCACCGGCTGAAATCGTTGTCGTGACCCGGGGTGCGACGACGAGCATCGATGAAATGATAATAGATGCTGCCCGGAGCCATGACCCCCATGGCCGCTGCCATGGAAAGGGGATCCTCCAGTGAAAACCCGGTCTCAAGAACGATGATCTGGGATTGGATGAACTGAAACTGCTGATCGCCTCGGGCCCACGGAACATGGTCGTCCAGATCGAGACGACTCTCGATCACCTCCACCAGCTCTCCCCGGAGCGATGCAAAATCCCCGAAGTTGGCCGGGTTGACCGCACTCAATCGCTCCGCAAGAGCTCTCTCGTTGAGTGCATGGTAGACCCACGAGGCAAAATCATTGTTGTACTCCGGCTCATCAAACTGAGCTCGAAGAAACCGTCCCCAGAAATGGTGATAGATGCTGGAGGGAGCGGCGTGCATGAGCCCGTTTCTGAGTTCTCTCAGATTCTGGGCTCGAATTCCCGTTGCCTGCGCGACGAGCGTGCAATCTCTCACCCGAAAAGGATCGGCCGAGATCGCCTCGGAACTGGCTTCTTTGATGTTCACGCATTCCTTATCGGTCGATGAGGCCAACTACTTCCACGGATTTCGCCAAACTTTTCGACCCACACAGAAAAACTCTCGAATGAAGGCACCACCTTCCCCGGGATCAGGTTGCCGGTGCTTTTTCCCAGTACCGTTCCGCGTGAATCCGTCCGGGCTCTCGCCCCTCCGTTGAAAATCCTCGGGCAACGAGAAAAGAGGTCACCTCATCGATCATGCCCGGATTTCCACACAGAAGAACATCAAATTGATCCGGAGCCACGGGAATCCCGGTCGCGTTCTCGACGACGTCATCGTCCAGCAAGAGCCGGATCCTTCCCACCGGCCCCGACCAATCCGGATCTAGCTCGACCCGGGTGATCGTTGGAATGTAGGAAACGTTCTCGTGTTGAGCCGCCATCCGGGTGAGCTCATCTCGATACCCCAGATTCCAGGAGTACCGCACCCCTTCTACCACCACGAACCGCCGCTTTGAGCCCCGTCCAAGCTCGGATCTCAACATGCTGATGAACGGGGAAAGACCGGTCCCGGTGGCGATCATGAGGACAGGCCTCTGGGATGGCACAAGGTCGAGAGTGAAGTCACCCCGTGCCTCGTTCCCCAGATAGAGCCTCTCCCCCTGCTGCCGATCAAACAACCTGGGAGTCAAGGCTCCGCCAACGATCTGCATCACGTAGAACTCATACAAGCCTTTTTCTTCCGGGGTATTACATAGCGTATAGGTGCTTTGAATCACCCGATCCACCGGAGGGGAGATCTCCTCCGGTTGGGCGTTGAAAGATCGGCTTTCCCCGCCGATCAAGCCAAGAACGGTGTATTGACCGGGGATGAAGTTCATCATCTCCCCGGAGTCCGGACGAACCTTGAAGATCGCCAGGAGCGGGTTGAGCTGATGCCTGACTTCGATGACCGCGTTGTAGGGGTCGCCTGGACTTGATTTTTGATCCGCCATGGGGGCTCCACTAGAAGAACGTTCACTCTCGCCTCAACGACTTCACACAACCGTTGAGTTTGGATCAAGCCCGGAGGTACCGGGGATCTCCAGGCCAGTTATCAAGAATAGTTTTCTAGCTGCGAGCCACCCGGTCAAGGTTGACTTGACTTCACCCGTATTCGGGAGCTATCCTTCCCGCTCGAAAAAAATGGCGGCGTAGCTCAGCTGGTTAGAGCGGGGGATTCATAAGCCCCAGGCCGTAGGTTCGAGTCCTACCGCCGCTACTTTTCTTCATTCCCATCAACACTCCGTCCAGCAGATATTTTTTTCCCATTTGCGCGAAACAATCGAGGGGTGTCCTGCATCCAATCCCTACATGACAGTGGGTGTCATTGGAACAAGACCTTGCGATCTCAATCTCGTCTGAGCTCATTTTCTTGAGGTAGCGGGGGTCTCATTGAGTCCTCTCTCCGACTCCTGGAGGGAGTACCAGCGAAGCGGGGACATAGGGGCTGACTCTTGACGAAGAGGTCAGCCCGTCTTGATTCGATGAGCGAGAACGCGCAAGCAAAATTTCGAGAAGGCTGGGGTCTGTACTAGTTTTGGAGAATAGGGAGGTGGCGCCCCGACTTGATGCCACCTCAGGCGGGTGCAGCTGGAGGTGTAAACGCCGATAGGAACTGCTGACGGAACCGATGCCGCTGCAGACCCGGAGAGGCAGACTCCACCTTCTCACCCTTTCGGAGTCGACCGTGCCTGGTAACTGAAGGGCCCACCAGGCACGGTGAAGCCAGATCCGAAAATAGACCGAGTAAGAACGTCGGCAAGACTGCCAGATCCTACTTCCCGCGATACGCCCCAAGAAGGCTCCTCACCCTCGCCGCGTCGACAGGGGCCTGCTTCAACCCGGCTGACTTCAACCCAACCTGCTTCAAACTCGTTCCGACAATTGCTCCATCGGTGAGGTCCCGGAAGGTGGCGGCCGATTCCCGAGTCATCCCACTGCCAACAAGAAGTGGAGCATCCGGAACAGCCACTCGAACCCTCCTCAGATCATCGGTGGGACACGGATCCCCCGTTGCTCGGCCGGTGACGATGAGAGCGTCCGCTCCCCCCCGGAAAAAAGTGTCCTCCGCCATTTGCTCCAGCGTCACACCCGGAGGCGGTGTGGCATGCTTGACCGCAACGTCGGCAAGAATTGCGACCTGTGGAGCCAGCTGGGAGCGAAGCCGAAGAACGTCGTGAGCTTTTCCCTCTACCACCCCCTGATCGGTGAAAGCCGTGCCCACAAGAACGTTGACCCGGATGAAACTCGCCCCCGAAACCGCCGCAAGGCCAATCGCTGTCTCGGCATCGTTCCGAAGAACGTTCACCCCGACCGGGCCAGAAAAAACTTCCCGGATCGCCAGGATCACAACCGCCATGGCAGCCGTCGTGACGGACGGGACTCTTCCCGGAAAGAAGGGACGGTCCCCGAAGTTCTCCACGATCAACCCGGTGGCCCCTCCGCTTGCGAGTGCTCGGGCATCCACCAGGGCCCCCTCTCTCACATCCGCAAACGAGCCCCCATATTCGGGACTCCCAGGAAGAGGGGGTAGATGGACGACCCCAATGAGAGCGCAGGGATCGGGAAACACATCATGAAATCGGCTCGCCATGATCAGAGCTTAGCTTTTGAATGAAGTCTTCGGCGAGAGAGCTTTTTCAGACCTGATAGCCAAACCGGCGCAACTGGCAGTCTTTGTGGCGCCATCCGGGAGTGACCTCGACTTTGAGATCGAGATAGAACCGCCGGCCGAAGTTGGACTCGAGGTTCTTGCGGGCTTCCGTACCGATCCTCCGGATCATGCGGCCATTCTGGCCGATGAGAATCGCCTTTTGGGTCCCTTTTTCTACGTGGACGCTGGCCACCAGCTTGATCACGTCTTCCGGCGTACGAATGAGCCTCTTCACCTCGACCGTGGAGGCATCCGGGATTTCCTCCCGCACATGGTGAAGGATTCGCTCTCGAATCACCTCGGACATGGCCTGTTTTTCCGGCGATCTTTCCGCCAGAGCCCGGGGATGGGAAGCCAGGCGATTCGGGATGACAGACCGAACCTGACCGAGTAAGAGTTCCAGGTTGATCTGAAGCTCACCGGAAATCTGGATGATGGACCGAAAACAACCGAGTTCGGCGAAGGACTCCACATACACGGATCGCATATCCTCGATCTCGTCGATCTTGTTGACCACCAGGAAGATCGGGGCCTCCAGATCGGAGAGAGCGCTGACGGCAAGCCGGTCTTCGTCGGTCGGCGGAAATCGCCCATCGACCATAAAAAGGACCGCATCCGCTTCGCCAAGGACACTCACCGCACGTCGCATGATGACTTTGTCAAGCTGATGTCGGGGGGCGTGCTGGCTCGGCGTATCGACCAAAACGAGGTGAAAATCGTCGCTCTTCAAGAGCGACATGGAGGAATACCGGGTCGAATGTGGGCGCGGAGACACGACGGACACGGCATCGTTTGTCAAACTATTGACAAGAGCGGACTTACCTACATTTGCCCGCCCCCACACCACGACACGCCCGGCGCGCAATCCACCTGTACGTTTGAAATGACGGTTTACGTTATCCATGGGTCCGATCGAATTTGGTAACCGGCAGGACTGCCGTAAACCCCTTCTGTGCCCTTGAGTTCCACTTAATGAGACCATCGATCGTAACAGAAGCCCCAAAAGGTCACAAGCCCTCGTGAATCCTTGATTTTTCGTGCCCATCGGTCGAAATGGGAGAAACCGGTCGCCGAGGAAGGGGTTAGCTGTACCCCCTCGACTAGACCGAGGTGTCATGGCATCTTGGCATCCTTCGCCTGTCCTGGGGAATACTTGTTGTTTCCTCGACTCTGAAGAATGGATCTTTCTTCATGAACTGTGTCGTTCTCACACAGCACCGATCTACCGTGGACCTCCTGCGGAGAGTGGTAGACAGCAAGAAAGACGACCTCTCTTTCCTGGTCGAGGATCTGAGGCTCGAGCGATACCTCCATCGCAGCTCTCTTTCGGTCTCCCGGGGCAAGTTCAGGGATCGAGCCGTCTACGAGAAGCTCGAGCTGACTCCGAACGGCCTCATCGTCGTCCATCTTCGCGACAACCGCAGGCTTCGTGGAATTCTCAAAGTCATCGACGTCGTACGCAACGGCTGTTCAGTCCTCGTGCTTCACACCGATCCCCTCGTCAACTTCAAGATCGAGTCAGAGGACTTTCCTTTCGCCCAGTTCTTGCCTCTCGCCGATTCGTTTCGACCGATTTTTCACATTCAGACTCGCCTCGCTAAAAACAAGAAACGCCTGAAGCGAATCCAGGAGATCACCGAAGGGGCAAAAAAACTGCTCATCCTCGTTCAGGATGATCCCGACCCGGATGCTCTCGGCACAGCTCTGGCGCTGCGCCACCTCCTCGCAAGGAATCGATCCTCGACCCCCATTGCCACATTCGGGAAGGTCACCCGTCCCGAGAATCTGGCGATGACCCGTCTCCTCGACATCCAGCTGATCGAGAACATCTCGGCCGGTGAGCTTGAAGACTATGACCGCATCGCGTGTGTTGACACCCAACCTTCCAGATTCAAGGTCGAGCTTCCGCGCATCGACATCATTATTGACCATCATCCGGAAGCTCCCGGATGCCAGGCGACTTTCAAGGACATTCGCCCCTCCTACGGCGCTACAGCCACCATTCTCACCGAGTACCTTCGGGCCAAGAAAGAAAAGATCGCAGAGCGCATTGCCACCGCCCTCCTCTACGGGATCCGGACGGATACTCTCCTTCTGGATCGCGGCGTGGTGGAATCAGACGTGGAGGCTTTCACTTACCTTTACCCTCGGGCCAACATCAACACCATTCGTCGAATCGAGCGTCCCGAACTTCCGGTAAATGTTCTTGACTCGTTCAGCGAGGGGCTCCGGAACCGTCGCATCACCGACAAGGTCATCTTCAGTCATCTTGGCAAGGTCAAACGGGAAGACGTCATCCCCCAGCTTGCCGACTTTTGTCTGCAGGTAGAAGGTGTGGAATGGTCGGTGGTCAGCGGCATCTATGGTGGTGATTTGATCCTCTCCGTCCGGAACGTTGGTTTCGTCAGGGCCGCGGGAGATATCATGAAAGAGGCGTTCGCACACATCGGTTCCGCCGGAGGCCACCGATCCATGGCGAAGGCTGTGATCCCTCTGAAGAACCTTGTCTCCAACGGAAAAAAGGACATCGACGAAGCAGATCTGAGAAAAGTCCAGAATCTCTTCCTCAAGCCCCTCCGTTCCGCCGCCAAGAGTAACAACAGCAATCATGGCGCAAACTCCAAACAAGTCGCGAAGTAACAAACAGGAGTTTCCCCCTCATGGCAGCCAAGAAGACGAAAACCACATCCCGCAAGAAGGCGACTCGAAAGACTCAGACCGCCAAAACAGCCACTCCGAAGAAAGAGAATCCGGGGAAGCCGACCGGGCGACGACGGGTCAAAAAAGAATCTGCTTCCGCTGACGATCCCCAACGCCTCCAGACAAAGGTCTCCAAGAAAGTCCTGGACAGCGCATTCTCCCTGGCCAAGAGCGCGGGCGCCCGGAAGATCTTCCTTTACGCCGAAGCCTTCGACGATCTGGATGTCCTCACCCAGCGGAAAACGGATCGGGAAGTCATCCTCATCAGCCGAGATCCGGAGCTGGGCAAGAAACTCAGCCGAAAAAGGGGTCCGATCAAACGCATCGTCACGGTTGCCCCGGTGAGTCTTGGACGCATGGGGCAGATCAAGATGGCCCTGGTAAACGCACTCGTTGCCGGAGCCATTTCCCAGGACGAGCTCGTGGTCTTCGTCTCCGGCCCCTCCACCCCCGGATCGCTTGACACCATCGTGCTTCTCGATGTCACCCGGGAATTCGAGATGTTTGCTTTTGACGCAAACCCCCTTCTCGACAAGCTCTCATCTCCGCTTGTTTTTCAGGAGCTCCTGAAGATCGCCGTCGAAATCGCCCACCTGGGTCGAGAGGGAAAACCGGTGGGAACCATCTTCGTCATCGGTGATCATGAAAACGTCTTGCGACTGTCCCGCCAGATGATCATCAATCCGTTCAAGGGCTATCCCGACGAGAGTTGCAGCATATTCAAGACGGAAATCCAGGATACGCTTCGTGAGTTTGCCGCCCTGGATGGAGCGATCGTCGTTCGAGACGACGGCGTGGTCGTTTCCGCCGGAAGACTGCTGAGCATCACCGCACTCAAAGGCTCCGTCCCCCGAGGACTGGGGAGCCGGCACGCCGCTAGCGCCGGTATTACCGAATCGACAAGCGCGATTGCCATCACCGTCTCCGAAACAGACGGGTGCGTCCGAATCTTCAAGGGCGGCCGGGTGCTGACAAAGATCGAGTAGAAAAAGAAAACACTCCTCAAGCAAAGTCTCCCACCCGGTCGATCAAAAGTAACGAGACAGTGCAATCCCAATCCCCGGGGCGCGTCATGAACCGGCGACCAAGGGCCGAAAAAGGACCACCCTTTATGGAGAAGAACCACAGTGACAGAGACTTCGATCTCTGCAATCTAGGGCGGATTCTCCGTCTCCTCACAGAAGTTGTCTCCCACCTTGAAGACTGCGAACTCGGTCTGACAAAGGAGGTTGAAGACCTTCTCCGGGAAGGACTCAAGACCTCCGATTCCATCCTCGACCACTGTGTTCGCCAAACCTCGGCTCGAACTCGCTCCGACAAGCTTGCCCACAAGATGGGAGAGCTCCTCGAGGCAACTCGATCCGTGGACACGACTCAAGCCCGACAAGAGACCGAATGCTCCCAGAAAAAGGGCTCGAACCTGTTCGGCCCGGAAAAGGTCGTCATCCGTGAAGTGGAAGAAAACGGCCACTTCCATCTCGAAATCGAAACCGTCGGATCCGAAGGAGGAGATGAACCCGATCCTCCCCTCGAGTTTTCCTCGGCCGAGGTCGATTCAGCCCTCGGCCTCTTCGACAACATGGAAGAGACCCGGAGCAATCCGGACACCGACGAACTGGAGACGCCGCTAGCTCCCTGGAGCGATCACGAAACCAACCAGATCCAGACCCTCTTTCAGGATATCGCCACTCAGTACGTAGCACCTCTCTCTCGGATCATGGGAGAGCTCTATACCGGACGGGCCTCCCGGCAAACCATCGAGGGAGCCGTCGGAGTATTTCGCAATCTTCTCAACGCGGCAGAAGCCATGAAGCTCACGGCCACATCCGACCTCGCGTCGAACCTGGTGGATCTTTTCTCCGCCTCGGAAATGACCGGCGTACCGCCGACCGATGTCGAACTGAAGGCGATCAAAGCCCACTACGACGCGCTTCGAAGCCAGCATCCCGACATGTTCCCGGAGCCCTCCTGGAATCCGGATTCCCAGGACAAGATCCGGGAGAAGCTCGATCTCGACTCGATCGTGGTGATGGAGGAACTGAAGTCGATTCCCGGGCTGGGAAAGCGGCGCATTGAACGTCTCTTCGAGGCCGGACTCTCGAGTCTTCCCGCCTTTCTTACGGCCAAACCCGAAGACTTCCAGGCCGTTGGACGAATGGGAAAGACCCTGTCCAAACGAGTAAGCCGCAGCTTCCTCAAGTACGGACGCAGCTTTGCCAATCCGAAGAATGGCCTTCACCCACGGTTCAAACGGCGGCTCGCCCTCTACCTGAGGATCCTGAAGGACAGCCAATATCACTATCGCCGGGCCGTCCTCGATGAAAACTACAGTGGCGGGTCCAAGGCGGGAAAAAAGGTAAACGGAAGCATTCGGAAGAGAACCTCGTGTCGAGTTCTGGCGTTCCTGGCTTATCTCCAGCGCCCCGACGACGTTCGTTCCTTTCAGGGGATGAGCTACGATCGCCGAATTCAGCTCCTGGAAAAAGTCCTTTCCGAGAAAAACCCGACAACGACATAACTATCTATAATAAATGTTGTTATGAAAACTAGCGACTTACTTCCGACTCGGATTCATCGAGTTTGAAGGCTCAAGATCCGGGACACCCGCAGAACAAGAGAACCGAATCCTCCAATCTGGGTCCAAAACCCATTCGGCCTCATGGCAATCGCGCCGGGCTGAAATCGGACCGTAACGCTTTTCTCAGGACCCTGGATTCGTCTCATGAACCGCCCATCCCCGCGCCTCCAATTCTCCGCCCTCCTTCTTGGTCTTCTACTTCCGCTCTCGGTTTCGAGCTGTGGAAAAAAAACCCTCGAGGATCTTCGGGCGAACAGCTCCGAGCTCAATGTCGTCCTGATCACGGTGGACAGCATCTGCAAGAGCCACCTGGAGCTGTACGGATATGAGGCGCTCAGCACTCCAAACCTGTCAAAACTTGCAGCGGAAGGAGTTCTGTTCAAAGATGCGGTGACCGCATCACCCGTATCGCTCCCCTCCCATGCTTCCATTCATACCGGACTCTATCCTCCTCTTCACGGGGCGCGGCATACGGGAACTCACCGGCTTCCGGAGAAAATCGAGACCCTGGCCGAAACCTTCCAGGACGCGGGAGTCGCCACCGGGGCTTTTCTCGGTTCGGCAACGTTGAACTCATCCACCGGTCTCGCTCAAGGCTTCGAGACCTATGACGATCAGTTCAAAACACCGCAGGGCCGGGTTGGCGATCGAATCATGGAACGCAAAGCCACCACCGTGATGGACCCCGCACTCCAGTTCATTCGAAGGGAAGTGAATGGACGGTTTTTCGCATGGATCCATTTCGCAGACGCTCGCTATCCCTACCAGGCACCGGAACGATTCATCCACCAGGCGCAAAGCGGTGTTCCATTCTTTCGAGCCTATGACTCGGAGATCGCCTACATTGACTTTGAAGTGGGACGCTTGCTGAAACGCCTCGAAGACCTCGGGATCCGGGATCGCACCATGATTGCTTTCGTCGGCGCAAACGGCGAAGGCTTCGGTCCCCAAGATCACAACGAACCCTACCACGGGACGTTCCTTTACGAGGCAACCACTGCGGTCCCCATGATTCTTAACTGTCCCGAGTTCCTTCCGGATCGGGTCTCGATCGAAGAAGTCGCGTCCACGGTTGACCTCGTGCCCACCATTCTCGACGCGACGGCTCTTCTCAAACCAGGAAACAAGCTGAGCGGACGGAGCCATCTTCCGTTGATCTTCGGAGATGAGACGGCAAAAGATCCCGACCGTGCCGTCTTCATGGACACCCTTTATCCTCTGATCGAGTTCGGATGGAGCCCGCTCTATGCGATCAGGACATCTCAGTACAAGATGATTGGCGCTCCCTTCCCCGAACTCTATGACGTGAAGGCCGATCCAGGGGAAACAAGAAACCTCATCGAGGTGCAAGAAGCTCTCGGAACCGAACTCCTCCGTCGGCTCGTGTTCTTGATCGGCGAGAACGGGCTGCAACCCCAGCTAGAGGAAGAAGCGACCGCCTTCAATACAGAATCTCGCCGATGGCTCCTCGAAAAACTCGGGTATCTTGGTGAAATCCCGCCCATTCCTGAAGCACCCCTCTGGGCCGATCCCAAGCAACGAGTGCTCCTGTACGTTGCCCTCATTGAAGCAGAAAGACAGTTCAACGAGGGACAGGACGAGAAGCGATTGGAAGAGGCGATCAACTTCGTGTTGAATGCGGAGGGAGCATCCTCCCAGATCTTGCTCCGACTGGGTCGCATCCTCTTGAATCAGGGTGACCGATCCACCGCTCTCACCACGTTCCAAAAAGCCGTGGACGCGGATCCGGCTTATGCCTCCGCCCGCCATGCCCTGGCAAAATCACAGCTGCAAAACGATCTTCCCCGAGAAGCCCTCGAGACTCTCGATGTGGCAAAAGACCTCGATCCAAGGTCATCCCGAATCTTCAGCTCTCGCGGTGACGCCCTCCTTGCCCTCTTCCGTCCGGAGGAAGCCGAGGAGTCGTACCGGAAAGCCATTACTCTGGACGCACTCTGCTATCCAGCCCGATCCGGCCTTGCCAGGACCCTCGCCGAACTGGAACGTCCAGATGAAGGGATCGAAATCTACCAGTCAATCCTGCGAAACCGCCCCAATGACGTGGACTCGATTCTCGGTCAAGCAGAGCTCTTTGAAGCGACCAACGACATCGACAAAGCCCTCAGAAACTATGCCGCAGCCTTTCAAGCAATCAAGAATGCATCGAACAAATCACCCTACCTGAGGCGCCTTGCCGACGCCATGCTGCGTCACAAGAAGTACCCGGCGGCCCGCGAACTCCTGAGCCGTCTCTCCAATCAAAATCCACAAAATGAAGATCTTCACTTCGAACTCATCGACCTCCTGGTCCATCAGTTCGCCGAGCTTCCCGGCGCCATCAAGAGGTTGGATCTCCTTCTCCAAATGGACGAGGAAAACGTAAGGGTACGGGCGCGAAGGGCCCGCATTCTCATGATGGGCGGCGGCGTGAAAGAAGCAACCAAGGAAGTTGCAAAGTGTCTCGAGCTCGATGGCTCTGATCCGGAATCCCTCGTTGTTCAGGGCTTGATCGAGCTCGAACAGAAGAAGCAGGCGGCGGCTCTCGCTTCTTTTGAGAAAGCGGCCCAAAACGACAAGACCGGGGATGCTCAAAATCAGCTAGCCTGGCTCCTCCTCACCAGTGAAGACGAGTCGATTCAAGACGTAAAACGTGCTGTCGCAACGGCAAAGGAAGCCGTGCTCAAAGGCCCGGATCAGTTCGAATACGCCGACACTCTCGTTCGGGCCCTCGTCGCGGATGGACAGGGGACGGAGGCATCTTCAACGTGCCAGGCTTTTATTGAGAACCATCCCGGCGATCCCCGCATCCACTCTACTTTGGGCGACATTCAAAAAGCCAACAAGGAAATCGACAATGCAGTAGCAGCCTACCGGAAGTCGGCGGAGCTCTATCAGGCATCGGGGCGC
>JAJDCM010000222.1 GCA_029260825.1 Planctomycetota bacterium | reverse complement strand
TTGCCGAGGGCAAGGCATTTTAGTTCAGATCAAGGAGCCGGAACGGACTCGAATTTGTTGATTCTTGTGCTTTTCGGCGACGCAGAGCTGGACTGAAAGGGCTGTCCTCGGCGAAATCTGACTTTGTCAACGGGCTGCTAGAAGTTGGGTTCTTCGATCTGGGATGGATTGACACTGAAAGAGACTGTCTCCGGTTGATCAAGCTGGCGCCGGTCGTGCCACAACCAAAGGTAGCCACGCTGCCGTTGGAGATGCTGGAGCGCTATGCCGGTCGATACAATATTGGCGGATCGCCGATGCCTGTTCGGGCTCGAAATGGTGCTTTGTTTGCCAATGAGTGGATTCTGTTGCCCACATCCGAAAGGACCTTCTACTCTCCTCAAGACTATGGCACCGTCAAGGTCGTTCTTGAGGGAGGAGTGCCAAAAGAGTTTGATTGGGGAGGGATGAATTGCCCACGTTTGGGTTCTAATCTGGAATAGTGCTAGGACTTGGAATCACTCAACCCGAAGAACAAGCGGCTTTTCCGACGTGGTGACTCTCCACTCTCGAATCACGGTGTCGTCCTCGGCAAGAACCTGAACCAGATAGGTTCCAGAAGGGACGGAGCGGGGAAAAGGCGTTGCGGAGTAGAAGGGAATTCGGGATGGTTCGATGCCTTGTTGAGCGCTTATCGTGAATCGGAGCTTCCTCCATCGATCGAGCGGTGGGATGACTACGATCGAGTGAGGAGGCTGGGCTGTCAGGGTGACGTTTGTAATGGACCCTCCCGAAGTGTCGATGATCGAGCGGGGAGAGACCCACTCTTCTTGCTGGCTCCATGCACACAACGCCCAGCGTCCTCGAGTTAGTCTCTCGAAGAGGAAAGAGCCGTCTGCCCCCGATTGAACGGTCTTGCTCATCGAGTGAGAGATTGTGCTCTTGACCGGGTCGATCAGATAAGCCTTAACCTCGGTCTGTAGAGGATCTCCTCCTGATCGTAGTACACTGCCGCCAATGCCGACTGCTTTCTCAAGGAGAATTGTTTCCATGCTGGTCACGGTTCCTGGCTGGACGAGCAAGGGTGTAATGGACAGTCCGTAGCCGTCGAGGTCACCGTGAAGAAAGTAATTTCCCGGAGCTATAGGGGCGAGAGTCACTGCGCCTTCATCGTCGGATGAGTTGGCGCTACCGCCGCCTATGCCACCGTTTTGCAGCCAGGCTCTGACACCTTTGAGGGGCGCGCCCGATTCGAGTTCCACGAACTGGATTTTGACGTTGCCCAGTTGCTCCATGAGTTTCTCTGGACTCAGGATGAAGGTGATCTCGTTCGTTCCCGGTTCAACAAGCTGGGTTTCCAGGACGTGCTGGAAGTTAACCAAACTCATGAAGACCGGGGGCGATTCGTTGAGAAAGACGCGGCCCAGATATCCTGGAGGTTTCTTTTTGGCTAGTTGCCAGTTGCTTCGAAATTGTCCGACGCCAAACGAGTTGTTGTGGCTTCCCCGAATTCCTTCAATGAAGACATCCGGTGAAGCTTTGGTTGCCACCGGGACCAGGGACAGCGCCCTGTGAAAAGAGATGTCCTGACTCCCCAGGCTTTCGTAGAAGGGTTTTCCGTCTGGTGACAGGAGTTTGATGTCAACACCGGGAAGTGGTGTCAGGTGAAAGTTTTTCTGAATGATCGGGTCGTCGAGAGTAAACGATACGATTTCGATTTGTTCGGCATAGCCGCTACCGTGACCTGTCATGAACCATGTGCCCGGACGGATTCCGCTCATAGAGTAACGCCCCTCTGAATCCGTTTTGGTGTACGGCCCGGATCCGACCTCGTCTCTTGCGACTACGGAGAAGCCATGATTCGGGACTGGATCTGCGGGATCGATGGTGATCCTACCGTAAACGAGGCACTGAACGGGATCCTCTTTCTCTACTGGTACCAGCGACGCTGACGATGGGGAAACCTTGGACTGGTCTGGAGGGCTATCGAAGGGTGCAGGGGGAGCTTTCTTTGTTACAGACGATGCGGGTCTTACGTTATCTGGAGTCGCGTAGGGAGGATCTTGAGGGCTGCCCGATGATTCTGTGGGCAACGGGTCGTCGATTGCCAGCCTGCCGGACAAGAAGGTAAGTATGACTACAGTGATCGCCATGATCAAGATGGTCTGGCTGTGGCGTCCGATCTCGTTTCTCCTTGATGCCGTCCTTGTCCTGTTCTTCCTATTCCTCACTTTGAGCCGAAACGCCTTACCCTCGGCGAAAAAGACTCGATCAACGGCCTTCTACTCGAGTTCTATCGCGAGTGCTTCTCCATCAACCGTGAAAGGGATGCTTCTCCGGACGTATTCGTCTTCACAGAGCCGTGCCTCGTAGTTTCCACGACTCAGTCGAACCGAAACATTTGACCTGGCGATCATCTTCTGGGACCAGAAGTATGCACCTTTGTCGTCTACGAGACCAAGTCTCGTTCCAAATGGAACAGAAGTGGGAACGATGAAAGTGACCGGGATTGACTCTTCCACTCGAACAACGACGTCTTCGACAAGATTTCCGGAAATGTTCAAGTGAACAGGCGTCAGAGCCAGGTCCTTTCTTTCCACGATGCAAAGTGCTTTTCCTTGAGCAACATGGAAAAGCGAGAACCCTCCTTCCTCGTCGGATTCACGTTGCATGCGAGAGTCCGTGTCGTGCACCATTGTTTGAAAAGCCAGAGGCTTGTAAGTGATTCGTGCCGAAACGCCTCGATCGTTCTCATCAACAATTTTTCCCGTCACCCGAGCGGGAAGGCCGGGGGCGATCGATCCCAGATCAGTCACTGTGCCCGGATGGACCCTCACGTATTGAGCTGTCCGTGCGACTTCCTTGTGGTGAAACCGGATTTCGTAGAGGCCAGGTAGGAGGTCGCTGAACCCAACGACACCGCGATCATCGGTTTTTCGGGGCCTCCCGGAGCCTCCCGTATTGCTTACGGAAACGGAAGGTGCGGCCCAGGACGCACCGGTGTTTGGATGAACTACCATCAGCCTCAGACCGCCGAAGGTGGCCCTATATTGTTCTTGCGGAATGACGAAGACGATGAAGTCTTGAGGGCCATGTACGGTTCTCGATTCAAGAACGACATTGCGCACTGTTGCGCTCACGAGGACGGGTGGGGGAATCGTCAGCTCCAGGATGCCGGAGTCTCCCGGCGCTAGGCGCGGATCGTTCTTGCGGGGATTTCGTTGATAATAGCGTCCTCCGTCAAAGATCGCTGCTCTCGCGCTGACCACATCGGGGAGAATGCTGGGCGGGGGATTCACGGTCGCGATCAAGGAGGGGTGGCGGCCCGCGTAAACGGACTCGGTGATCAGTTCTTCATAGGAAACACCAACTTCGTTTTCGAAACGGATTCGTATGAAGATGGCCTTCTGAAGAGTGATGTCTTGCCGATGGTGAGCGACTCCGGTCGGTATTTCGAACGTTTCGAAGACATTATAATGTTCGGAGCATCTTCCATGAAGAGTCCATGAGCCGGGAGTCAAGCCAATCATCGAATAGCTTCCGGCGCTGCTGATCTGGGTAGTCACCACTTCGCTCTGTTCATCTTCAAGACGAAGATAACCCTTCTCGATCCGTTCGCCATCCGTATTCAGAATTGCGCCGTAGAGAAGCACGCCGGGAGATCGGGACCCAGGATCGGTTGGGGCGATTTTGTGATGATCGATTCCGGATGGCGCCTGTGGCTCAGGAATGGGTGTAGGATTCGTGGGCAAGAGGGGGGGTAGTACCTCCTGCTCGCTTGACCGGGATCGGCTTTCTTCGCCGGTGTGGAGTGTTTTGTTTCCGCTCGGGCCGCAGGTTTGCCAGAGCAAGAGGCCCAAGGCCGCGAGAACACCGATGGCAAGAGTCTGAGTTGCTTTCCTTTCCATGGTCCCGGTCCATTCTATCCAATCTGTTGCAGGAGCGCACCATGAGACGTGGTTTTTGGCGGCCCACTCCGCGAGTTTTTCTCGAACAGTAGGCGGTTACAACGGAGTGCTTTTCGTTCTTTTCTGTGCCCCGATTAGGACCGCAAAAAAGACAAAGAAACAATTGCCCATCCAAAGAACCCTGCCGTACAAGCTTCCACGGGCCCCCCCTTGTCTTGCAGCAGGAACAAGCTGTTGCCACGGCAATTCGCGCCGCCTGCCTGATGATTGATCGTCTTGATCTGGAAGGAACGGAAGGAGATCTGGGAGGTGAATAGTGACCTCTCTTTTTCGTCTGTTTCCCCCATCTACTCCAGGAAAGTGTCCAGGATCGACCCGAGTTGTGATTCGATCTCGGGTCGATTCAGAGGTGACCTTTCATGGAGATCCATTCTTAGGTCGTAGACTTCTTGATCTCCTGCATTACGGATCGGGAAATCCACGAAGTCGTGCGCGATTCTCAAGGTGTCCGTATCTTGCGGGCGAACATCTTTGACCCATCGGATCAGTTTGTAGCGGCCGTCGGTTACGGTGACAGCCAGCACTTCGTTGCGCCAATCAAGGGCCGGTGCATGACTCGGATAGGCTGCTTCGACGATGTGGCTGCGGGATGGTGCACCTTCCAGTTCCGGCAGTAATGACACACCTTCTCGGGGATACGGATCCACTACGGAGGCGAGGTCGAGTAGAGTAGGAGCCACGTCCACGATGCTTACAAGGTTTGGCAGCAACGTCCCGTTTTGGGTTGAATCCGAGACGATGGTGATGGGGGAGCGGATTCCTTTTTCGTAGGGTGACCCTTTGGAAATATGGCCCATGGCGAGCCCGTTGTCGTGCAGGTAGACGAGTGACATATTCTGGTTTCTTCCGGTCTCTTTGAGTATCCGACCCAGATCCCGGAGGGAAGTGTCAAGCCAGGCGACCATGGCAAGAAACTTTTGTTCATCTTGTTTGAAGCGTAGTCGATCGCCGATCTTGATCCAGGGAGGGATCGGAATCGAGTCACGATCGATTCTAGCCAGATGCTCAGCTGGCGGGTTGTGGGGTCGATGGGGCATTCTGGGAGCCCACCAGACGAACGCGTCGTCTGCAGAATCGAGTGATTCAAGCCACGCAAACAGATCGTCTTGCCCTTCTCTGACAAATGTATCCCTGTCTGCGCTCTTGGCCTCAAAGCCAAGGAGTAGAGGGTCTTCATACCACCATTTTCCGCCCTGGTATCCACGCCACCCGGCTTGCTCGAGGAGGAGAGGCCAGGATTGAGATAGGTTGACCGGGGGGGCGTTTCCTCCGATTTTTGCGTTGTAGTAGCGACCGTGGGTTTCGGGACGAAGCCCGGTGAGGATGGTTGCGAGAGAAGGGGCGCAGCGCGGATGAACCCATGCTCGAGTGAAGGTGGTCCCTTTTCTTAGGATCTTGTTGATGGTCGGTGTGTGAGCAGCGGAACTCCCGTAGCGAGAATTATGCTCGTAGTCCATGTCGTCAGTAATGACGAGGATCAAAGTTTTGCCCTGAGCGGATCCGGTTGAAGCGAGGGCGAGGGCGACGAGGATCGTCGACAGGATTGCGTTTAGGGACATTGGCACATCGTCCTGGGGCGCTAGATAGTGAGAAGTATTGTCCTTGAGGATGACAGGAGGCCTTGATTCGTGTCAAGATGATTTATCTCAACTTGGTACGTACCCGTGCCAGATCGGCCCGTTGACAAGGTCAGATTCCGTCGAGGACAGCCCTTTTCGCCCAGCTCTGCGTCGCCGAAAGGGACAAGAATCCACCAATTCGAGTCTGTTCCGGCTCCTCTGAATCAGAGGATGATCTTGGCTAGCTTCAGGAGTTGTGAGTCCTACTCCACCAGGCTTGGCCTTTTCCGTTCATTTGGCAATCGAATGTCGTCCAGCATCCCTCGGCGAATTTCGGTCAGCGTGAGATCTGAATCGAAGAACAAGACGATGCCAGGCCATTCGATATCGTCGTTGTCGAAGCTGAACGAAGCAGCCGGAGCCAATCGAAAGAAGTTCGCTGAGGCGGTAAACCCTAGCGTTGTCTTGTCGAGCCAGGCATAAGCAACCGCGACACCCTCTTCCCGGTAATCCCTCACCCAGTGGGGTGCTCCCAATGCGGCGAGACAATCGGTCAGATTGGATTGTCCTTCTCGAAGATGGGAGTACGTGGAAAGAGCAATGGGCTGGTCGAAGGTCTCGTGATACCAGCGGAGACGAACGCAGGAAGAACTCGCGAGCATCATGAAAAGAACGACACAAAAAAGGAGGTTTTTCATCATGATCCCCCTGTCTAGAGTCCTGGTCGATTGGCATCACTCTCTGTCTGGTCGGATGCGCTATGAACATCTTCCCAAGGAAGAGCGTACTGAGGGCGATGGGAAGATAGGGTCGATCCGTAGTGAGAAAGGACTTCGCCTTCATCGAAGAAGACCCACAGTCGATCGGTTCTTGTGTCTTCGTTGAAGAACGTAATGACAAGGAGTGTCAGGCCGGCTTGTTTGGCGACGGAAGAGTCATAGCGGTAGGCGGTGCGTTTTCCGAGCTGGACCACGTCGTTGGGGGCTCCCAGGAGATCGACGACTTCTTTGGCGGTAGTCTTTCCCGGCGAAAGCTGTTGGATGGATTCAGGGGAGAGCGGTTCGTTAACAAGAGTTCGATCAAGAAGGCATCCTGAGAGTGAAGTCAGGGTCAGGATCGCAAGCAGGCCGGAGAGGGTCTTTTTCATGGGGGAGTTCGCTTCCTTCATGTTGAAATCGCAGGGGCGTGGCTCCATTCACCTTAGATCCTGCCCGGAAGAATTCAACACTCCCGATTTTCTTCCTCTCTTCCGGGGAAGCGCAAGCATGTGATGGGCGAACTCTACTCTCTCTTGCTACTCGCCGATTCCTTGTCTTCTTTCTCGTCCTCGTCCTCTACTTCTTCCTCGCCTTCCAGGTAACCCAGCGCTTCTAGTGCTTCGCGCGCTTTCCTGTCCACATCGCCCGCATCTGGTTTCCCCTGCTGATTCGCAGTTTCCTCTTCGGCTCCCAGCTCATGAATCAGGGCAAGGAGGGCTTCCAGCTTTTCCTTCATCCCGTCTTCGTCGGAGAGGCCATCCTTCTTCGTCAGCAAGTTCTCCAGCTCTCGAGGGTCGACGTTGAGATTGTAGAGCTCTTCGTTGTCTTTGCCGTCAAAGCTCTTGATGAGTTTGAAACCACCGAGCCTCGCCATCTTTCGGACGGTTTTTTGGTGATCGTAGTCTTCAGCCAGAACGGCGAGTTCTTTCCCCTCTTCTTGACTTGCGCTGAGCAGCCCGGCGAGGGATCGCCCCTGGACGCCGCGAGGAATCGTGGCCCCGGCAAGTTCCAGGACCGTGGGGGCGATGTCGGTGAGCTGCACAGGATCATCGATGACCACACCCGCTGGAATCGTTCCCGGAAGTCGCATCAAGAGTGGAACTCCGACCACCTCTTCATAGAGTTCCTTGTGGCTGTAGCAACCGTGTTCGCCAAAGTACTCTCCATGATCCGAGGTGATCACAAGAAGGGTGTCGTCAAGGATTCCCTGTTCTCTCAGAGCGTCGGTGAGCTTTCCAATGTGATGGTCGAGATAGGCGATCTCAGCGTCGTAGAGAGAAAACAGATACTCGTGATCCTCCTCGGTGAGCTCGTAGCCCTTCTTGAACTCGTTGTCTCGGAAGAGATATCCCGAGATCGGTCCGTCATAGGCCACCTCGAACTTCTTTCGAAATTCCTCCTCGGGGAGATAGGGCCAATGAGGATCGTAGTAGTTCACGAAGAGGAAGAAGGGTTCGTCGCGGTTTTTGTTCACCCACTCGAGGATCTCTTTGTTTTGCAGTTCCGCCGGACGTTGGTGATCCTCGATCCAGTGAGGCTGCCCGTCAAATTTCAGAGCTTTGAAATAGTGGCTGGCAAGCGATTGAACATTGTGAACCACGTCCCAGAGGCCGGTCTGGCAAACCTGTGGATCCACAAGGTCGTTGAAGAGATCGAACCCGCGGCTCACTCCCGATTCGGTTCGCAGCACTCGATTGGCAACGAACGCCGCCGTGTTGCGGCTGGCGTCCTTCAAGCATTCGGCCATGGTTCGAGAGGATGCACTGAGGTGCCCGGATCGCATCGTGGCTCCATGTTGGGAGGGGAGCTTACCGGTAAGAATCGAAGCATGGGAACTCAACGTGTACGTTGCCGATGATGTGGCTCGTTGAAAGACGGCGCCTTCGCTTGCAAGGCGCTCGAGATTGGGAGAAGTTGGACGATCGTGGCCATAAACGGAGAGCCGATCGCGACGGGTCGTATCCATGATGAGGACCATCACGTTCTTCGCCGCGGTCTCGGGTATGGTATGGGTCGACGTCTCTTCTGGTCGGAAGGAAGAGGCAGCTTCAGCCGATCCTTTTTGTAGCTCCGGCAAGAGAAAGAACCCGGTACCCGAAATGGCAACGAGAAGGGTGCAGGTAATGGCGACTCGTGCCCAGGGTGGGCTTGGGCGGCTCGAAGACCCACCCACGAAGCGATAGGCCATTCGGCCACAAACAACGGTGGAGATGAGAAGGAGGATTCCGTACGAGATCGAGGGATAAGACGTCAGCTGCTGAAGAGCCCGGGGATCGCCGACCATGTCGACGTAGTAATAGAACCCGATGAAAGTCAGGAAATAGATCGCGGAAATCACGGAAAACCCGACCCGAAAGGAGCCAGCTTGCGAAACCGTGGTTCGAGATTGGAACGGAAGAAGGCGGTACAAGAAGGAAGTGAGCAGGATGATCGCGAAGCAAAAAACGCCGTGAGCCGCCCCCGACTCGAGAAGGAGGTCGTGGGTGAACGGTCGGTCTCCCTGAGTGAAGCGAGTGATCGCCGCATCGGTGGCTCCTGCCAGCACTGCAAACAGGAGGCCAGCGGTAAGAGATAGGAGGAAGAACCGAAAGAAGGACACAGGGTGTTGGGTGGACATGAAGACTTAACCTCGCCTGGCGGCATAAAGCCCTTCTTTTCAAAGGGATAGAACACTGGGACACTAAGATAATATTCGACGTAAATCCATGTAGTCAAGCGGTTTTAGGTTTATTTGCGTCTGGTTTTTGCCTTTGTTCCGATGAATGCCTTCTCGCCTTCTAATTCTGCGGTGAGTCCCATCTCTCGGAGACGAACGAGGAGACCCTTGGCCAGGACCGTTTGACCGGGATGAGTCATCCGAGAATCGAAGGGCAGAAAGTCCAGATCCCCTCGATGAAGTCGCTTTTCCATGGGGACCGTATGGTCAATGCAGGGGATCTCCTGGTCTCTGCAGAAGCGGGACAGGAGATCCCGGATGGCTGATCGATTTCGTTCCATACTGACCACGACGGTTTCTGCGGGATGATTCGAACGCCGTGTGACGAAATCGATCAATTTTGATCTCTGTTGAGAAAGGACCCACGGAAGTACCAGGTCTTCTTTTCCCGGGAGGATCAAGACCAGGGGCTGGATGTTGTTCTCGAGACAAAGATCTCGAAAACGAACGATGGCTTCCTGGGTGGACTGAAAACCGGGGCGGCTTTCCCATTGATCGGTGGTGAGCGTGCTTTGATCGAGGGCGTCTTCATCCAGGGCGAAGACAACTTTCTTGGATGCCACTTCCAGGGCGATCGGGTTCAGCCGATTCTCTGGAATCGGAATGTTGGTGTAGTATTCCCGCTCCTGTTCGAGTCCCCATTCCGTGTTCTCGATCAACGCTTCTTGATGGGTGCGAAGTGGAAGCCGTTTCTTTTTCCCCAGGAGCAAGGCGCGAAGAAGGCAGTAGTGATGACGAGGGATCCGAGCCAGAAGAGTTCGATTCCAGATCGCATCTCCCTGTTGATATGCCTTGAAAGCTTCCTCGGTAGGAATGTCGCTTCCCGTCTCAAGAGTAAGGATGGCTAGCCTGGGTTTTCTTGCCAGACCAAAATCTTCAAGAGTCAGAATCCGTTGAGTCGGGGAATATCCATCGATAGCAAGGTTCAGCACGGTGGTGTCCATGAACCGGGATAAGATCTGAGGCCAGGTGTTGAGCTCGTCCGTGTTGGAGGCCATGGTGAGAGATCCGCCGAGGATAACAATAGACACTTTGTCGGTCTTCGGGGCTGGCAGCCGGAACCCGTGGTCGTCGGTGCGAAAGGTGACCTGTCGAAACCGCGGGAGGATGTCGAGCCCTGGAACCTCCTCTTGAACCATCATGTTGCCGCGGGCGACAAGGTACGTGTGGTCGATCCCTCCGTTGAATTGATAGGCAAGTCGCTCGTTCGCGAAGTGAAGCCAGGCACTCGGTTGGGACGGAGAAAAGAGATGTCTTCCCTCGTGAGGAAGGCTCTGGAGCGCCGAGCCGAGAAGCTTCGGGTGACGAACCAGGACCCCTTCTAGCAGGGGGGCGGAAGTAACAATCGCTCCGAATAGAAACGGCCAGGCG
>JAJDCM010000221.1 GCA_029260825.1 Planctomycetota bacterium | reverse complement strand
AGACCGGTGCTGATCTTTGCCGACCCCTTGTTGCAGCAGGCACTTGGCGAGGATCCCCATCATCCCTATATTTTCTGGGAGCACGGCACGCTAAAAGATCTGAGAGAGCGGGAAGAGAAGGGAATCGCAACCTTCTTGAGTCGCGTCCTGGATCAGGATTTCGGAGCCATTGTGATCGGTTCCCGGGCGGCCTCACTGGAGCACTTTGCAAAGGCGAGGCTTCTTCGAGATTATCGGCTCTCGGACGAACTGCTCCGGCGGGGGCGGGGTGTCTGGGTGAGGAGAGAATGAAGCTATGCAAGATCAGTGGCGGCACATTGGACTTCTGGTTCTTCGGCTCGGGTTCGCCGGGATGATGGCTTTGGGCCATGGGTACGGAAAGCTCACCGATCTCCTGAACGGATCGACGAATTTTCCGGATCCGCTTGGTGTTGGAACCACCTTGAGTCTTGGACTCGCCACGTTTGGCGAGTTCGTATGCTGCCTGGCGGTTGCAGCCGGCGTCTACACCAAGATCACCGTGATTCCTCCCATTCTCACCATGAGTCTGGCGGCGTTCATCGTCCATCGAGGTGATTCCATGGAGCAACGAGAGCTTGCTCTACTTTACCTCATCGCATTCCTGGTGATTCTCAGCCAGGGCCCAGGTCGTTACTCGGTGGATGGGTTCCTGGCCCGTCGAAAAGGCCAGGGCTCTTCTTTTTGAGCTATCCGTCGTAGGGAGTGAGCTTTCTCACCCAGATGTTTCGAAATCGAACCGGGTTCTGGTGGTCCTGGAGTTTGATGGGGCCTCGAGGCTCGTGGGGAGTGTACTCGGCGACTCTTTGATGAGCCGTCGATCCGATGAATTCCTGAGCGTGATGGACCACGACGCCGTTGTGGATCACCGTGACCCGCGCTTTTTGAACGAGAGTCTTACCGTCAAACCGAGGTGCCTGGAAGATGATGTCATAGACCTGCCAGGAGCCAGGCGGGCGGCTCGAGTTGACGAGTGGTGGTTTTTGGCCGTAGATGGCCGCCGCCTGTCCATCCGGGTAAGATGGGTTGTCATGGGAGTCGAGAACCTGGATCTCGTATCGTCCAAAGAGAAAGACTCCGCTGTTGCCCCGCCCCTGGGATTGGCCTTCAATCCTGGTGGGGGTTGCCCATTCGATGTGGAGCTGGCAGTCGCCAAAGTGCTTTCGGGTCTGGATGTCGCCGGTGCCGTTGACTTCCATGAAACCGTTTTCGATTTTCCAGGAGGCTTTGCCGTCTCTTCCGGTCCATTGGGAGAGGTCGGTGCCGTCAAAGAGAACAACCGCGTCGCCGGGTGGTTTCCCCGGGAGTTGGGGAGTACTTGCTGTTCCGGGCACGACGACTCGTGGTTGAGGTCTTGTTCCGTCGTGGACTCGCCATTTGGAGTCTGGCAGTTTTGGAGTGTCCGAATAGCCCAGACTTGGTCCGTCGGGAGATGCAGTCACCGAAAGAAGAACCAGGGAGTTGAGAGCCACGAAAGCGGCAAGAAACATGGCGAATCGCATTCTCTTGGACATGTGAATATCTCCGGGTGTTTGGGGTAGACCCTGATCATCCTAGCTCAATCATGGGCAGGGCTTCAATCCTTAGCGTAAGGAGGACGATGGTGGTTCGATACCGAGGTTTTGGACCTGTCACCGGGCCGGGGTGGTTCTTGGCGATGTTGTGGGTCGGCCTTTGCTTCCTGCTTGTTTCGCCATCCGCCGCCGCCTCAAAACCACGGCCCTGGCGCCTTGGAGTTCTTTTCTGGCATGCGTCACCCAATGATGAGGCTGCGCTCGAGGGGATCCGTGCCGGCCTCTCCGAGCAAGAGCAGCCCCATGAGCTCATCGTGCGCCAGGCGGACTCGGATCGGAGCAAAGCAGCCCGGATCCTGAGCGATTTTCGCGAACAGAACGTGGATCTGGTCTTCGCTCTTGGCACGGAAGCAGCGCTTCTTGCCCGCCAGCACGTGAGGGACATCCCGGTCGTCTTCACAGCGGTTACCCATCCGGTGGAATCGGGTGTGGTTCCCTCCTGGGAGGGATCGGAGAACAACCTCTGTGGAAACAGTAACTGGATCGGTCCTGATACTGTTCTGCGTGTGTTTCGCCTGGCGGTTCCCGGCCTTTCACGGCTGGGCATCCTTCGGTCGACCGAATCGGGTGTGGTGAGTGCTGCCGAGCTGGTGGCGATGAAGGATTATCTCCGGTCGAAGGACTCCCCGTCGATCGATCTTTCGGAGGAGATCGTCTCCGGTGTCGAGTCGATCCAACCTGCCGTGAAGAGATTGATTGACGCCAAGGTTCAAGCGATCTGGATTCCCATCGATTTCTTTGTTTATCAGAATATTGACGAGGTGCTTCGGGCGGTCCGGCCCCATCATCTGCCTCTTGTCTCCTCTTCTCAAAAGGGGGCACGCAAAGGAGCTGTGGCGGGGATCATGACGAATTACCCGATGCTTGGAAAGCGGGCCCTCTTGATTGCTCGGGGTGTTCTCTCGGATGGGAAGCGCCCCCAGGATTTCCCGGTTGGAACGATGAGGGGCTATCAAGTGGTGGTGAACCTTGGCGCCGCCCGTCGATGCGGCTACGAAATTCCCCTTTCGTTGCTGGTGCTTGCGGACCAGATCCTTGAAGACACCCGGGATGGAAAGGCAGAAGATGGAAACTGATCCTGAATCCCGTGATTCAAAGGGCTTTCGGTTTCCCCTTGGACTGAAACTTTCTCTCGCCCTTCTTGGTGCCGGAGTTTTGACCCTGGTGTTCTTGTTTGCTTACTTCGGGCCGAGTACGACCGAAAGTTTTCTTTCCCGGAGCGAGCGCCTTATTTCGCTGAGTTCTCAGAAAATGCGTCAGCTCGTACGCACCAGTACCGCCGAGAGTTCTCAGCTTCTCATCGATGTGATTCACCACTTGACGGATGAGCGACGTCGAAGCCTCCAGGATCTTCCGCTGCCTCTCTATCAGGGAGATGAGGAGCGAATTCGAAAGGCCATCGTGGAGACAGATGACGATCGGGGTCGTCGCCTTTCCTCGAACGTGGAGATCCTGGCAAGAGAGATGGAAAACCGCTCCCTTCGCGAGGTTGATCGAAGGCTTGAGCAACTTGCGGACGAGCAGACGGAAATGGGAAAGACGTTCGCGGCTGATCTCAAGAAGACCTATCTCGTGGTGGCGGCGGGGGTCTTTCTGACTCTCGTAGGTTTTCTTGGTTTTGGGCTCTATCAGGCAGTGGTGATCCCGGTGCGCCGTCTGAGAAAGGTCACCCAGGCAGTGACCCGAGGAGATCTTCAAGTTGTGGTTCCTGCGTCGTCTCAGGATGAAGTCGGAGAGCTCTCCCATGATTTCGCTTCCATGGTCATGCAGCTGAGAGATTCCCGGGAAGCGGTGCGCTCCAAGAATCTTGAGCTCAAGGAACTCAATCGAAATCTTTCGACCGAGGTTGCTCGCAAGACCGAGCATCTTTCCCAGGCCTTGCAGGATCTTCGAGGTGCTCAGAAACAGCTTCTGCATGCGGAGAAGATGGCATCGGTGGGAAAGCTTGCGGGGGGTGTGGCTCACGAATTCAATAACTTGATCGGAGGGATTCGTGGGTGTGCGGAAGATGCGATGGAAACGGCAAAGGATGAAGAGAGCCGGGAAACTCTTTCGGTGATCTTGCGAGCTGCTCGTCGGGCGACCGGAATTACCGACCAGCTTCTTCGTTTCTCGAAGCAACGGGCACTTCGCCTGCAGGCGGTGGATGTCACCAAAGTCCTGGATGAAGCGTGGGAATTGATTGCCGCCGACGCTCGAAAAAGAGGGATTGTTCTTTCCCGGGAGATGGGGCAGGAGAGCCCGGTACCGCTTGATCCGGATGCATTGCACCAGGTCTTCTTGAATCTCCTCACCAATGCCCTCCAGGCCATGCCTTCCGGGGGGGAACTCGAAGTAAAATCGGTTGTTGAAGGAGGCGAGCTGCGACTCGAGATCAAAGATTCCGGGATCGGTATTCCTGACGATCAGATCGATCGGATCTTCGAACCCTTCTTTACCACCAAGGATCGAGAGGTCGATCCGGATCTTCGGGGAACGGGTCTTGGGTTATCGGTCTGCTACAGTCTGGTGGAGGCACATGGCGGTAGCATTGAGGTGACGAGTGAGGTCGGGGTGGGAAGCGTGTTCACGATTTCCATTCCCATTCGATCGGATGGATCCGGGGCATGACCGACTTGCAAAAGGGCGAAGAGGCTCACGAAGCAAAGGCACGGCTACTCATCGTCGATGATGAGGAGAGCATGCGCTACTATTTGAAGCGCACTCTTCGTCGCCATCACTATCAGGTTGAAACCGCCGAATCAGGGGAAGAGGCCATCCGTCTGGTTGAAGAGCAACCGGTGGATCTGGCTCTCGTCGATTTGATGATGCCCGGTGTCGATGGGCTCGGCGTCTTGAAGAAATTCCGGGAAATCGATCCGGAGGCCCTGGTCATTCTCATGACGGGCTACGGAACGATTTCCACCGCGGTGGAGTCCATGCGGGGCGGGGCCTTCGACTACATCACCAAACCGTTCGAGACCGAAGAGCTGCTGTTGCTCCTTGATCGAGCCCTCGCTCAGCGAGCAACCCTTCGGGAAAATCGGGAATTGCGAGAGATCATCGACAACCGTCGTGCCTACGCAGGCTTGATCGGACAGAGTCGATCCATGCGTTCAATTTTTCAAACCATCGATCTCGTGAGAGAGTCGACCTCGACGGTCTTGATCAGCGGAGAATCGGGCACGGGAAAAGAACTGGTGGCGCGAGCGATTCACTTCAACTCCACGGAAAGGAGGGGGGCATTTGTTCCTTTGAATTGCGCAGCACTTCCCGAGACTCTCTTTGAGAGCGAGCTCTTCGGGCACAGGAAAGGGGCGTTCACCGGAGCCAGCAAGAACAAGCTCGGGCTGATCGAACGGGCGAACGGCGGGACTCTTTTTCTTGACGAGATCTCGGAGATTCCCCTGGCAAGCCAGGCGAAGCTCCTGCGGTTTCTTCAGGAGAGAGAGTTCTTGCCGCTCGGTGGAGTCGAAGCCAAACGGGTGGATGTGCGCATCATCGCGGCTAGCAATCGAGACCTCGGGTTGGAGGTCGAGACGGGAGGGTTTCGCCAGGATCTCTTTTTTCGTCTGAATGTGGTGCCGATTCTGATTCCACCGCTTCGGGAGCGACGGGAGGATGTTCCCATTCTTGCGTCCCATTTTCTGGAGCAGTTTGCCCGCTCTCGAAAGAAGGTAGCGAAGGCCTTTGCCAACGAAGCCATGATTGCTCTTTCGAACCATGATTGGCCAGGGAATGTTCGGGAGCTCGAGAACACGATCGAGCGACTGCTGGTTCTTCACGACGAAAAGCCAGTACTCGGTCCGGAGGATCTTCCCGAACAGATTCAGGGAAAGATCCAGCCCCGGTTTGCGGTCAAGCAAGATGTGGGGAGTTTCCGGGAGGCTCAGCAGTTGTTCGAGCGCGATTATCTCACCGAGGTTCTGCGACAAGCCAAGGGCAACATCAGCCAGGCGGCCCGGATCGCCGGGCTTTCCCGTCCCAATCTTCACCGGCGGGTGAGCGACGCCGGGCTTGATCCCAATGACTTTCGACAGGTGTAAATATACCTGACAGGTTACCGGCGGGTAACAGACTCTCGTAGGGACGCCCGGGGGGGCTCTTCCTCGTAGCGATGCTCTGCCGACGAACTTAAAGCCCTTTAATTTATGGGTTTAGGTTGATAATTGAATTCTCTCTCGCGGTTGGTCCATTAGTTGCCTTAAGGAGAGGCAAGTCCAGAGACTGACAAACGCGGAAGGGAGCTTCGATGTTGCATTCAGTTTTCAAGTTTGGCGCTGGTTTGGCTGGCTTGACCATCTTGGTGGGGGCGTTACTTTCCTTCCCGGGTATTTTGCCGGTGGGCGCCGATGCGGGGATGGACGTTCGACAGGTGAGCCACGACCCCTGGGGGGAAGTGGTCATGCGACCTGACATCGCTCTTGCCACTCCTCAGCTGGAACTTGATCAGGCCTCCGTCCTTCTCGAACGGGTGAGCACGGCGGTTCCTTGGCCGCGAGGATTGGTGTTCGCCGAGGATCGGCTCGTGGTTCTGGCCCGGGGCCGACACCGTCGATCAGGTGGTGTTTCCGCCGATATTCAGGATCAGAGCGGGACCCTCTATGAAGTTGACCCGTCGATTGCCGAGACGGTCGTTCCGGGTGGGATGGGATCCAGCGAGGTTGCCGGAAATGGACGGGTGCTGGCCGCACCAACGGCTCCTCCATTTTTTGTCTGGGACCGGAAAACGGCTCCCGCGGAAGATTTCCTGATGGATCGGCCTTACTGTACGCTGATTCATGATCCGGCGTCGGACAACTACTTCATCTGTGGATATAGCGGAGTGGATCTTCCGGGTGGGGTTTTTCGCAAGAACGCTACGGACACGGTTCATCGATACGACGGGCGAACGGGAAGATGGTCGGTTCTTGAAAAGCACGATCCGACGGTTGTTCCCCGTGACGAAATCTCTGAAGTGATTCCGAACCAGTACTATCCCCATCACGACCCGCAGACGAACCCGGCTCCTCATGGCTGGTTGAATGGAGCCGACGGGGGGACCGTGGTTGGGCAGTACCTCTATGTGGTGGCGAAAGACAATCATTGCCTCGTTCAGTACGACTTGACCGAGATCCGCAACAATCCTGAAGCCGGACCTCCCGGGGGAAAACCGGTCTTTGGCGCGAACATTGATCTCAAGGTCGGTGATGAATGGAAGAGCTGGGAGGTTCTTGGGCATTCGGCGTGTGTTGCGAACAATGGTTACCTCTACGTGGCTTTCCGGACTTCTTCTCTCGTCATTCGGGTTCCTCTCTCGGCAGAGGGCGACGTGATTCTTCCGGTTCGAGCCGAGCTTATTGCTGAGTTTGAGCCGTGGAATGCGGAGAAGAAAGAGAGTGGGAACATCATCGATCTTGCCTTCAACAGCAAGGGGGAACTGTTTGTTTCCGCGGCGACCCGAGGTCGGGTCTGGAATGTTGGAGTACCGGATCCGAATCGAGTGTTTGATGGTGACGACGGTCGAGCCGATTCTCCGACTCAAAACCGTCCCTTCGTTGATTTGCCATCGTTGACGGGAAAGGCCAAGGCCCGTTCGGGGAACATCACCTTTGATGATCGGGACCGCTTGTACGTTTGTTCCGGGAATTACGATGATGCAGGAACCGGGCTTGCAGGCGTCATCTACCGGGCAACCTCGACCGATTGACGTTGTCCGGGGCCGTTTGTTTCTCTTTGACGAATCAATCCCCGTCTGTCTCACCGAACTGGGTCCGATAGAGTTTTGAATAGAGCCCATCTTGCTCAAGAAGAAACTCGTGTGTCCCTTTTTCGATGATCCTTCCCTTCTCCAGAACCACGATGAGATCGGATTTGACGATCGTTGAAAGTCGATGGGCAATGACCAGCGAGGTTCTTCCCTGGAGCAGGGTATTCATCGCCTGTTGAATCAGGGCTTCGGTTCCCGAATCAAGGGACGACGTAGCCTCATCGAGGATCAGGACGGATGGATTGCGAAGAATCTCCCGGGCGATGGCGAGTCTCTGCCGCTGACCTCCGGAGAGCTTGACTCCCCTTTCCCCGATGAGGGTATCAAAGCCCTCGGACATCTCCTCGATGAAATCATGAGCGTTGGCCGCCCTGGCTGCGTCTCGTATTTCCTCCCGGGTCGCACGGGGAGATCCGTAGGAGATGTTCTCGGCAACGTTTCTGTCGAAAAGAAAGATCTCCTGAGGGACGAGGCCTACGTGAGCGCGATAAGAGCGAACGTCGAGGGTTCTCAAGTCTTGATCATCGATGAGAATCCTACCTGTCTTCGGGTCGTAGAAGCGGGGAACCAGCTGGGCAAGAGTTGTTTTCCCTGCGCCAGAAGGACCCACCAGGGCGACCCGAGTTCGAGGAGGGATCTCGAGGTTGATTTGGGTCAGGACGGGCCGGTCCGGTTCATAAGAAAAAGAGATGTTCTCGAATCGGATCGCTCCTTCGGGGCGGGAAAGCACGATTCCCTGCGGGGGGGATGCCACTTCGGGCTCGACATCCAGGATCTCGTAGATTCTCTCCAAAGAAGCGATTGAGCTCTGAAGACGAGGGTTCAGGCTGGTAATACTCCCTACGGCGCCAAACATGCTGACAAGATACATGAAGAAGGCAAAGAGTCCCCCGGTGGTGAAATCGCTGGTTACGATCAGATACACCCCCGCTAGCACGATCACGGTGGGCCCGACTCCTCCGATGAGTCCGAAGGCCTGGTTGGTCCAGAGGGAAAAAAGATCTCGTTTTAGCTGAGCACGGACACTCGTATGGAGAACCCCGGTAAACCGTCTGGCCTCCCTTTTTTCCGAGGCGGTTGCCTGGACGAGTGCGTAGCCCGATAATCCCTGATGCAGGACTTCGCTGACCTTGGTCCAGGATTCTCGAGCCGCTTTTCCAAGCATCCTCAGACGCCCTGAAATGGCGAATTGAAAACCGAAGATGAGGACCACAAGAACCAATCCAACCGTCGCCATCCTCCATTCGATGTAAAAAACCATGACGACGTAGCCAATGCCTCGAATCACGTCGCTTCCGGCCGTCGCGAAAGTGTCGGCCATGACCCCGTTGAGGTTTCCCACATCGTCCACCTGTCGCGACATCAGATAGCCCGTCTCTTTGTTCGAGTAGTAGCGAAGAGAGAGTTTTTGCATGTGGGTGTAGAGGTCAAGCCGGATGTCGCGAAGGACCTTGGTATGGAAGAGGGTGGTGGAGTAGCCGATGGCAAGGCCAAAGACGACGGAGAGAAAGGTCATTCCCACCAGGACCAATCCCCAGAAGATCACATCATCGGGGCTGGAGTGCTTTTCCGCATCGTCCACCACACGCCTGACGATCAGGGGAGAGACGAGAGATAGAGGCGTGCTGATGAGAAGAAGCGCGGCGGTGAGCCAGACGAACTTCCGGTGAGGGCGCGCCCAGGGCCAGAATCGTTTGATGAGAGGCCAGGCCTTCGTCGTCGGCTGGGGTTTCTTCTTGTCTGTGGTGTTTTTTTCCAATCGATGAGACCTCGAATTCGTCCACAAAGATACCCGAAATCAGTGTCTTTGGGTGTTGGCGTTTGGGTACAGTATTGCCCTGGGCCGCTCACGTTTAGATCCGCTCTTGGGTTGTCGGCCTTTCGGTGGACAGGTGCCGTGCGGCGTTTGAAAGCGCGGGGTACCGTAGGGAAAAAGAAGGGAGGCCTTTTTTGGCGAACGGAAAATACCGCACCACGCCAGATCACGAAACAAAGGGCTGGCCACCTGGCGTACCTTATATCATTGGGAATGAGGGGTGCGAGCGCTTCAGTTACTACGGGATGCGCTCGATTTTGACCGTGCATCTCGTGACTCTGTATGCCGCAACGGGACTTTTGGATTCGGCTGCGGAAGCGAACGCAACGGCGATGACCCATGTCTTTTTCGCCGGTGTGTATGCGTTTCCCATGATCGGTGCGCTGATTGCAGATCGTCTGGCCGGGAAGTTCAACACGATTCTGTGGCTCTCGCTCGTCTACTGTGCGGGCCATGCGGTGCTTGCGTTTGGCGAGAATTCGCTTTCGGGAATGGCCCTTGGGCTGGGACTGATTGCTGTCGGTTCGGGAGGGATCAAACCCTGTGTCTCGGCAAACGTTGGGGATCAGTTTGGTCGCGGGAACTGGTTTCGGGTCAAAGGCATTTTTCAGGCCTTTTACTTCATCATCAATTTCGGCTCCTTCTTTGCGACCCTTCTCATTCCTTGGATCCGAAAAGAGTTCTCGACGTCTTTGGCCTTTGGTTTACCCGGAATCCTGATGTTGATCGCGACCATCTTCTTCTGGGCTGGTCGAAAGAAGTTCGTCCATGTTCCCGCCAAGCCTGGTGGGAAAGTAGGTCTTCTCGATACCATGGCCGCGATTGCCCTGTTTCTTACGTTTGGGCATCTGCTCGTCACGGCGTCCATCTTCCACCTTCCACCTTGGGGGTTGGTTCTGACGAGCGTTCTGTTCCTCGTTCTGGGCCTTGTTTTGTTCGTTGCCCGTCAGCGAGTAGCACCGGATGACGGTTTCATGGCCGTCCTGCTTTACACGATCAAGCAGAAGTTCTCCGGCGATTCCTCGTCCGCAGAAGCAGGAAAAAAGGGAGAGGTCGAAAAGGATCACCCTCTCTACCAGCGTGCTTTTTGGCGTCCTGCGGTGGAAAAGTACGGTGGTGCGGTCACGGAAGGACCGGTTGCCGTTCTCAAGATCATCAGCGTGTTCTTCCTGGTGTCGGTCTTCTGGTCTCTTTTTGAGCAGCATGGATCGACCTGGGTTCTCCAGGCGAAAACGATGGATCTCCACTGGCTGGGGATGGATCTTCTTCCGTCTCAAATTGGTGCCATGAACCCGTTGATGGTCATGATCCTGATTCCCCTGTTGAATGTGTTCTACAAGGGGGTCGAGAAGCTCGGCTACGAGACCACGCCTCTTCGTAGAATGACCGTGGGGATGACGATCACCGGGCTTTCCTTTGTGGCGATCGCGCTCATCCAGCAGCAGATCGAGGCTCAGGGAGAGGGAGTGGTTTCCGTCGGGTGGCAAGTGATTCCTTACATCTTGGTGACGATTGCCGAGGTGATGGTGTCCGTTACCGGCCTTGAATTTGCCTACACCCAGGCTCCGAGGAGAATGAAGTCCACGATCATGGGCTTTTGGATGTTGACCGTCTCTTTGGGGCAGGTTCTGGTGTCTCTCCTCGCGTCCCTTGAGGATCTACCGAAAGTCACGTTCTTCTGGACCTTCGCTGGAATGATGTTCGGAGCTTCGGTGATCTTCGGGATTCGCGCCAGGTTCTACAAGCCCAAGGATTACCCCCAATAGGCTGATCTCTTCATCGAGCGGATCACGTCTAGCCCGCATTCTTCGTGAAGAATGCGGGCTAGTTTTTTGGTCAGTAGAGAAAGTCTGATTCCCTCGTTGAACAAAAAAAGCCCGGGTCGCCAGGACCCGGGCTTCTGCTTTTTTTTAGCTGCTCGAAGTTGTGTCGTCAGGAACAACCGCTCGTTGAGCCGCAGTTCAAGCAACGGTAGCAAGAGCCGCTTCGAACCATCATGGATCCGCATTCCGAGCAGGGGGGGGCGTCTGCCTGGGCCTGGAAGACCTGGCGTTCGTCCGTTCCGATGCTGGAGGTCTGCATTCCGCTTTCCAGTGTTTCGTCGACCTTCTTCTCCTCGATTGCCGTCTCGGCTCGCTCCGATTCGGAGGCGGTGGTCATACTGGTCTTCTCTGTGGTCAGCGCGGATTCTTTCTGGTCAACAGGGAGGAACTTCATTCCAAGCCATCGGAAAATATAGTCGATCACCGACTTGGCGATCGGGATCTCTCTGTTCTTGGTGAAGCCTGCGGGCTCAAACCGAACATGGCTGAACTTGTTGACCAGGACCTTCAGAGGAACGCCGTATTGCAAGGCAATGGAGGTGTTGGTGGCGATCGTGTCCATGAGACCGGAAATGACCGAACCTTCCTTGGCCATGGTCACAAAAATCTCACCCGGACTTCCGTCTTCGTACATCCCGACGGTGATGTAACCCTCGTGTCCCGCGATGGAGAACTTGTGGGTGATCGAGCGTCGTTCGTCTTCCAGGCGGCGTCGCTTTGGCTTTTGTTTTGAGCTCTCTTTTCCCTTCGCTTTCAGGCTCGTGTTGAGTGGCTGGGTACGCTTGGATCCGTCCCGATAGATGGCAATCGCCTTCAATCCAAGATCCCATGCCTTGAGGTAGGCTTCCTCGATTTCTTCGACGGTTGCTTCCGGGGGCATGTTGACGGTCTTGGAGATGGCCCCGGAGATGAACGGCTGAACGGCAGCCATCATCTTGATGTGAGCCATGTGGTGAATGGAACGGGTTCCGTTCATGGCGCGGAAAGCACAATCAAAGACCGGGAAGTGATCTTCCGTAAGGTGAGGACAGCCCTCAATCGTATCGTTCGCATCAATGAAGCTAACGATCTCTTCGACTTGCTTGTCGTCATATCCCAGAAGAGTAAGAGCGGAGGGAACCGTCTGGTTCACGATCTTCATCAATCCGCCGTCAACGAGTTTCTTGTACTTGACAAGAGCGATGTCCGGCTCGATTCCCGTGGTATCGCAATCCATCATGAGGCCAATGGTTCCGGTGGGGGCGATGACCGTCGCTTGAGAGTTTCGGAAACCATTTTGTTTTCCGAGCTCTAGAGCTTCGTCCCAAACTTTTTGGGCTACCCCGACCATTCCATCCGGGAGCCCCTTTGCATCGATGTTTTTGACCGAATCTCGATGCATGTTCATCACATCCAGCATCGGTTTTTCGTTGGTCGCATAGCCGTCGAAGGGGCCCTGCACCTTGGCGAGCTCGGCCGAGGTCCGGTAGGCTTCACCGGTCATGATTGCGGTCAGAGCGCCGGCGTAGTTGCGGCCTTGATCGCTGTCATAGGGAAGCCCGGTATCCATCAGCAATGCGCCCAGGTTCGCGTAACCCAGTCCGAGAGGGCGATACAGGTGACTGTTTTCGGCAATCTTTTCGCTGGGATAGGAGGCATTGCCTACGATGATTTCCATTCCGATGAACACGGTTCGACAGGTGTGACGGAAGGATGCAACATTGAACTTGTTGGGCCCGGTCTTGAACTTCATCAAGTTGACCGAAGCGAGATTGCATGCCGTGTCATCCAGGAACATGTACTCCGAACAAGGGTTCGAAGAGTTGATGGGAGCTGTTCCTTTGCACGTGTGCCATTTGTTGATCGTTGTGTCGAACTGAAGACCGGGATCGCCACAGGTGTGGGCGGCCTTGCAGATTTCCCCCATCACACCTTTGGCGCGATAGGTATCCATGATTTCGCCGTTGGTAACGGCGCGAGTGCTCCACTCGCGATCGCCCGCAACGGCCTCCATGAAGTCGTCTTTGACCCGGACCGAATTGTTCGAGTTCTGGAAGAACACCGAGCTGTAGGCCGGTCCTCCGAAGGATCCGTCATAGCCGATGTCCATGAGATCCCAGGCTTTTTTCTCTTCGTCCACTTTGCAGCGTACGAAGTCGATGATGTCGGGATGCTCTGCATTGAGGATGACCATCTTGGCTGCTCGCCGTGTCTTTCCACCCGACTTGATGACGCCGGCAAAGGCATCATATCCGCGCATGAACGAAACGGGGCCGGAGGCCAATCCACCGGAAGAGAGTCGCTCTTTGGAGGAACGAATCGGGGAGAGGTTTGTGCCCGTCCCGGATCCGAATTTGAAGAGCATTCCCTCGGTCTTGGCAAGATCGAGGATCGAGCCCATGCTGTCCTTCACCGAGTTGATGAAGCAAGCGCTGCATTGCGGCTTTTCCTCAACGCCCATGTTGAACCACACCGGGCTATTAAAGGAGGCCAGCTGGTGGAGCAGGATATAAGTCAGTTCTTGCTCGAATGTTTCAGCATCATCGGCCGTCTTGAAGTAGCCGCCGTTATGACCCCAGACCGAGAGGGTTTTGGTGACTCGGTCAATCATGTGACGAACCGAAGTTTCCCGGGTTGGGCTGCCGATGGGGCCGTTAAAGTACTTGGAAACAACCACATTGGTGGCGATCATCGTCCAGGATGCCGGGACTTCTACATCCCTCTGTTCGAAGATCACCTCCCCCTGGTCGTTTGTGATCGCGGCATCGCGCCGCTCCCACTTGATCTCATCGTATGGGTGGACTCCCGGGCGGGTGAAGACCCTCTTGATCTTGAGACCTGTCTTTCGGCGACGAGATTTCGTCTGACTTCCTGTTCGGCGCGTGGACACGCCAGTCCTTCCACTCGAATCCATACATCCCTCCCCTGGTTGTGTGGAAACTATGATCCTCAATCGGTTCTGAATTCGGCTTCATTCGCATCAGAATTCAGGCGATTTTCCGCGGAGATGTTTTCGACCCCGCCCTCGGAGCGGTCGAAACCCTCTTCGCTTCGATCTTCGCTTACGATCCCCCCATTTAGACTTCACTCGGGGCCTATTGGGACCCGGATCGAAAGACTGCGCGGGGAGTGAACCCACAACATAGTGGGTATGCGCCCATTATAGACTGCCACATCCGGTGTGCGAGAAAAAGTTTTATTCAGTCTTTATAGTTGGGGGCAAAGTATTACGGCGCTCTGCCTTGGAGCGGTCGGGGAGGTCCGTTTTCATGCCAAATTCCGGTCAAACAGCCCCTTTTTCTCCTCGCGATCCGGGAGACGAGGTCACTTTGTCTGCCGAAGCCCGTCTTGGAGAAAGCGGGCGAAGTCCTCGGCGGGGACGTACCCGGTTTTTCGACCGACCTCCATCCCGGCGGGAGAAAGAAGGAGAAGGGTGGGGATCTTGGTGACCCCTTTTTCTTGGGCCACCTTCGATTTGGATGTGCTCTCGACCCGGATGCAGATCGTCTTCTTGCAGAGCTCAACCACCTCTTGGTCCCAGAAGGTGCGCCCATCAAGGACAAGGCTCGGGCCATCTTCGAAGGAATGGAAGTAAAGAAGGACGGGCTTTTTCCGGGAGGCCGCTTCCTGCATCCCTTTTGATTCGTTGAGAAGCCAGGTAACTGTTGTCTTGGATCGGGTGCGTTTTTTCTCGGTCGCAAAAGGAACGGCCTTCGTGGCTGCTTTGGGTGGGGGGTGGCCATTCTCAAGGGTCAGGCCCGTGCCATGACCGAAGATTCTGGTGATGCGGACTCCTTCGTTGTCCATCCGTTGAAGGTTCTTGACGGATCGGGACCGATCCGAACTCAGGAATGTCTTCGCCGGCAAGGAAGCCGGTCCAAGAGCCCAGGAATCGCCGCTTTTCAGGTCGAAGTGGCCATCATTGTCATCATCAAAGAGAGCGACCCTGACTGCTTTTCCGGATATCGTCCCGGTTCCCTCAAGCCAGGACGACCGGGAAAACCGGAGGCTTGAGACCTTCCCGGCCTTCGAGCACCAGAGAGATATGGAGTACAGATGGGTTTGCACCTCGCCCTCGTAGATCAAGGGAAGTTGCAGGGAGCCATGATAGCCGTAGAACGCCTCTTGCTTCTTGATGAATCGAGAGCTGATGGGAGAGCCATCTCCGTCGTCAGAGAGATCGCCATTCCGATTGCCATCTATATAGATGCGGTCCGGAGAGATCGCATTCTCGTTCTCGGGCCAGAGGAGGGCAAAGGCAACCGGGCCACCGGCATCGGGGTGAATCGGAAAGAAACCGTACGCGGCCCTGGACACCTCGTCGAGAGGTTTCACTTCAGCAGAAGCATGAGACATGATCGGAAGATTCGTGCGTCTGGAGTACCCGATGCGCCGTTTGGCCGACGGGGCTTGAGTCGAGAGGGTAAAGGATGTGGGTTTTCCCCCGGTCTGCACGGACCGGTTTTCAGCCTCCTGAGGGCCTATTACTGGCCCAAGGAGCACAAGGACGTAGCTTGAGGCCCACCACAACAGCCAACCTGGAAGGGCGTTGCTCATTCAGGTGATTCTACTTTCCTGCTGACTTCCTTCTCAACCGAATTACAGGCGACCCAGCCTGCTCTTGTCTCTATGGACTTGGATCGAAAATGTTCCGTATCTGCATGTTCTGCTTGAAGATGCATGTAAGCCGTTCAATTGCAACACGATGTTCACTGTTCGTTTCATTTAAACGCCTTAGCTTATGGTGTTTGTGCTTGGTGTTTGTGTGTAAGTATATGTTGCGTAGGGGCTTGTGGTGATTTTGTGGCTTTAGGAGGCCACTGGCACGCACTTTGCCTTTAGTAGGGCGTCAACTACGAGCCGTGGGACGCGAGAAATCGTTTCCCTCCAAAACTAAAAAGCCTGATCCCTCAAGGTCGATTGAGGAACCCTGGAGTGACGCAGACGTTGAACCCTCTATACGTCAAAACACCGTCATCATCACAGTCTCTCCTCGGCGTTCAAATTCTTGGTGGGTCTCATCCGCCCGACCAGGATGTCTCGGAGCTCCAGAAGTTCCAACCGAATCGGCACTCTCAAAGAGGGTGGCGTAGATAAGGCCGCGAGGTGAGTAACTCTTACTCACCTCGCGGTGGCTCCCTTTAACTCTGATTTGATCACTGCTTCAAGGAATCGATTTCTGTATGGATCGGTTCGAAATAATAAATAAAATTAATTATCTGAACAATATTTGATTATCCAGGAGACCTTTTTGATGAAAAAGTTTGTTGCCTTTAGTGCCGCGCTTGTCATGTCCCTCTCTATTTCCACCGTTGCTCAAGCGCAACCGGTTCACCTTCAACCGGCAAGTACCCTGATTTTCCCTCTGTTTGATTCCCAAGCTGCCTCGGCTACGGTCTTGAACGTGACGAACACGAACACGTCGAACACCGTTTGCACGAATTTCTTCCGAGAGGGCGATGTCCGTCTTCACTATGTCTACTTCAGCGACCAGTGCCAGGAGTCCGATCTTTTCGAAGACCTCACTCCTGGTGATACTCTCACCGTCCTGGCAAGCGACCACAACCCGCAAGCAGAGCAAGGTTTTCTCATCGTGACCGCTCTCGACCCGGAAACCAGCGCACTTCTCGATTTTGACTTCCTCGTCGGATCTGCCTACGTTGCGAACTCGAACATCGATATCATGTGGTCCTACACGCCCTACGGCTTCCAGGGAGTTGCCACGAACTCGACTCAACTCAACGCTTGTAACCTTCCATACATCGTCGATGACACCGTCCGCGGTCCTCTCCAGTTCGACGGGGTTGACTACGCGATGTTCCCTGACACCCTCTATATTGATTCCTTCTTCGAGGAAGATGCTGGTTCTTTTGACAACTTCCTCACTCTGATGTCCTGCTCCGGCGGATTCGCCCAGAACCAGGTCGACTTCATCTTCTACAACAACCAAGAAGATCCGTTCAGCCGTACCTTTAACTTCACTTGCTGGACTTCGGTTGCCCTTTCCGACATCTCTGGAATTGCTAGCTCGCTAGGTGGTGACCCCAATGAGTTCGTCAAAGAAACTGGCTGGGCTCGCATCACTGGACGCGACGTACTGGATCTTGCCGGTAACTCAATTGGCGAGGTTCCTTCGCTTCTCGGTGTTGTGGTTCAGATCGTTGGCGGAACGTTCAACGCTGGACACGCCCTTCACTACTCTGGCAGTCAGGCCGCTTGCACTCTGACCTCTGCCTTCTAAATCATAGAGAACATATGAAAGCCCCCACCCCGACCTCTTTCGTCTGACCCATCCGAGGTCGGACAGGGTTGGCCAAGAAAACCCCACCTTCTATCCGCAACGCTTTAGACTCCAAGTCTATTCCGCCCGACCCGAGCAAGCCCGCTCGGGTCGGGTTTTTTCGTCAAATGAATGGGCAAGATTGTGGGGGGTGTTCGCAGAAGTTGTGCGTAACACTGTTTCATGTGAGGGGAGAAAAATGACGAAGGAAAGGCAACCAGGCCGGGTTTCGGATTGAAGCTCGGCAAAGATCTGGTTGGATTGCTAGACTGACTCGTCAGGAATTCGGGATCCTGTTCTTTTGGCAGACCTGGATGAGGAGCTCTGGAACCGCTTATTCGAAAGATGGATAGAAGCAATTGAAGAAAGAAACGAAGAGTAATGCCTGGCGATGCTGCTTTGGAGCACTCGCGTGGTCTTGCTTGCTGTTTCAGCAGGTTCTTCTCCCCCTTCACTTCTCCCTGCATGAGCATTCCCACCGTTCCTCGGGTACCTCCCACACTCTTTTTGCCCATCTTGAACCGGTCGGCGTGAACACCGGTTCTCACGATCACGACCATCACCATGACCATGATCATCGTGAAGATGCAGCCTCCCATCACGGGGAACACGACGAAGACCCCCAACCCCATGGCGCCGAAGACCATCTGAGCGAACTCACCGGAACTCCGGTTGGGTCCGTCTTCATTTTCTTCCCCGTTCATCTGTCGGCTTCGGCACTTGAGCTAGCCTCTCTCCTGAGTCCCTATTCCCGTCTCATGGCCTGGAATAGCAGGACCAGACCGCCTCCATCCCCTCGGGGAGCCGCTTCCTCCAGGGCCCCTCCAGCCTAAGCCTAGCAGCCCGTTGACAAAGTCAGATTTCGCCGAGGACAGCCCTTTCAGTCCAGCTCTGCGTCGCCGAAAAGCACAAGAATCAACAAATTCGAGTCCGTTCCGGCTCCTTGATCTGAACTAAAATGCCTTGCCCTCGGCAA
>JAJDCM010000023.1 GCA_029260825.1 Planctomycetota bacterium | reverse complement strand
ATCCGAAAAATCGCGGAAAATACGTGGATCAGCCAGAATCTCCCGATTCGAAGGCGTTCGAGGCAACTAGCCGCGACGGGAACCAAGAAAATCTCCGGCCGGGCGCCTCGAAAAGCCGCCCATCGAACAGCAACTAGCTAGCTAAGCAGGGCAAGCCTGTCGAACCGCAAGGTAGAAGCCATCCTCGCCCGGATCAGAGCCAAAGTACACACATGACCGCCCCCCAAGTCCCTCTTACCCTTACTCCACGAAGAAGCCTGTCCGCCAACCGGAAGACCCGTAGCTGTAACTATGCCGGTTCATGACCGTGTTATACATCCGAGTTGGTCGCATCGATTGCACTTCGACGCCGCATTTCGTATCATTAAATTGTATCAATCCGTAAATTGTATCAATCCGTGCCTTACAGGGGGACCGCGCTTGACTCGCCCAATCAAACTGATCCATCCGATTTACTTGGATGTGCCGATGCTTGTTTCTTTTGCCGCCGCGATTGAGGGGGGGATGTCGTTCGGCTCGGAAGTCACAACCTCATCTTCAAAGAGCAAATCTGTTGAAGCCGAAGCTTCCGGCAGCGCGGGCCCTAGCAAGCTACTCTCTAAATTTGTGAGTGCCTCTGCCGAAGGATCTGTGTCCGGAGATCTCGCCAGCAAGGAGAGCTCCGTTCGGAAAGAGGCGAGGGAACACACTGAGGCATCTGTTGCGATCACGCTCTACGATCGACTCCGTCGAAACGGTGGATACATAGTTGATCCGACCGATGTTGAGGACCTGAAGACTGTGTCACCAGGTGCGCTTGTCGAGATTGGCGGGACGATTGAGAAAAATGCCATTGACAGCATCATCGATATCGCGGCCGCGGCAGAGATTCTTGTTCAACTTGGCTCAAATGCACAGCCTCGACCTCAACAGCCAAGCAAGAAGAAAGGCTCAGCTGCGACCGGACCGGCGAGCGACATGGAAAGGGTCCGAGCGTGCCTCGACAGAGATCGGCAACGAACACCATTTTCGAACACCATCATGCGTTGCTCTGTGCCAAAGGGCGTGTCTGCGATCGTGACACTGCGTACCGAGAATCTTCGCGATCTAACGCTAAGCGAACTTCACAAAAATGCTGTTCGAGTACTAGGAAAAGTGACCAGGACCATTGACCATGGCGAAGAAATCTGCCCATTCGAGAACTACGGAATGTCCTTGATTGATCCCACGATCTTGAGCCGCATTACAAGTCAGATAAAGGCTAGTGAGGGCATTACCGCGGAGCTGTCGGAGGTTCGTTTGACTGGTCCAGCCATTCAGATATTGCCACTGATGGTTTTCGTCTAGTATCTATGTTCTGCAAAGATGTGGACCCTCCCAACATCTAGGCCGAACGGAATTCAACTTGAATGGCTTTGGGCAAATATTCTTCCATTTTCTTAGTCATGGAACCGATTGACCAGAGCCCCGGTGCCCCCTCTGCGTCCGGTGGCCTTGTGTAAGGAGTCGGTCTTGTTCCCGGTGGTCACGTAGTGTCGAGCGTAGGCGATCTCGTCGGGAGTTGGACCACGATCTGGGCGATATTGCGGTTCGCCGACCGGCGCCGAGTCGTGCTGGCCATCTATACGAGGATTCAACTGTAGAGATGTCATTTCCGTATCCATTCGAGGAGACTTCGAGGCCAAATGGTGAGGGGGAGGGGAGAGTTACATCCTTACACGCAATCTGCGTACATGGAGTAGTTTTCGAAAGGCTATCGCGGAGATCAGAGGCAAGTACGGTCAGAACAAGAGGGGACGGAACGTTTTGTTGTTCCGAGGTCAAGTGGATAGGAAGTGGGGACTTCAAACTACACTTGAAAGGCATATTGATCAACGTTTTGGCGTTCATCGATATCTTCGCTTAGTGAGGTTGTGTGTCCACGAACTTGAATCGATTACTGAGCGAACGTGGAATGTGCCAGAGGGCGATGATCTCGGGGAGGCTGTGAGGAAAGCGCAAGGTGCCTTTCACTGCAATCTTCCCTGCTACGATTATCTCGTCTATCTGAGGCAACATGGCTTTCCTTCACCCCTTCTAGATTGGACGGAGTCTCCATTTGTGGCTGCCTACTTTGCGTTTCGCGAAAAAGTGGCCTCAGATCGCGTGGCGATATTCGCGTATGTCGAAAGTCTTCGTGGCACTAAGGGGCTCACGGGAGGCGATCCGCTAATATCAGTGATGGGGCCGCATGTGCGCACTCATGCCAGGCATTTTGCTCAGAGAGCGTGGTATACGATCTGCACAAAACCTGGCGATGGCGGCCACGAGTTTTGCCCTCATGATGACGTGTTTCGGTGAAACGAAAAGGAGCAGGACGTGTTAGTCAAGATCACCTTGCCGGTCGGAGAGCGGACCAGAGCGTTGCGTGAATTGAGTGACTACAACATAAGCGACCACAGTCTCTTCCAAACCGAAGATTCCCTTGTGAGATCATTGGCGACGAGGGTTCTTGATCTTGAGACTCATTGAGCTTGGGAGAATATCGACGGCCAAACTTATGTAGAATAGCATCGTCAGCGATGTCCGAGTGCCGTCAGAGGTCCTTCACCGAAGCCATCGACGAAATCGGCATTTATGACCGAGCACTCGACTCTTCGGAAGTTGCATCGCGGGAGGGAGTCCAATGACACTGCAAGTTACGCCTTTTTCGAAGGAGAAGACCTCAGATGCGGCCCCGCCCTTCAAGGTGGTGTTCGCGCCCGATCGTGCGCCAACCTCCGACGAAATCACGTATGCCAGACACTTCTTGGCAAACGGGAACAAGACCGCCGCGTTTCTCGAAGCCAATGGATTTAGAGCCAATGGTGGACAGCTCATGCGCTATCATTCCCGCTCCAGCATTCAGACGTTGCTCCGAATTCACAACCCCTTTCATGACGATTTTCGAGCCAGCGATCTTGCGAAATATGTGCGCCTTCGCCTGGCTGAGGGGAAACCACTTTCAAGCCTCGAACTTCGATCGCTTGAGCTTGTTGCGAAACTGCTCGGCTTTATTGGAGGTAAGACGAAGCAATCGCTACACGTTCACGCTCATGAGCCGAGTTGTAGCGAGGATGATGAAGTCGCTCGCAAGATTGCGGAGATCCTAGAAGTCGAAACCACATCTTCGCCGAATGAGGCACCGTGACGCAATCTTGCGAGGGTTTGAGGATCGGGTTCGTAGTGGCTTATGATTCCTAGGGTTCAATGAACTGCTCTACACCGCTGAAAAGTCGGTGAATACTCACCGAACCTCACGAAAGGCAAGGGGTTGCAGGATGGAGTGGGGAGGGCCTTTTGTCGCGATCGAGTCTCGGGGAGGAAAACCCTCGCCCAGTTCCTCCTCGAGGGGGTCTAGGTTGATGTCTTACCCTCCCGCTGGGAAGAGTCGCGCTGAAGGACCTTCCAGATCGTCTGGCTAGAGAGCGCCGTTCCATTCCTACTCGTCACTCCTTGAGCCTCGAGCTCTGCTGCGATCTTCCGCAGTGACAATCCCCGAGAATGTAGTGAGAAAATCGTCGTGATGGCCCCTTGCTGACGTTTGTCCGCAACCATGACGGTTCCTTCGTACCGGAAGCCAAAGGGCGCGAACCGACTCATCCTTCGACCTTCTCGGCGCATCTGGACCAAGGCTTCTGATGTTCTCTCTGCGATAGCTTCCCGTTCCCATTGGCTAACGCTTCCGATCACGTTGAGCACGAGACGACCGGCTGCCGTGGATGTGTCGATGCTGTCGGAGACCGAAGCGAACTCGACGCCCTTGTTCTGGAAGAGCTCGACCAGGTCGGCGAGGTCACGAACGGATCGGCTGATGCGGTCGAGCTTGGCGACAATTACAGCTCCGACCTGGCGACACTTGACCAGGGAAAGCAAGCGTTCCATGCCGGGTCTCTTGAGTGTCTTTGCACTCTGACCGGCATCGTCGATGATCTCCGTGAGCTCCAGGTCGCGAATGGCGCAGAAGGCTTTGATCTTCTCCGTCTGGGCAGAGAGGGAAACGCCTCGGTCCGCTTGGTTACGTGTGCTGACCCGGACGTATCCGATTGCGTTCCGTGATGGTGTGGCTCTTCTTGTCATCGTGGAAGAAGAGTAATTACTCATCGATGCGTTTGAAGTCCTTGCTTGCATCTGTCCGGTTGCAAACGGTACGCCGCAACGGTCAATCACTACGCCTCCCTTAGTCAGCTTCACCCTGGAGGTTGCGGTAGACCGGGGTATTTCTTGGAACCGTGGATTCGGACCGGGGACCCCCTTCAACATTATTTGCTTTATTGGATCTTACGACCTCTTCCAACACGCGCACATTTTTAGGAGTGTGCGTATTGCACACCAGGGTTTCGTTGGGGGAGGGGCTTGCATGAGGGGGCGGTGGAAAGTGAGAGTGCGGCTACCGCTTTCCAAAGAGCTCAGCGATGTTGCATTTGAGACGTCGGCAAAGCGTCTCCAGGGAATCGATGGTGATGTTCTGTTCGGTCATCTCGAGGCGGTGAAGAGTGGACTTGGAGATCCCGAGCTTCTTCGCGAACTGACGATGGGTCTCGTCTCCTCGACGTCGTCTTAGTTCATTCGCCAGTCTCTTGCGCAGGTGCCCCATATGTGGGACTTATAGAGAGTCGCCGGTCCCGCATAAGGGACCGTTCATTTCCAATGCATCGAATGCACTGACCGAAATCTCACGTCTAACTCCCTGTGAACATTGTGTTTCTTGACTCGAATGGCTCCCGATCTAATGTCGAAATTGGAGAATTGAAGAATGAACCAGGACGCCCGCATTGCTCGATTGGAGGGATCTGTTCGCACTCTCCGGATAATGGTCTTCGGCTTGCTCATCGCCGCCGGGGCCGCAACCGTCGTCGCCCAAGGGGATACGCCCGTGGCAGATCTGATAAGGGCGAAGCAGATCGAGTTAGTGGATGGCAACGACATCACCCGATGCACTCTAAAGGGTGGTTTCATTAGGATCAGGGATAAAAAAGGCGAAAGCGCGATAATACTCGGGGTTGGGGATACTCTCGCACAGAGCTTTATCTCCCTCAAGAACAGGAATGGCAGAGAAGTTGTCCAAATCGAATCATCGTTCGAGGGAAATGGTGCTTTCAAGAGCAGGGACAGTCAAGGTCAGGAGCTGGTAAGGATTACCGATGGGATCCGAGCCAAAGAAATAGATATCGTGAACGATAAAAAAAAGCTCATGGTTCACCTCGGAAGCGCGGTCCCGATCGGCCTCGAAAAGCGTGGCGGTGTCATTCACTTCTATGATGAGGGAGGCACAGGGCAAATGTCACTTCAGGCCGGCAATGGGATATACATCGGAAGCCTGGACCTGGACACGCCACGGATTAATCTCGGATGCTTCGGACTTTACGGCTTGATGTCGGCCTGGGGGCCGGGGGTGGGCAAGAAGATTTTCGACATCGATGTGAGTAAAGGAGGGGGCGGCTTGGTCAGGACAATGGACGGAAAAGGTCAGCCATTGGTCGAGTTGGGGTCCTTCAAGTCCGGGACGGGCGGCGTCTTCACCTACAACGGCAACGGAGAAGAGGCCGCTCACATCACAGACAGTCTCGGGAAACCCTGAACTGGTTCCCTCGTTTTCCACGCTAAAATGGCCACTTCACGATCAATCCTCGGCCCAAATGTACCAATGACTACTTTTCCTGGTGAGATCTTCTTGATATCCAGATGTCCAGGCGTGTTTTCGTTGTTCTAAGTCTGCGGGACTGGAGCCGCCCGGAGTGTTAAGATGGCCCAGTCGGAGGCTGGCTGATCACCAGCTTGGGTCCGGGCTTGGTTGTCTTTCACCTGCCTTGGTGGCCATGTTCGGATCCATACCGACGGAAAGGCAGGTTGAGAGAATGGTGCGTTTATGGCTCGGGAAGCATCGTCTTGAATTCGATGTGGAGACATTTGGTTGCAAGCGTCAGCAAATCGCAAATCAGGTGGCGGAGGAGATCGGGATCTTCTTGTCGAGTGTCCATCAGCACAGGGAACTCGCATCAAGTTTTCATGCTGTCAAGAAAGCCTTTACGGCGGCCACGTTCTTCTCTCGCGCTGTTGCTGAGTGTGAGAAGATACCGATAATTCAACATTTCGTCGAAAACTACGCCCTCCTGGAGACCTGGTGGGAAAATCAAATACACAAGCGGCTCCACTGGGCGTGGGATAAGGCGCCGAATTCAGAGTATGCTCCTCAAGAGCTGTCCAGTTTTTCAGAAGCCTCAAACTTTTGCCATGAAGTGATCATGGCCCTACACCGCTGCGGTTATGGGCCCGTAGAAGGTCACCATCCATTCGATTCACATCCACTCTCACCGATAACCTGTCCCGACCTGCTGGACTGGAGAGATGATTCAGTCTCGGAACTGAGGAAGGGCCCGATTACCCCTCTTTGGGATGGTATCGTTCCCCAGAAGTACTTGAATCCTCAAGAGATGACCTCGGAGCTTGATGAAGAATTGGAATTCCTGATTCGAGTTGATGAATTATCAAGAGACAAGACCAGCACGCAATCAACCAAACAGCGGTTTTTGGACGAATCAGGGCTATCAGATCGGACATATCGCAACTACAAAAAGGAGCTGGAGATCCAGAGAAAGCAGGTAACTCTGAAGAACCTCCATGCGTTGCAAAAGAAAAAGGAAGGGCTGCGTAATGCTCCGTTAGACAAACGCAGTAAGCGGTAGTCATCGGAAAAACGAACCGTCTCCAAGAAATCTAGGAGTGTTCGATAAGGTCGGGCGCAAGATTGGCATCAACTTGTCGTTTTTCCAGTTTTTCCATCTCTTGGGAAGAACCAGACCACAGATGTAAGACGTTCCTCCAGACGCCGGCGGAGGTCGCCGGGTCCAACTCTTGGAGGAACGACAATGCAATTTCCAGCCTCAACGGGTCAGGTTGCCCGTGCTTTGGGGATCACTGAACCACGCCTCAACGATCTCCTTCGCCGAGGAAAGATCTCTCTGTTACCACCAGTAGCTTCTGGTCGCCGTCTATGGGGGCGAGAGCACATCCAAGCAGCCGAAGCCCAACTCGGCATAGACATTGAAGACCTCCTCATGAAGAAGGAGGGGTGCGATGACAAAACATAGCGCCCCCCCTTGGAAAACGGGGATGAGGGAAGCGCCGAGAAGGGACACCCACCATAACTCGTATTCGCTCCTCGATCAACCTCAGCACATCAAGGCAGAACGGCGTGCTTTGGGGGAAATGCTCTCTGGCAACGTCGAGGTTTTCGAGCAACTGGATGGAATCAACTCGGATGTCCTCTCGGAGAAGCTGGGACGCCCGGTGCTTTCCGGCTTGAGGGAGCTTCGTTCGCGAGGGAGTAGGATTCACCATAAGGAGCTACTGCTCCTGCTACGAGAGCAAGGAGAGATCTCAGATCGGAGTCGCCTTCGGAAGTTCGGCCTCTACCTACACGACATCTACGCCGTTGTGATCATTGAAGGTCCCA
>JAJDCM010000220.1 GCA_029260825.1 Planctomycetota bacterium | reverse complement strand
GGTTGCGACATACAACTTCTGTTAGAGAGCTTGGGCATGGACAGTCCGTTGTCCTGAAGGAATCGTGATAGCGATCATGTCGAGGGCGGGCCGGGATACCTGGATGACGCCGAGGGCTGAAGGCAGTTCCTAATAGGGCGTGGGGTTGTAAGGGTTGCGGCCAATCCATTCTGAAAGCCGGTTGAGAATCCTTCTGGGGAAGTTTTCGTTGATCAACCCATCGAGGGAAAACCCCTTTCTCGTGATGTAAAATTTGCCTGGTATTCTCTCCCACTCCGGAATCCTGAAATCAGACCTTTCCTTCAAGCCGATCATGTGGAAGTAAAGAAATTGCTCCTGGGTCTCCGCGTCATGAAGGCAACCCTCCTTCCAGAGCAATTTCCATCGGTGACCCTGAAGCTCCGGACGGTCTTTGATCATGGTCGAAAAAAAAACTTTCAGGTTCCCCGTGCTCTGCATCCGGGAAACGACGTGAGTCATGCTTTCAATCGTGCCGTGCCGCTCACCGTTTGCCTGCTCTTTGACCGTGGCATCGTCAAGGATTGATCCGCCATCGTGGAGATGCCGCCACAGCTTGCCGCATTCACAGAACGAGAGAAGGTCAGGAGTCAGGAAGACTCGGGGGTAGTCAGCGCTATTTTCGTACAATCGGTTGATGACCGCGTTGTTTCTGTAGAGGGTCATGTGCCCGGCCAGATATTCCTGGCGTGAGGTGACGACGTCATATCGACCCAGCAGTTCTGGGGTCAGAAAGGTTCTGATCTTGCCGTAGACGATATCAATGTCAGTGTGGCCCCAGAAGTCATACTCTCCGAGATAATCCTCGAAGATGACCCCGAATGATGGCTTGAGGTCGCACACCTTGTACGCACTCTCGATTGACACCTTCAGCCCCAGTTTTTCGTCAGTCCTTGCCACGAACTGTGCCAGGGTGAAATCGATGATCGTCACGTTTTCAGGGACGATCCCAGGCGTCCCGCAGTCAGTAAAGATCAGGAAGTCGATGGAAGGATTGTGCCGGCAGGATTCCAGGTAGAACTTGATCCACTCAGGCCATTGACCGAAGTAGCAAATTACGAAACAGATTCGATGTCCCATTGTATCCACATGGTTCTCGACATGGTTCTCGACATGGTTCTCGACGCCGTGACGGTCCGATCCAAGAGTGCGACCCAGGAGCCCACGCCCTCTGCCATCCAGAAGGCCGAGGATTCGTTGTGGATCACGGCGAGGTTGCGTTTGGCATGAAGAAAGGCATCGCCCAGGGGAGTATAGGGCTGCAGCAATCGGGAAGTCAAGAGGAGGGGGCGTGGAGAGCCCGGGCCATCGATTTCATTGAATCGACGAACGGGATCATGGCACCCTGTAGATCCCATTCCCCCATCTCCTCAATCAAGACCGAAATCATTTCTCTGTTAGAGCTAAGTCCCTGTCCGCATGTGGCCGATAGACCTACAGGTCTATTGTTATTCCCGCACGCGCTTGAATCGGCCAGGAGAGCAGGGTGGTGTCCAGAGCTATCGAATTGTGGAGTCATCCGGAGCCTTCGTCAGGCCGGGAAAAGGACAGGCTACGCCTTCCTCTTCTTGCGCTTGAGATTCTGGTCCTGACCTGTCTTTGCTCCGGTGCGTCTTGCCTCGATGTATGGATGAGCAGCCGATTTCCATTCGGAAATCCCATGAGCTGCCTGACCGGGATCTCGATCGGCTATTTGTTGCTCCGTGGAGCGAGGCTTTGGCCCGGAGTCTTTCTCGGAGCGATTGTCGGATCCATCCTGGAAATGCCGGCTGGGCTGCTGGCGATCTCGTCGATCACTCACACTCTGGAGGCAGTAACGGTTGTTTTTCTTCTCCGCCGTATCATGGGGAAGGAACATCCGTTCCGCAGATCGCGAGATCTGGCGATCTACGTCGTCACGATCTTCCTCGGAACCACGATCTTTGCCGCTACTCGCGTAATTCTCGACCTCCAGGATCTCTCGTTTTCGACCTGGATTGATGTGAAAGTCGTTCCGGTTTGGCTCGCGGATTGTAGCGCTGCGTTCGTCATTGCCCCGTTCCTCGTCTTCTGGATCGGGAAGAAGCATGGCGATCGAATCCGAGGGCGCTTGCCCACGACGTTGCTGATGATGCTGCTGCTTCTTTTTCAGGCTTGGTGCCTTCTCCAGCCTGGGATCTGGATCGAGTTTGACGGGCTCTACGACATTCTGGCCTTACTCAATTTTACTCTGCTGGTGGGGGCAGCGGTCTGGATCGGGTTTCGAGGCGCCCTCATGGGGTGTGTGGGGGCGGCCGCTCTCGTCTTGATCACGACTTCTCAGGGTCGGGGCCAGTTCGGTGGCGAGGAGTTGATTGCGGCGATTATCTTGCGCATCCATCTTTCCGGGCTCGGGATTGCTGGAATCGCGGTGGCTCTACTCCGTCATGGCCGGCGTTTGGCTCAAGCCAAGCTTACCCAGGCAGAGGACCGGTGGAATTATCTTTGCTTGAGCTCGCCGGATAGCATCACCGAAATCGACCTCCAACACAGAGTGATTCTGAGCAATCGCGCCGCGGGAATCGTCGAACAGGAAACGGTCGTTGGAGTCAGCATCTTCCAGTTTGCGCCCAAGGAACATCATCAGCTCCTCAGCCAGTCGATCCTGAGATCCACGCTGTCTGGTAAGCCGTCAACTTTCGAGGTGGAGCGGGATTCGCCCCAGGGGAAGCAGTGGTGGTCCAATACTGTTGTCCCCATCCGCCGCGAAGGAAAGATCCGAAGTCTCCTTGTGATCGGGAGTGATGTTACCGAGCGCAATGCTTCCGAGGAAAAATTCAGGGTTCTGTTCGAGCATTCCACCGACGCTCACCTCATCCTCTTGGGGGATCAAATCGCGGATTGTAACCCTGCAGCTGTCTCCATGCTTCACTGTGAGGATCGGGACGAGGTCCTACAGCTGCGGTGGAGCGATGTCACTCCGGAGCATCAGCCCGATGATGAGTCATCCTCAAGAGCCCTTGTCGATCTGGAGAAGCTTGCGCGAGAACGGGGTCACTATCGGTTCGAGCAGTGGCACCTGCGGATCGATGGAGAGCTATTCCCGGCGGAAGTGACGGTGACACCCGTCGTCCTTGATAATCGCCCCCATACTCTCGTGGCCTGGCATGATCTGACGGCCCGAGAGGAACATGAGAGAGAGCTTCGGGCCAGTGAGGAAAGGCTTCAGCTGGCAATCGGTGGGTCGGAGGCGGGAGTATGGGATTGGACCGTTGATACGGATGATGTCTACTACTCTCCTCGATTCCGGGATCTTCTTGGATACGATGAAAATGAGTTCCCGAACAAGTTTTTGTCTTTCGAAGAATGTTTGCACTCCGATGACCGCGCTGTTGTCCTCCAGTCGTTTCGTCGACATGTGAGCGAAGGCGGGGCAAATCGAGTGGAGTGTCGGCTCAATACGAAATCGAAGGGACCGCGCTGGTTCCTGATCCGCGGACAAGTTCTCCGTGGAAAGACGGGGCGTCCTACCCGGATGACCGGTTTTCTGATCGATATTACCGATCAGAAGCGCCTCGAATCGGAGTTGCGACAGGCCAAGGATGAGGCGGAAGAAGCGGTCCGCGCCAAGAGTGAATTCCTGGCCGTGATGAGCCACGAGATTCGCACTCCGATGAACGGTGTGATCGGGATGACAGGTCTTCTTCTGGACACCGAGCTCACACCGGATCAACGGGAGCACGCGAACACCGTTCGAAAATGCGGCGACTCCCTCCTGACTTTGATCAATGACATTCTCGACTTCTCCAAGATTGAGGCGGGTAAGGTTGACCTGGAAACATTGGCTTTCCCGTTGCGGGGCGAAGTTGAGGGAGTCAAAGACCTACTCCTTGAGCGGGCAAGAGCCAAAGGACTTCTCCTTCGGTGTGACTTTGAGACATCGCTTCCTGATGCAATCGTGGGTGATCCAGGACGGCTCGGTCAGGTCCTGACGAACCTGGTTGGAAACGCGGTCAAGTTCACGGAGAACGGCGAGGTAGTGATTCGTGTGCTGGTCGAAGACCTCAGTCTGGATTCAGCCAAACTGAGGTTTGAAGTGAAGGATACGGGGATTGGAATCTCCTCAGAAGGGCAGTCCCGGTTGTTCAAATCGTTCAGTCAGGCCGATAGTTCGACAACTCGAAAATATGGTGGAAGCGGGCTTGGTCTGGTGATCAGCAAGAGATTGGTTGAGCTGATGGGGGGGGAGATCGGAGTTGAAAGCGAAGTGGGGAAGGGCGCTACTTTCTTCTTCACGATCCGCTGTGGAGTGTCGAACCTCGATTCTGGACGAGTGGATCCCATTCGTCGTGGAGGTAGCTCGCGGGATGTCTCGAAGACAACTTGCTCGGCGCGGATTCTCGTGGCGGAAGATAATCGGGTCAATCAGAGGCTGGCCCAGCGACTGCTCGAGCGGTGCGGCCATCGTGTCGATCTCGTAGCCGATGGCATTGAGGCCGTGGCTGCCATCAAGCGCATTCCCTATGATCTTGTGTTCATGGATTGCCTGATGCCCGAAATGGATGGATTCCAGGCGACCAAGGTGATCAGGAGCGCCGAACAATTATCGGGGCGCCGGGTCACGATCATCGCGTTAACCGCCAACGTCATGCGTGGCGATCGCGAGCAATGTCTGGCTGCCGGGATGGACGACTATCTGCCAAAGCCGGTTCGCCGGCCTGAGCTCGAAGCGATTCTTGCTCGGTGGCTGGGCAAAGACAATGACGTTGAAGTTCCAGGGAGCGATGATGAGCCGATCGGTCCCTCGATGGGCGACGTCCCAAGCCTTGGCTGAGGCGGTTGGCCATTCCACAGCTGCCGACTTCATTGTTGTCCCTCCCGATAGCTTTTGCCATGCGCGAGCCCCAACTGTTACAAGGGTGTTACAAGCGCCGCCGGGAGCCTGGCGTACGATGGGCTACCACCACCGGAGGATGTCGAGATCGGCTCGATAGCGGCCCGGAAGGTTTCGCCAGATCACACCTGTCTCACAAGGCATCAGGCCATCCCGGGCTACGGCAAGTTAACTCCCTTGAATTACGGCAGGCAAACGACAAAGGTTCTCGATGAAGACACGACATATTCACGTTCCATTCTGTGTGCATCTTTTCGCAACGTTGTTTCTTCTCTCCTGCAATGCGCAAGACAAGACCGAAGTGCAACGAGACGATACGAGCGTGCCGACAGACAGCGCGGTGGACCTGGTTGCGGCCTCTGGCGAACTCACACCCTTTGAGCAGGAGCCTGACCTTGGCGCGCAGGTCAGTGCATTCGTCCGAAGGATTTTTCAAGACAAGAATGGAGACCTTTGGTTCGGCACCAATGGTGATGGGGTGTGCCGCTACGATGGGGATTCACTTGAATACTACTCGATCGACGATGGATTCGGCGGTGTCGCGGTAAGAGCGATCGTAGAAGATAAGGAAGGTGGCCTATGGTTCGGAACCTCCGGTGGCGTGACGAAGTATGATGGGAGTTCCTTTGTCAATTTCACCGAGGACGACGGCCTGAACTCCAATGATGTTTGGACGGTGTTTGTTGATCGGGCAGGAAGTATCTGGGTCGGCACATTCGGAGGAGCCTGTCGTTTTGATCCTGCCTCCAATGAGTTTGTGCCATTTCCCATTCCTCCGGCTCCTGGGTTAGATCCTCTGAGGGGGGTATCAAGCCTGACGATCGTCCATGATATTCTCGAGGACCGGGAAGGCAATATGTGGTTTGCTGTTGGTGCCGGAGGAGTCCATCGATACGATGGAGAGTCCTTGATCAATATCTCCGAGAAGGATGGGCTGTGCAACAGCTCCGTGAATAGCATCCTGGAAGATAAGGACGGAGATTTGTGGTTCGCTACCCATCACAACGGTGTCTGTCGCTACGATGGGGAATCTTTCACGAACGTCACGGAGACGGAAGGGTTGAGCGGGACCGAAGTGTGGAGTCTTTACGAAGACAGGTCCGGAAATATCTGGTTCCCATCTGAAGGTTTTGGTGTGTACCGTTACGATGGAGAATCGTTCACGAATTTCTCAAAACCGGACGGCCTTGCCAGCCACGCCATCCAGTGCGCTTTTGAAGATCGAGATGGACGGCTTTGGTTTGGTGGTTGGTTAGGACTCTATCGCTATGATGGGAAGTCTTTTGTCAATGTGACCAAGGAAGGGCCCTGGAAATAAGGCGGCTAGCCGGGCTGCTAGTTGCTAGTCGGCGGATTTGTGCTCGTCGGAATGAGGTTGGGGGGCATGACCTGGGAGACGACGGATCTCTCATCTCGTCGAAGTGAAACCTCTCGCCCCTTCTTCTTGTCGACCAGCCGGAAAAGATCCCTGGGCTTTCGAATGAACTGCACACGGCCAGCGGGATAGATGTTTGCCTCCGCCACGGGTTTTCCGTAGCGCTCGGCCAGCCCTGTAACCGTCTCGGGGTGGAGCAAGTCAACGTAAACCAGGATTCCGCAGAAGTCATTGAGGGTGAAGAATCGGTCCATGAAACTCCACTCTTTCGGGTCAAAATCCCGTTCCTGACATCGCTCCTTGGCCTCACGGCTTCGATCAGGAAAGAACATCTCCTCCCATCCGGCATCGATGAACGGCTTGGTTTGACGGGGATGGAGCCGCCCTAAATAGTCAGATACGATCTTCTTCTCGTGAAACAATCGCAGGGCGTTGATTCCGGATTGAACCGGATAATAAGAAGCCAGCGTGCTGCCTGTTCCGTTGCCTCCCGTGATGCAAAACGGCCAGTCGAGCAATGCTTCGCCGGGGCTCTTTCGCACCTCTTCCATCAGCGCATGAAACCGATCATCCGGAACAAGGTAGTTCTTGGGATAGGTCAGTCGACTGTAGGCTACGGTAGACTCGACCACCATCAGGGAAGCGCAAACGAGCAACGTATATCGGAGGGCTCGAGTGCGCCAAACAGCGGCGATGAAGGGAATGCTTGTCAATGCCAGGATCACCGGGTAGATCGCAGTCGTTCTCCCCGCCACTCGAGAGAACCCGAACCAGGGAAACACCCGCAGAATCGGGAAATGATCGGGATGGTAGCTGAGTCCCATGACAAGCAACGTGAGTGCAGGGATCATCATCAGGCGATGTCGTCGCGAGCAGACGAAGCCGGCCACCGCGGCGATGAAGAGAAAGAGCCCGCCGCCTCCTTCGAAATATCCCTCGGGCCGATCTCCCAGCAGGGACTCCTTGGCCATCGGAGGGGTGAACGGGAGAATGGGTGAAAGGATTCGGATCGGGTGGCCGTACCGGACGATGTCCTTCTTGTTGACGTCGTGGAAGTCGAATGACCGGACCTCGATCGTAATTTGAAGGAGGAGAGGCACAAAGAAGTAGAAGGCAAGGGCGCTCACCAGGAAGAACAGGATCACGGACCGGGGGGTTTTCCTTGCACTGGTGGAAAGATAGCTCAGCCATTCGCCACATCGTTTTCGAGTCCAGGGCCAGAGCCGACGATTGCGCCACCAAGAAACGATGACAACAAAGAACGCCATGATGCAAAACGATGTGAGTGCATATCCGGCTACGTAAGCGATCCCTTGCCCCAGAGCCAGAAAGAGTAGAGCGAGGCGAAGCATGAGGAGCCGAGCGCTCCAGCCCGAGCCGATGATCAATCGACGAAAGATGAGGTAATCGGTAACGATTCCCAGGGTCGTCCAGTGAAGCACCGCGATGCTCATGTGGCCCGGGAACTTCGCGATTGCGTAGAAGTTCAAGAACGAAGCGACGAATCCCACCCAGGCCGCCGGTATCCTCCCATGGTCTCGAACCAGCAGCACGTAGCAACCAATCGCGATCACCCCGACCGAGAATAGGTAGTACAGCTGAAGCCAGGGGCCGACTCCAAAGACCTTGAGAAATGCCGTGGTGATCAAGTCTCGCTCTAATGACCAGTCGCGAAAAACATGGCTGGTGCCGAAGGGGTAGAGCGTTTCGTCGGTGTGAAGCTCGATTCGGGGAAAGGGGTCGAACCGTAAATTCTGGGTCAGAGAGTAAATCTGATTGAGAAATTGATTGTAGTCATTGGGCCCCAGCAGAGGTCCGTTGAGATTCTGGACCACAAAAAACGCAAAGAGAGCCAACAAGACTCCAACGAATGACAGGTATCCCAGGAAAAACCTGATTCCGCCGAGGTTGTGAAGGGGTCGTTTCATCTCTGTTTCTATCGGCTGTTTCGAAGAATCTATCTACACACTCTCTGATCCTTCACGGTAGCTTCGCGCGTTTCGAATCCTGGTTCGAGACGGATGAGCACCTGAAAAGTAATCCTTGATCGCCTGGAGATATGAAAACCCATAACAGGGCCATTCATACCCCTGAGTCATGTCGATGCCGTTCTTTTTGATTTCCTCCGGGGTCTCAATCCACTCATGACCCTGTTTGCCATAGATAACAACCCGGTCCGGAACGCGATGATCGTGACCTTTGCTAGTACTCATCCCTACATTCACGCCTTGCCCGAAGTAGTCAGGTACATTCATGCCGGGGAGAAAGCCTACGGGCTCGATACTCGTGTCTTCGAACCACTCGTTCCAGCTATTGATGTTCAGCATGTTGATCTTCGGGTCAATCCATCGGACCTGAGCGTCCAGGCTGTTTACAAACAAGGAGCATTTCATCGCCTCATCAATATCCGTGTAGGGGGCACTGGATGCCGGCGGAAGCGCGTATTGATCAATGGGGCCCCGAACTCCTCTGTCGTTATACCGAGGGATGACAGTTGGGACGAACCCCATTCCCTCGCGCTCCGAAAAAGTCTTGAACTTCCGATGGTATTCTTCAAAGGGCTTGCAGCGAAACAAGCCATCTCCACGATAGATCCAGCCATCTTTGGGGTCGTTTGCCACGGATGAAGCCACTGGAGGGTAAGGTTGGTATCCCGAGAGAGCATCAAAGCAAGTCAGTCGCTCCATATCCTGGTCATGAGGGTAGACTGCATCTGCGATGATATATACGCCTACAAAATTCTCCTCGCATACCGGGTCCCACACAGAAGTGACTGCTTCACGGAGGGCCTGGGTGAAGTGCGCAAAGTCTTTTGTATCCCCGATCCAGGAGCACATTTCGTAGAGATAAACGACAGGCTTGTTGTTGACTCGTTGCCAGAGCGGTGAATTGAAGAAGTTCTCCGCCATGTACGTCAGCGCATCGCTAAACGACCGGATGACATCCGGGTTTGATGCAACCGGCGGCCACTCATCCACGATCAGGCGACTCTCGATCAATGCGGAATAACGCATTTTTGTGAGATTGTTGATTTTGTGCCCGTTGCGGTTCCATCCCTGTGAGATTGAATCCCAGCCGTTGTTTGTGGAGTCGTTGGGCGAGTACGGTGTTTTCCCCTCGCACATTGAATTGTCATCCTCTCCCCCCTGAAGGATGTGCACCAGGTTTTCAGAGAGGAACTTTCGATGGCCCTCCATACCCTCCCAGTTGAAGATAAAGCAATCGATTCCGTGGTCAGAGGCCCACGCGATATGTGTCTCGATGACGCGAGGGTCGCTCGAAACGTATTCGCCGAGTGAAGGATACTGAGGCGGTTCCAGAAACGCTCGGGCATAGCCTTCTTTCCACTTGCCCTGGAGCGGCAGGTCTTGCGGGCTTCCTTTCGGCTTGTAGTACCACAGGTAGTAATAGGCGCTAATGAATGGCCTGGATGGTTTGACGTCAGCACTTCCCGCTTGCAATTCGGCCTCCCTGGCAAACATGCGAGTCAACCCGGGAGGCGCTCAACGATTCGGGCTGTTGGCCCCGGCGACCAGGCGCATCGAAAAATGGCGGGAGTGCATGGGAATCGAACCCACCCACCGCGTTTGTGTAGCGGTGCGCTGGATTTGAAGTCCAGGAGGTCCACCAGGCGCCTTTCCACTCCCGCATGATTCCCGGAGTTGTCCGGGAGATCTGAGGACTATACGTGCCCGAGGGGACGATTTTCAAGTGGGTTGCGTGGTGTTCCGATGACTTCCTTGTCAGAGGATGTTCTGCAAAGACCCGACGATGGTCTCCTCCTGGCCGGGAAGGACCGTTCGCAGATCCATCAGGATTTCCTCCCGATGAATGCGAGCAATGATCGGCGGATCCGAAAGCCGGAGGGAATGAGATAGCTCCTCACTGGGGATCTCCTCCGATTGAAGCGCAACCACCCAGCTCGGAAGATCCTGCTCCGGTACCGAGCCACCCCCGATGTTGGAAGCATCCTGACGCACCTCCACCCGTAGTTTGGGCACTGTCGCCGCAATCTGCGCGGCCAGAGCTTCCGCTCTCTCTTTGATCTCGGATGCAGGAGTCAGGATCATCCGCACCGTGGGAATCCGTTCTCGGGCCACCTCCGCGTTCCGATAGAGTCGAAGGGTCGCCTCGAGCGCCGAGAGCCTGAGCTTATCCATGCGAAGGGCCCGAGCCAGCGGGTTCTTGCGGACTCGCTCCACCATCTCCTTCTTTCCGGCCACTCCGCCGCCTTGAGGCCCGCCAAGAAGCTTGTCTGTGCTGAAGCAAACCAGATCAGCTCCAACAGCGAGAATCGTCTCCAGGAGAGGTTCATCCAGGCCCGCCGGCCGGAGATCCGCGAGGCACCCGGAGCCCACATCGCTCACAACTGGAATTCCATGTTTCTTGCCGAGTGCTACAAGCTCCTCAAGCTCGACTGTCTTCGTGAAACCAATGACCCGATAATTACTGGGATGGACCTGTAGGATGGCCCCTGTGTTTTCAGTAATGGCGTTCTCAAAGTCCGCAAGGTGGGTTCGATTCGTGGTACCGACTCCGACCAGCTTTGCCCCACTCTTTTCCATCACATCAGGGATGCGGAACGATCCACCAATCTCCACCATTTCGCCCCGGGAGAGGATGACCTCTTTCCCCTTTGCCAGGGTATCCAGGATGATGAGAGTTGCCCCCGCGTTATTATTCACGAAGGTCACCGCCTCGGCGCCAGTCAACTCACAGAAAAGCGGGTTCACGTGGACGTCTCGTTTCGAGCGCTTGCCACTTTGTTGGTCCATCTCCAGGAGGCTGTAAGTGCAGGAAACCTGGCGGATTGCCTCCAGGGCGGAATCGGCCATCACAGCACGGCCCATATTGGTGTGCAGGATCACCCCTGTACAGTTGATGGCCGGTTTGAGGCTGGTGGCAGGAGACCCGGAAAGAGAGCTCTCCACCTCTTCCTGAAGCTTCAGGAGCAGTTCTTCCGGGCTCGACTCCGTGAGGACCCGGTGCTCGCTGTTATCGACTCCCGGGGGAGAGAGAAGAACCGAGCGCCATCTTGAAAGCGCATCCCGCACGGACGTGATCACTTCGCCCCGCAGATAGGGAGTCAGCAAGGCCTGGATTCCCTCGAATTGAAGGGCACGATCCACGGATGGAAGGGATCGAAGCGCTCCGCTCCGCTCCTTTTCTGATAGGGGACACATGCGTCACTCTCCCGGGAAAAAAATATTTTATTTCTCATCGTCGATCGAATCGGCGAACCTACACCCCATCATTCTCGTCACACATCCCCTGTAACGCAAATAACACCCGATTGACATGGCGCTGAATCATCGTAAGATCTTATGCTATACGGGATAGTCTAATGTTGAATCCGAGATACTTGTTCGAGGCAGACACTCACTTGGTGTGACCTGTTACGAGTTCAAGGGCCAATCTCGGAAGAAGGAGGTCTCTCATGGCACGCACTCAGGCAGCAGATACAGTTAAGAAGATTCAGTATGTACAAGGGCTTCTGAGGACAACCGACTCTCTCACCCAGCGAGATCTACGGAACCGTGTGAAGGATAAGTTCGGTACTGGACTAGCCTTCGGTATTATCGCGGCCATCAAGCGAGGCGAAAATCCGACCGCAACTCCGGGAAAAGCCAGGAAGTCCAAGGCTCCTCGGGTCGTGGGAGGCAAGAAGCGTGGGCCCGGCCGTCCTCCAGGCAGCAAGAACAAGGTCCGAAAAGCCTCCGTCCACGGTCGCGGCAGCAGGAATGGTCTCTCCGGGAGCCCTCAGTACTTCATCAGCGTTCCTGCGGAAGCCGTTCTCACCGGCTGCGACAAGAAGAAGCAGGTACGAGAAGAGATCACCCGACTCATCGCCCAGGGGATCGATGTGGACAGCATCGTGGTGTATGGCCGGGAAGACTTCGAAATTCAGACGAAGCACGTCATCAACTTCTAGCCGTCTTCTGATGGAGTCGTCCGTGGCTGCTAGCTAGCCCGCATGATGAATGCGGGCTAGCAAGCGCAGAATCTATGCGCCGAGACCAGGCTCGTCAGGTGTCATGAGGAATCCAGCCTTTGCCGACGTGATGTCGAAAGGGGGATCTTCAAAGACGCTGGCCGAAAAAACGTCCGGACCCGGAATCTCGGCCGCAAAGCCATGGGCGCTGGTCACACTGGCTAGCTGAAGATCGGCAGACGTGCCAATGGATCCAACCGGCAGCCCGACCACACAAATCGGAAGAGATGCCGCCTGGGCCATGTGAGCCACCCTCATGGCACTTTGAAGCCCACCACACTGGATGGAGTTGATCCCCAGAACGTTCGCCGCGCCCTTGGCGATGACGTCGATGGCATCCCGAGGGGTCCCAAGCGACCAGGTCGTCATCACCGGCGTATCAAGGAGAGTGCAGAGCTCGGCTAACCCGTCCAGGTTTGTTCGGGACAATGGCTGTTCAATCAGCTCGAGCCCGTATTCCTCCATCTTGCGAAGCACTTCCGTTGCCGTGACCAGGGAATATTTCTCATTCCCTGCGATGCGGAGCATGATCTCGGGGCCAACGGTCTCCCGAACCTTGGCCACGAACTCGAGGTCTCGCTCCGGATCATCTCCAACACCGAGCTTCAAGGTTGTCACTCCGGATTCACGAAGCTCCGTGGCGGTGTTGAGTACCTGATCAAGAGGCCCGTTCGGCAAGAAGCCGACCAGAGGAATCTTCTTCTGACAGGCTCCACCAAGAAGAACCACGGAAGGGACGGAAAGGATCTTTCCAACGAGGTCGTGGAGCGCAAGATCGATGGCGGCTCGAGCAAACGGGCTTCCAGGATCCGTATCCTCCATGGAACGATGAACGGTTGCGCGTTCAAAGGGGCTGAGCCCCAGGACTGCTGGAGTATAAGTCTCTACGATGGCCTGCATGATGGAAGGCTGGTCCGTGTCTTCAAGGGGCGGGCACAGAGTCTCTCCAATCCCGGATCTCCCCTGATCATCCGTCAATCTCACGGTCACGTTTGTTACTTCCGTGAGGACGTGTTCCTGAAAAGAGTATGGTTTGGTCAGAGAGCGGGTCTTGGGATACGCTTCGATCTTGTCTATGCGCAACGGATTAACTCCAGGGTTCTCACGACTTGGGTAGTCTGAACTATTTGGGGGAGCGAGATACGGCCCCTTTTTCCTTTTCGACCAGATCGGGAAAAAACTACCGTCTGGAGGACTCAAGGATCTGGTTGAACTCTCCTTCGGTGAGAGCCCGGGGAACGAAACCTCCCTGAGGGCGGGCGAAGATGCCAAAGTGGCGGCCACGCGAGGCGGGGACGTAAGTAATAAAGTCGTAGTCCGTCGTGACTTGCCGAACGGAGCAGACGTCTTTGAGTCTCCGATCGACGAGGGGCACGATTTGGTCCAGCCGACGGTCGAGCTCCCAGGGGTCGTAGCCGGGAAGGTTTTCACCCACGTGGGGGAGTCGATTGTCCTCGAACTTCGCATCCAGGGTGGTCAGGCGATAAAACGCTCGCTGACCAAAGAGCATGAGCCAGTTCTTGATTTCGATGACCTGTCCACCGACCCCCCACACACTCCCCGGAAGACAGCTACTGCTGGTGTTGGCGATCTTTCCATCGGTAAGAGTGTAGACCTTTATATTGATAGCCGGAGTTTGGCTCGGGAAATTCACGGTGATCGGTGCGGTCTGCGTGGCGGTGTTGGGTACGGACTCGTTGAGAGGATGGGAGCGAGATATCGCTTCGGTAAGCACCGTCGGTTCGACCTCGACCAAAGCCGCGAGCTCTTCGCCTCGGAGTGGGGAGTAATCGCTGGTCACGAAGGCAAAGGAGGTCATCACGAAAAGAAGGACGCATACGATCGCGAACGTTCCTCCGATGAGGCTTGCCTGAGTTCTTTTTCGGGCTCCCATGGTGGTGGCAAGGACCAGCGCAAACAGGAGCCCGAAGAGACTGACCTCCACGACGTGAATCAGGAGGAGCTCGCGGATCGAAGGAACCCCCACCGACAGCGCGAGGAGGGCCGAGAAAAGCAGGGTCCCCAGAATGGGCTTTATCTTGGAGGCACCGGTGAGAAACGAGAGGAAGAATCGAAATACGAAGAGAAACACGAGGCCGAGGACCAGGCCCAGGGCCAGCAAGAGCACGAAGGTTTCGGTGAAGTCCATCATGAGTGGTGCGCCTTTCTTCTTTCGAGTATACGTTTGGCGTCCGCTCTCATTTTGTTTTCCCTCTTTTCCGAGGGAAGGGGGGATTCCAGGGTCGAGTAGAAGGGGGGATCTGGACCGTTCGAAAAGATCCCAACGTTCTACCTCTGGAAGATCGGCAGGTATTGATAGGGGATCTGAAGAATCAGGAGGGCGCAGGCCGTCCCATAGGCTGGTCCGTAGGGTTCCTCGAGCCGTCCCTCAGGCTCCCAGGCTCCCCGGTGTTGCCTCCCCTGGTTGGCAAGGAGGGTCTTTCGGATGGCGCCAAACCAGCGTTCCCAGTGCTTTCCTCGGCGGTGTTGAAACATCGCCTGGCCCGCATACAGATTGCCGTAAAAGAACCAGGGTTCGAGATCGATTCGGGCCACGTGATTACGTTCCATGTACGCGATGCCCCGATCGATTCTTTTCTGGTCGTAGACCCCGATTGCATTCAGGGTGGACAGGGCGGCCGCTGTAAGAGCATAGGTTGTTTTTCGATCGCGCAGGCTGTACGTGAAGCCACCGTCATCTTCCTGGGACTTCCTCACGTACTCGAGGGCCTTTTCAACAACGATCTTGTCGACCCGGAAACCGGCATTCTGTGCGGATCGGAGTGCTTGTAACTGGCAGACCGTGATCGATCCTTCGTGAGAGCCGTCATCTTCCGGGTAGTATCCCCAGCCTCCATCTCTTGTTTGGCTGGCCTCGATCAGATTCACCGCTGCTTGAATCTTGAACCGGACATCGTCGGGGGACAGAGCGCCGATTTTGCCCCCGAACATGCCAAAGGCTTCGGCGAGGGCCAAGGTGGCAAAGCCGTGGCCGTGCATCCGGGAGTAGTCGTCACCGTTGGCGACGATGTAATACTGGTTTGAAAGCTTCTGGTCCGGTGGGCGGGCATGACGTACGAGGTAGGTGAGCCCCCGCTCGACCGTGTCACCGTAGGGGCCTCGACCGGGTACGCAGCCGTTGGCCATGAAGGCAAGACAGCTGAGCGCCGAGACCGCGATGCGAGCCTTTTCTTTACCGAATGCTCCGGAGTCCTGGTCCTGTTGATTTGCCAGGAACTCAAGTCCAGCCAGGACCGATTGCATCTGTTCCTGGCTGATGTCGACGGTGGGGCGCCGAAGGGTTTGGGGTTTCTCGGCCTTGGACTTTTCACTGTCTTTGGTTTCGAGTGGCGCAGACGGTGCAGCCAGAGCTAGGCCGCCAAAAGAAAGGACAAGGAGAATCCCGTAGATCGAGAATTTCGTCGCAATTCTACCGATCATCGTCATTCAAGCGCTTGTAGTACTGCATCAGCTTTTCCCGGTACTCGGGAGGGAAGTTCGTGAATTCCCGCTTGCTGATTCGATCCTTCAGCATGGGAGGAAGAGTGCCCCAGCGGTCAACGATGTCGGCGCGGTCGGAAGGCTTTCCGGACTTGTCCGTCGGCTTCTTGCTGGCCCGATCTTTTTTGCCGGTCTTCTCATCTTTCTTGGCGTTGCTTTCCTGCTCTTCCTCTCCCTGCTTTTGCTGATCGGAGGAGCGGTCGCGCTTTGCTTCCTGCTGTCGCTTTTGCTGTTCGCTTTGTTTTTCTTGACCCGACTTGGGTTTTTTTCCCGAGCTCGAACCACTGCTACCTTTGCTGCTGGAACGAGGCGCGTTGGCGATCAGCTCATCGATATCGGAAACGACCTGGTTTTGAGCCTGGCCGGCTTGATTCATGAGCTTGTTGAAATCGTCGACGATCTGTTCCTGGAGGTCATCCACGTTATCAAGGGTTGCCTGAAGCAACATCTCGTCCACGTTGACCAGATTCTTCTCCAGACGCTCGATGATCTCTTTGACCTTGTCTTGCGCACTTTGGCCGCCCTCAGGTTTGATGGGCCAGAGTTCGAGGTCTTTTTTCGTCTTTTCCGGAGCTTCGGCGGGCTTTTCCGGTGTTCCTTTTTCCGGGGCTTTCTCCTGCGCGAACGCGGAAGAAGGTAGGGAAAGAACCAGGCCGGCGAGCGTGGCGATTGCGAATCGAGTGCATTTCATTGTGTTTCTCCTCATGAGGATAGTGTACCTCACTGAGCTCCAAGGGCCTGTTTGAACTTCTGAAACACCTCGGTAATGGTCGACTGTTGATGAGCAATGCGGTTCAGCATAAACCTTTGCCCTGAAGTAAGATCCTCGGCTTTCTTGATTTCCGGGTTCGCGATGACGAAGCGCTCCCGAAGCTGAAATACCGATTTCTGCATCTGCTTGAGCATCTTGAGCTCGGTTATGAGAGAGACCAGTCTCTTGTCCCCTTCGTTGGGTTTTTGCTCCGGGCCCTGACCAGGCTGGTCTTCTTTTTGCCTTTGCTCTCGTTCCTGCTTGAAGGTTTCGATGAGCTCCATCATTCGATTCGTGACGTCCTTCTGGATGCCTTGAACCGACTCTCCCGTCTCGTTTTCCGCAAGGAGCTCTGACACGTTCTCCATGTCCTGTCCGATCAGCTCCAGAACCCAGGCAAAGACCGGGGAGTCCTGAGACTCCAATCGTTCCTTGACTTCGGTGATGTCACCCTGGGCTCCGTCTTGTTTGGCCGCAAGGTTGGGGAGATCGCGAATTCGATGGGATCGGAGCAAGCGTCCTTTGTTGATCCTGTAGAGGTCGAGTTCATAAGTCTCAATATTGATCTCTTCTTGTTTCCTCACCACTTCCTGGAGCTTATCCTGGACCCGAAACAGAAGCTCTTCCTGCTGGAGGCCGAGATACTCTCGCTTTCGATCCTTCAGCTCATCTTCCGCCTTGGCCAGTTCCTTCAGGGCCTCATCTTGCTTCTCCGCCGAGCTCTTGGCTTTTCCCTGGGATAGGCTCTGGGAAGAACGTCGCATCTTTTCCTGAGCCTTCCGGATGGAATCCTGTCCTGCGCTTTTGGGAGTGTCGGACATCTGAGCCGCAAGTGACTCGGTGGCCTTCTCGATTTGATCCTGTTTTTCCCGAAGAAGCTCGAACCGTTGCTTTTGTTCCGGGCTCTCTTCGGACATGGCAGCGAGCAACTCTTCCTTGGCTTTTTTCATGCTGCCAAGGGCTTTTTTCTGCTCTTGCTGTTGTTTCTTGCTTCCACTCTTCGACTTTCCCATCGAGCTGGAAGCCTTGGACATTTGCTTGGAAGCCTGACCCATCTGGCCGGAGGCTTTCTCGATTGCTTTTTGCATGGCCTCGCTCGTCTCGGCATCTCGGGGCTGCTTGGCGAGCGAACCGAGTTCTTTGCTGAGCTTTTCGGCTTCCTTTGCCAGCTGATCTTGCTTTTGCTGGGCAGATTGATTGCCGGATTGTTGAGGCGAGCCAGGCTTTGACTCGTTGCCCTGCTGCTGGGAGTCGGATTTGGCCAGTGCATCCTGGAGTTTTTCAAGCTCATCCATCGCCGCCTGGATATCTGATTCCGATTCCTTTTCTTCCGAAAGCGCTTTGTCCAGGTCTCCTTCGCTCAGATGATTCTGGGCCTGGTTCATGCTCTCCGCCGCACGATACAGTGCGTCTGCAGCTTTGGACATTTCGTCCTTCTTGGCTTCCGCTCCTTGTTTCAGGAGATCTTTGGCGAGTTCGTTGGCTTTGTCTCGAAGCTCTCGTTGTTCTTTGGCCAGCTCCCTTCGCTCACTCTCCGAAGATTTGTTCTGCCGATCTTTGGATCCCTGTTGTTGTTGAGATTGCTTGGAGGCAGAGGATTGAGATTCGGAACCCTTTGAGGAGGAGTCGCTTTTTGATTCCTGGGACGGATCCTTTGAACTCATCGGGTTTTTCTGGGAGCCGTCTTCTGGTTTGCCTTGAGAGCTTTTGCTCTGCTCTTGCCCTTGGTTTGAATCCGACCTGGATTCTCCGGATTTTGAGTCGCTTTGCTCCTGTTGTTTCTGGTTCTCGGAGGGAGAGCTGGATTGACTCTTTTGCGATCGGGAACGATTCTCCTGGGACTTTGAATCGCCGGACTTCGAGTCACTTTTCTGGGATGTTTCCCCTTGCTGGGAAGTGTCTTTTTGCTCGGACTCTTCGCCGGTCTGGCTTTGATTGCGGGAGCCCTGTTTTCTTTGTTGTTCGTTCCGGTTCTTCTGTCCCTTCATCAGGGATGAAGTTTCTTTGGTGGCCTCCTTCTGGCGGGAAAGCATCTCTCCGAGCTGCTCCATCGCTTTTTGAACTTCAGCCTGGAGGCTTCCGCTTTCCGCTTTGCTCCGGTCGGAAACGTCCTTCTGTTCCGCCATGAGTTGATCGATCTTGCTCAAGAACTCTTTCAGCTCGGGACGAGCCTGGTCGCTCATCTGCTTCTCGTTGGAGAGAGTGTCCTTGAGTAGTTTTTCCTGCTCGTCCCTGACGTCGGCCAGATCATCGAGATTCTTCTCGATGGCTTCGATGGCGCGATCGATCTTTTCCAGATCTTGACGGTCGAGGAGGAGGGAGTAGACCTTTTGGAGGTTCTCGAGCACGTTGCTCTGCTCTTCATTCGCTTCGAAATTGCGACCCTCTCGCAGCTTTTGCACGATGGACTGGATCGCCTGGTCGTAGGGAGTGCCGTCGACCTCGGCGAGGGCCTCCTTGACG
>JAJDCM010000219.1 GCA_029260825.1 Planctomycetota bacterium | reverse complement strand
CCGGCCGGAGTTCACCTTCTTGCAGAACCCTTAGCAATTTGGATTGGAGCTGGGTTGTGAGTTCCGAGATCTCATCAAGGAAAAGGGTTCCTCGATCGGCGAGCTGGATGAGACCCATCCGGTTCTTGTCCGCACCGGTGTAGGCGCCCTTCTTTGCACCAAACAGCTCGCTTTCGAGGAGGGTTTCGGGAATTGCACCACAATTGAGCGTGACAAATCGTTTGTCTCGACGTGGCCCGTTCTTGTGGAGAAACCTGGCTACCAGCTCTTTTCCCGTGCCGCTCTCTCCCTGGGTCAGGACCGAAAGATCCGTGGGAGCAATCCGATCGAGCAAGGAAAACATCCGCATGATTCCATCGCTTTTTCCCACCATGGATCCAAAATCGGAAAGGAGCTGAGGATTTGTCTCTACCTGATGGAGTTTTGCTCGAACTTCGGAGAGCTCCTTCTTTCGGTGCTGGAGCTCTTCCGATAATCGTTCATTGACACGGGCAAGCTCTTTGTTTGCTTTTTCGTTTTCCTCGTAAAGTCGTGCATTCTCGAGGGCGATTGCGGCCTGATCGGCGAGAGCTGCCAGACTGGAAAGGTCGTTCTGAGTGAACTTGCCTTCGATGTAACGATGATCAAGATAGAGAGTGCCGATCGGATCATCTTTTCGGGTAAGAGGCACACAGACAACGGACTTCAGCTTCAGGGTCATCACGCTGCTGAAAACCGAGAGGTTCGCGTCCAGGAGGGCGTTGTCACAGAGGATGGCCTCCCCCGTTTCCTGAACCCTTTCTGCAATGGAGCGGGATATCTTGAATTCCGGGCGATGGACTTTCTCCCGATCGATATTCCGCGCCGCGGCGACCTCCCATTTGTCGCTGTCCTTCAGGATCATGAATCCACGCTCGGCTCCGGTGAGGTCAACCGCCACGTCCATGATCTTGTCCAGGAGCTTTCGAACATTGAGCTCGGAGTTCAGGGCCTTGGTGATGTCCTGGAGGCGCCGCAAGCGATAAACCTCATCCCGATCGGCGTTGCCGGCTGGAGTCAAGAATCGCCTAAGTTTGCTCAAGGTTTCTCGTCTTTAAGATGTTAAGTAGCATCGTGTTAGGTCTGATTCTATCACAGGATTCTGGGAATGCAACGCCTCGGATCAGGTGGACCGATCGGAAAAAAGCTACAAAAACGGGTCAACCCTCTTCCGGGATTCACCGTCTCAGACGAATAGAAGTTGGATCTTTCGTGTATTCAGACCCATCGACGGTTCCCGGAATCCCGCTGAAAGGGGAAGGGCTGATTGCGTCGTTGCCACCCGGAAGATACAATGTGCAAAACACTTATGTCCGTTTTCGTTCTCGTTTTCTAGGCGTTTTCCATGTCTGATGACCCAAGCCAAAAGCCAGGCGGTAACTGGGATGAGCAGAAAACGCTCCCCGGTGGTCCAGGCGAAAAGGGGAAAACCGCAACGGACCTCTATCTGGAAAAGGGCAAGCTCAATATCTCGCAGCTCGGCGAATTTCGGATCTTGCGTGAAGTTGGCCGGGGATCGATGGGGGTGGTCTACAAGGCAGAGCAGGTCAGCCTGAGAAGAACGGTTGCTCTCAAGATCCTCCCGCACAGCGTTGACCTTGATCGAAAGACCCTGAAGAGGTTCCTGCGTGAGGCCGAATCTCTCGCCAACCTCGACCACCCCAATATCGTTCCGATCTACCGAACCGGTGTGGACCAGGGCATTCATTACTATGCAATGCAATTCATCGAGGGCCCGACCCTCTCCCAGAGGAATTCGGCGGAGGCCGTTCCTTATGATGTTGCGGCGAAGATCGGAGCAGACGTCGCCCGAGCTCTTCAATGTGCTCACGAGCGAGGGATCATTCACCGGGACATCAAGCCCGCAAATCTCATCTTCAACAGCTCGGGAAAGGTAATGATTACCGATTTTGGGCTGGCTCGGGATGAAAGTGCGGGAACGATCACCGAATCAGGAACTCTCATCGGCACGCCGATGTACATGAGCCCGGAGCAGATCACGGGTACTCACCGGGGAGTGGACAGGTTGTCTGACGTCTACTCACTGGGGGCGACCCTCTATGAAACGGTGGTCGGCTCCCCGCCCTTCAAGTCGGAGGGATTTCAGGCGACGTTGCGACGGATCGCAGAAGAAGATCCCAAGTTGCCGCGGAAGATGAACCCCCGGGTTCCGAAAGACCTCGAAACCGTCGTCATGACCGCGATGCACAAGGATCGGCATCGCCGCTATTCAAGTGCTGGAGAGATGGCTGATGACCTGGAACGGTTCTTGAAGAGAGAGCCGTTGCATGCGCGCCCTACCACGATTCTGGAAAGAGGTTTTCGCCGGGTTCGAAAGCACCGAATCCCGTTGATCGTAAGCATGGTAGCAGGGCTGATCGCGGTCATTGCGCTGGGTCTTGCCACCACTAGTAAGTCACGGCAAGAGAGTTTTCTTGAGGCCTACCGTCTTGCGTCTGAAGAGCTAACCGCCGCCGATGTCCAGAGTGCGCAAGGAGATCCAGCGGCTCGAGAACGGGCGCGAAGTCACTACGAAAAGGCAAAGATCCTCTTTGACGAGGTCATCCAAACCGATCCAAGAAGAATGAACGGACATCTGGGTCGAGGAAAGGCGCACAAGGAGTTGGGGGAGGATGTGAGTGCCCTTCGGGACTTTAATCGAGCCATTGACTTGAGCCCTCAAAGCAGTGAATCTCTGGCTCAGCGAGGTATTCTCTATCTCTCCTCCGACAAGCTTCGAGATCGTGATCTTGCGAGACGCGACCTTCTTGCGGCACTTGGTCTTGACCCGGATAGTTCCGAGATCATGCTTTCTCTCGGGGCACTTGAACTGGAGTCCCAGCGAATTGACATCGCCCTTGGCTACCTGGAACGTGCCCGGGGAAAAGATCCCGATAATCCCTTGATCTATGTCCTTCTTGGCCGGGTGTATCGGGCTCGGGATGACCTCCCCTTGGCTCGTGAATCGCTTCTCACCGCCCGCGGGCTGAAGCCGGATGAGGAGCTGGTGACGGTGGAACTTGCGGAAGTTGAAGCTCTGATGCGTGAGCAAGCCGAGCAACGGTCCGGCGATAAGAGTTCGTCTCCGGCGGTCTCTCGCATGAGTTCTCCTCCAACAACGGAAGAGCTCCTGGCGGTCGGGACCGAGGTCTTCTCACTTCTGGGTAAACCGATTCTCGGGCCGCTGTCCCCGATTCGATTCTCGAGTGGTGAGGAGTTGCCGCTTTCGCCGCAAGACGGTCAAAAGCTCGACGCCGGCCCCCCCTACTTCAAGGGGCTCTCCAATCCGGATATCCTCGGGCTTCGAGACCAATCCCCTCCATCGAATCCAGGCGGCGAGATGCAGCTTCCGGACCTCACCCCTCAATTTGATGGAATCAAGACCGTCCTGAACACGGTTTTCGGAACGTTCTATACCCCAGCTCCTCCCAAGGGCGGATTGAATCCGGAGGAAGAACTTGCCGAGCGGTTGGCTTCTCTTTCTCGCAAGATCGAACTCAGTCCGGATGTTGAGAGCTACCTGCTTCGAGGGGATCTCCTGTGGAAAGAAAAAAGTGACTTGATGGGCGCGGAGAAGGACTATCGATCCGCATTATTGCTCTCACCGAATGATGTTGACGTGCTCACTCGCTTTTCCCTCCTCCTGGTCATTCTTGCCGAACGCGACTCAGATGAATCCTCTCGGACTGCCCGAGCTGTCGAAGCAGTGGAAATGGCCCTCAAGGTTGTCGAGTTCCAGCCCGGTGACCCGGATGCACAGTTCACCTTGGGGCGCAGCTACTTCGTGGCCGGTCGTGTCGACGATGCGATTCGTACCATTTCCCGGCTGATCTCCACCCACTCCGACTCGCCTCGCTTCCGTTCCTTCCTCGAGGAAGCGGCCCGGTACCACGACGCCAAGAAAAGCCTCAACTCTCCCACCGATTCCAACCGATAAGACATCGCCTCTGTCTTTTTGACCCCTAACTCCCGTGAGGTGATGATGTCGATTGAGGGCAATATCAATACCGTTGACCTTGCTTCGGTCTTTCAGATGCTCTTTAACAACCGTCGCGAAGGCGTACTGATCGTAGACGGAACGGAAAAGAAGCATATCTACTTTACTTCTGGTGGAGTGACAGTCTTATGTCCTCCCGATCAGCTGGGGGCAGATGTTGGACTTGCCCTGTTGCGGGAGCGCAAGATCACTCCCGATCAGCTGAACGACTTGAAGCAGCATGCTGCTCACAAGCAAGAACGTCTCTTTGATGTTCTTCTTCATGGCACTGATTCTTTCGGCGAAGAGGAAGCGACTCGCGTCTTTGGAAGAATCGTTGAGGAAGAACTCTGCGAAGTTCTTGCGTGGGGGAAGGCAAACTTTCAGTTCCACTCCGGTACTTCTCCTGAAGACTACAAAGATACGGTGATGCCGGTTCCATTTGTCATCTCGGACATCGATTGGATCGTTCTGGAATCGGTGCGTCGAATGGACGAATGGACTCTCATCAAGAGGATGATTCCTAGCGTTCGTGAGATTTATCGCAGCGCAGGCCAGGCCCCCGCCCGTTACGATGAAATCGGCGGAGAAAACGGTCGACTCATCTACAGCCTGGTCGACGGTCAGGCAAGCGTAGAGGAAATCATCGAGGCCTCCTATCTCACCAAATTTGAGGTTTCTAGAACTCTGGCTCATTTCCTGGAAGACGGGATCATCATTCAGATTCCGCGAGAAGAGCTTATTGCCCGTGCAGCCGAGTTGCATCGTCGCAATCACCTCGAGGGTGCTCTCAAGTTCTATCTTCGGGCAATTGCGGCCAAAGAAGATGACATCGACCTGCGTATCAAGGTTGCGGAGGTCCTGCAAAAGGCCAAGAGGACAGAAGCTGCGGCGGATCACTATCGAGTGTGTGCCGAGCAGTCTCTCGCTTCTCATCGAATCGACGTAGCATTCGAATTCTATAAGAAGGTCGCCCAACTTCTTCCCCGGGATATCGATAGTCGGGAGAAGATGGTGGACTTGTTTGTTGAGTATCGCGCGGACTACGACTTGAAGTGTCCCAATCTCATCGAGGATGGAATGAACGTCGCTTCGCGTCTGGCGACCCAAGGCGATGGGGAGCGTGCGGTCCAGCTGCTGCGCAAGTTGATCAGCATCAAGGAGACAAACCTGAGCCTCCGGGCTCAACTCATCAATATCAGTTTGAAGCTAGGAAACGCCGATGAGGCGATCTCCGAATACGAGGATCTGGCGAGGCAGTTCTTCCAGCGTGGCAATCTGGAATCAGCGGCGAAGATCTACGATAAGATTCTTTGCATCGACGGAACCCGAAAGGATGTCTTCGAAAAGCTGAAAAACCTCGAAGAACTTGTGGCCAGGAGAAAGACCTCTCGTCAACGAAAGAGAATCATCGCCTATGTTGCCGCGGGAGCGACGTTCCTCGGAGTCACCTTCTTTCTCTACTACCGAGCTTCCGAGAGAGCCTTCAACGACCTTCACATCACGGAACTTGTTCGCAACAACAAGTACCAGGAAGCGGTTGCCGCCCTCGACGGATTCAGAGAAAACTTTCCTCTTAGCCCGATCACGATGACGGCCGCAGTGGAGAAGGAACGGGTTGTGCAACTCAGCGTCGACAAGATTCGAGATGATCGAGAAAGTCGTCGCGAGAAATCCCTGGAGTTGACGGCACTTCTGGAAAAGGCTCTGGTATGGGTCGATGACGGGAATCTCCCCGAAGCTTACAAAGCCTTTCAAGAGCTAGCAAGCACCGGCGACCCGGCCTTCCTTCGTCGTCACAAGATTCTTGAAAAGGTCGAAGAAGTGGATGTCTATCTGAAAGGGGCGCGGGAGGTTCTGGCTCAAGCCAAGCAATTCGAAGAGGATCGGGACTACGCCCACGCCCATCTGTCTTATCGGAAGCTCTTTTCCGAGTATCCGTTGTCGGATGTTCTCTCGGGCGTCACACTCCCCTTTTATGTGACTTCGGAGCCAGCAGGAGCGACCATTGTTCTCAACGGGGAAGTAACGAGTCTGACGACCCCCTCTCTGGTTCGGGTTTCGCCGAATGGAGAAGTTCCGGTTGATGTCCGACTTGCCGGGTTTTCCGCGGAACGCATTCTTCTGGGAAAGAGTGAGACCTGGCTTGCGAATATTGATCTGAAGCGCGCCCCACTCTGGACGAGAGATACCGGAGGTCCGATCACAGGCGCTTGCGAGGTGGACGACTCGGTGGCTTTTGTGGGCAACCGCGGAGCCAAGCTCGAAGCCCTCCGGATCGCCGACGGCAAGGAACTCTGGTCAACGGACCTACCTGGAATTGCTGACATCGAGGGTGCAGTGGTCGTCGAGAACGGCATGGTCTTCGCCGGTGCAAACGACATGATCATGCGTGCTTTCGATCGAGGAACTGGAGCGACGCTCTGGAGCTTCAAGACCGATGGTTTCGTCAAGGCGAGTCCTCTTCTTTTTGATCGCCATCTTGTCCTCGCCACTTCAAAGGGAACACTCTACTCGGTTTCCAAGGCGGATGGACGGGAGTTGTGGAAGCATTCCATGGGGGCCGAGATCACGTCCGGGATCGTAACTGACGGTGAGACCATCTATCTTGCGACGGTTGATGGGGAAGTTCACGGAGTTCAATCCAAGACGGGAAAAGCGATCACATCTTTTGCATGCCAGGATGCGGTCCACGGCGACCCTCTGGTGGTGAATCGAACGTTGATGGTGGGCTGCGACGACGGTCAGGTCTACGCTTTTGATCTTTTTTCCGGCAGGCCTCGATGGAAGTTCAAGACCGGCGGCAAGATTCGCGGTGGGCTTTTGCAGCGCGGTTCGATGGTGTTTGCCGGAAGCGCGGATGGGTATTTCTACTGCCTTGATCTCGAGACCGGGCAGATGCTGACGCGTTACCAGACCGGAGCTCCGATCGTGAGTCGCGCTGCCTTTGGAGATGAACTGGTCTATGTCGCCTCCGAAGAGGGAGTGGTTCATGCTCTCGATCCGGCTAGCTTGAGGCGACGCTGGAAGACTCAGCTTCCGGGAAAGATTACCGCGGATCTCACGGTGGAAGAAAAGGTTCTTTTCGTTCCCTGTCTCTCCGGAAGTCTTTATGCATTTGCCGCCGAATTCAAAAAGATTCAATAATTCGGCCCGGAATCTCGATAGGAGAAAGATGCATGTCCGAGGACTCTTCTCGGATTGACCACCTCAAGGTTTGGGCGGGGGCGTTATTCGGCAAGGAACAGCCCCCCATTGATCGAGGTAAGCTCGTGAAGCTTTTTAGTTTGCTGCGCCCGAAGCTTCTTCGTCGTAGAGATTTGAAGCGGCTGAAGAAGAAAGTGTTCGAAGACCCGACTCCTGAAGGTGTTCGGGACCTGGCCCACCGTCTTCTCTTTGCTTCCGAAACCGAGGAAGCCTTGCGAGTTGTGGAAGAGGGAGTGGAGCGCTTTCCTGAGTCGGATAGTTTGCAGTCCTTTCTCACGCTGTTCAAAAAGAACCGACTCAGAGCCACCATTGATCGGTTGCTCCAGATTCTCGAGACTCGACCCCTTCCTGAGGCCTATGGTCAACTTGCCGACATCTATCGGGATGTTGGAGAGCTTGATCAGGCTCTGGATGTTTGCCAGAGGTGTCTTGAGAAGTTCCCTGAAAGCGACATCCCCTACCTGGTCCAGGGGAAGATCGGGCTCGATCGATACAAGCGAACGCTGACGGTTCGTGACGGTCGTTTTGCCATTGACAACTTCCATCGAGCGACGGTTATCGACCCCCACAACCTGAAAGCTCACATCCATCTGGCAGAGATCTATTGCGGTATCGGTGCCAGCCGTAAGGCACTGGATCACCTCGAAGTTGTTACGACCCAGACCGTGGTGGATGACCGGCTCAAGACCCTGGAAGCCAATCTTGTCGAGTCCCTTTCGAGTGTGAATCAAGAGACTCAGGAACTGGATGTGGACTCTCTCCTCATCCAGGTTGAGACCCAAGAACGGCTTGCTCATGATCCCTGGAATCTGGCCGTAACTTCTCGGGATCATGATGAAGACGCGGCCATGGCCGAGTTTTCGGATCGATTCGGAAGCCTTGAGGGCAGCCACGATGTTGCTCTGGTTGTTGGCGATCAGGTCGCCGAGCCTGCCGAGGGTGAAGAGGGACACGCCCTTTCGGCTGTGGTCGCTCAGGTGGCTTCGGTGGGCGACGCGTCGGCAAGAAAAATGGATCTTGGAAACATGACCGGTGCGATTGCTACCGGTGACTTTGGTCACATCGTGATTCGAAAGGTAAGGGGCGCATCTGCGGCCGTTCACCTGAGTGATGAAAATGTGGCTCGTTCCGTTCGGGAGCCGATCCAGGATTTCCTGGCCCGGCATTTTGGCTGAGGGAGTTATGCAGCAAGTACTCGAAGATCTAGGCGAGAAGGTCGGGATTCTGGGAAGCCTCTTGGTGGGTGAGGATGGCGTGATTGTCGCCTCTTCCATGAGTGGATCCGTAGATGAAGAACGGGTAGCGGCACTGGCCAATACCGTGATTCTCTCCGCCAGACTCGCATTGGAACAAAACGGTTATCGTGGCCTGAAGAGCTTGGTTCTTCTGGCTGATTACGGAAAAGTATTTCTTCACGATATTGGAATCGGCTTCCTCACGGTGGTGACCCAAAAGGATGTCTCGTTGGGATCGGCGGAAGTCGAGGTGCAGAGCGCCGCCCAGAAACTCGTGAAGATGGCTCGACTGTCTGTGTAGCGTGGCGCCACTTTGGCACACGGCTAGGGCGCTGAACGTTACCTGATTACGAGGATCTCCTAGATGGTTCAGATCAACTTTGCTCGAAAAGAGATCAACTGTAAGATCGTCTACTACGGCCCGGGGATGAGTGGTAAGACCACCAACCTGGAGATTGTGCATCAGAAAACTCCCGGAGAAAACAAGGGAGAGCTGACCTGCATTGCCACGGAAGGCGACCGTACCCTGTTCTTCGATTTCATGCCTCTCAATCTCGGCAACATCATGGGCATGAACATCAAGTTTCAGCTCTATACCGTGCCGGGTCAGGTGTATTACAATTCGACCCGCAAACTCGTTCTCCGAGGTGTTGACGGTGTGATCTTTATCGCCGACTCGGCACCGGACAAGATGGCGGAGAATATCGAATCGTTGGAGAACCTCCACGAGAACCTTGCCGAGTATGGCAAGGATCCGGCGGACCTCCCCATCGTGATCCAGTACAACAAGCAGGATCTCCCGAACGCTCTTAGCGTTGATGAGATGAACGAGAAGCTCAACCCGGCCGGGGCACCCGCATTTCCTGGGGTTGCGAGCAAGGGGGAAGGAGTCTTTTCGACTCTCAAGGCCCTGTCTGCAGTCATCATCGAGAACATCAATCAGAAAGATGACGGCAAGTCTCGGACGGGAGCTCGCGGGAACTCGGTTCCGATGAAAACGCCTTCTTCTGGTTCGGATCATGAAACGGTCGGGTCTTCGACTCATCATGCTCCGGGGAATGCCCCCCTTCCGACGGGAACCTCCAGTCCGGAAGTTCATCATTCGGAACACAAGACGGCAGCACATCACACCGGTAACACCACGGCTTCGGGGAATGCGCCGCATCACCATGCGGGTAATCCACATGCGACAGAGGTGTCCGGTGAAGCGGCTACCCTGGTGATGGATCAACAGCAGGCGGAAACCCAGAATGTCGTTCAGCCGACAGCTCCGCAGGCGACCCCGACTCGCCCGCAACTCTCCAGCAACGTTGCTTCGGCATCTCAAGGAAGTGCCGGAACACAGAAGGCGACCCAAGGCAAAGCAGCTTCCCATCGCACACCGGTTGCCAAGAAGAAACAAAAACGCTCGTCTCAAAAGGTTCAGAGGCCGGCTCCAGCGAATCGAACTCAGAAGTCGCAGGCGCCAACGGACTCTCCAACGAACGGGAAAAACTGGGGCGTGATTTTCCTCGTGGTCTTCGTTCTTGCCTTTGCTGCTACCGCTTTCTTGGCGATTTTTCGGTAGGCAGGATTTTTGAAATGGGCCTGACAAGAATTGATGCGCGTCTCACTTCAGACGCAAGGAGCAACCGATGAGCGGAAAGAACGAATCGCGACAGGTCTTTTACGAGGCAGACATCGAGAAGGTCGACAAACTCCTCAACGAGTTCCTGCGCCAGTCCAAGGCCAGATGTGCGATGTTGATCGACCGTGAAGGGTATATGATCACCCGCCAGGGCTCGACCCGATCTTTTGATAACGACACCATTTCTGCCCTGGTCGCAGGTAGTTTTGCGGCTACCAAAGAGATGGCTCGACTCCTTGGAGAAGATGAATTCTCGGTGCTTTACCATCAAGGGAAGTGTGAGAGCATCCAGATGACACTGGTGGGCGAGCGTATCCTGCTCACCGTCATCTTCGATGAGGCAACCACCCTTGGAATGGTTCGTCTGTATGCCAAGGAAGTCGCCAAGCACCTTGCCAATGAGCTGTATGAGGATGGCGAAAGCGCCCCGAGGAGCTGTGATCTTGGCGACGATTTCAGCGATACTGCCAAGGACAAGCTAGAAAGTCTCTTTTCCTAGACGACAAAGCATGTCTAGACAGCAGTCCGTCGAGGGGGCTGCCGTCCTGACTCGATTTGAGGTCAGGACGGCGGGCAAAAATCTCTCTAAACTCTTACAGGTCACACTCTCCGGCTTGACGCCATTCTGACCTAAGTTACAATATTGGTCAGGCCAAGGAAGCTCGACGCGTGTGAGCGAGACGTGAGAACGGAGAGAGACATGAAGCGGATTTACAGTGCACTTTTAGTCGGATTTGTTGCAGCTCTGACTCTTCTCTTTGCACATCAAACTGCGGAGGGGAAAGACAAACGAGCCATCGAGAAGAAAGACCCGTTCAAGGGCTTCAAGATTATCCAGGGCAATTCGCTCCGGACAGGCTTCATCGAGAAGAATCCGGAGCGGAAGCTGGATGAGGAAGAAACCCCCCCGGTCTTTGTCCTTGATACGCCGCCTCTGGTCATTGATGCCTGGACTGCGCATTTTCCGGACACCGACGGTGGTGCACCCGATACGTTCGAAAATGAGAGCTACCTCTTTGTCACCCCCACGCCGGATCTGGACAACCTCACCTTTTGTTTTGCTCTGAAGGTTCCAAGAGGTGGCATCCCACAACAGCTCGCTGCGGACATCATCATCATTCCTTCGAATCCAAGAAACGGCGCTTTTGGTGGCGAAGACATGCCTCCGCGTCCGGCGAACAATCTCTTTATCGACGACATCCAGTTCCTGAACCCGGGTCCTGGAAATCAAGCTCGGGAGGTCATCGCGTTTGTCGACTTCCCGTTGATCGAGAACTCCATTGGAACCGGGGCATTCGATTGGTTCATTCTGGTTGATTTCTCGGCGCTCACCGCTGCGGACGACGACAACAACGGGATGCCGGATGTGGCGCTGGAGGCCTCTTCCGGATCCGTCATCCTGAAAACAACGAGTACCTTGGATCAGGTCGGAGCCGATGTTGTCGATTTCTTCACGGGGAACGCGTCCAAGGTGAACGTTTTCGAAGCGAGGGGCGCAACTCCCCCGGCCCGATTTGCGTTTCCGGGCAACCTGCCTGGAGAGGATTCGACCACCCGTCCCTGGGCTTTCGTCCTCCAGTAGGATCTCGAAAATGGGTGAAGGGAAGGCGGGAGAGGGTACTCGGGTTGCCTTTCAGGGCGAGCCGGGTGCGTAC
>JAJDCM010000218.1 GCA_029260825.1 Planctomycetota bacterium | reverse complement strand
GCTTGTCCGCGCCGAAGAAAAAACTCCATGAGCGGCTGAACAAATGACTTGTCGGTTTGAACGGAGATTTCATCGACTCCTCGTCGACGAAACTCGGTTTTCCTGTTTCTCACCACACCGATCGAGAGATCCTCAAACTTCTTTCGAACTCTTGAGCTTGAAGTATCCAGCAATACTGTCTCGCCGGTTTCCGCGTCTTCCAGCATGACCAGGCCCATGTTGGGCATGGCCACTTCCCGGGGGTCGGTGACGGTGACGGCGGTGACATCGTGGCGTTTGTTGGCGATGGAGAGTGCGCGTTCGTAATCTCCGGAGATGAAGTCGGAAACGAGGAACACGATGCTCTTTCTTCGAATCACCTTGCCGAGATATTCCAGTGCAAGAGAGATGTCGGTCTTGACCTGTTCGGGCTTGAAGCTCAGGAGTTCTCGAATCACCCGCAGCACGTGCTTTCGCCCCTTCTTCGGGGGAATGAACTTTTCGATCTTGTCGGTGAAGACGATGAGCCCGACCTTGTCGTTGGATTTGATCGCAGAGAAGGCGAGAACCGCGCAGAGCTCGGTGGCAATGGCGAGTTTGGTTTGAGAGACGGTTCCAAACTCACCGGAAAGACTCATGTCGACGAGAAGAACGACGGTCAGCTCTCGCTCTTCCACGAAGTTCTTGATGTGTGGAATTCCGGTTCGAGCGGTGACGTTCCAGTCGATGGTTCGAATTTCGTCGCCAGGCGAATACTCGCGTACCTCGGCAAATTCCATCCCTCGCCCTTTGAAGGCGGACTGGAACTCTCCGGCCAGGATATCGTTCACCAGGCGGTCCGTTCGAATCTGGATCTGACGGACCTTCTTCAGGATCTCCTTGGGGATCACCGCCTATGGCACCTCAACACTGTCGAAGATCTCTTGAATGATGTTCTCCGACGTCTTTTCTTCGGCTTCTGCTTCGTAGGTAACGATGACTCGATGACGAAGGACGTCGAGCCCGATGGCCTTAACGTCCTGGGGGGTCACGTAGCCCCGCCCCTGGATGAAGGCGTGTGCCTTCGAGGCGAGGGTCAGGAAGAGGGTTGCTCTCGGAGAGGCGCCCACCTCGATGAGTTCTTTGATCTTGAGTCCGTAGTCTTCGGGGTTGCGGGTCGCGAAGACGATGTCGACGATATAGTCTTTTACTTTTTCATCGACGTAGATGTCATCGACAACGGAGCGAACCCGGAGAATGTCCTCGGGAGTAATGACCTCTCGTACTTCTGTTCTGGTCTCGGTGAAGGCCATCCTCTCGAGGATTTCCTTTTCCTCTTTCTTGGTCGGATAGTCGATCACGACTTTCAACATGAACCGGTCGACCTGGGCTTCGGGAAGAGGGTAGGTTCCTTCTTGCTCAAGGGGGTTCTGGGTGGCCAGGACGAGGAACGGCTTTGGCAGGTCAAAGGTGGTGTCGCCGATGGTCACCTGTCTTTCTTGCATCGCTTCCAGCAGTGCGCTTTGCACCTTTGCCGGGGCTCGGTTGATCTCATCGGCAAGGACGATGTTGGAGAAGACCGGACCTTTCTTTACGGTGAACTCACCGGACTTGGGATTGAAGATGAGGGTTCCGATGAGGTCAGCCGGAAGGAGATCCGGGGTGAACTGAATGCGTTGGAAGCCCATTCGAATGCATTTGGCGAGGGTCGAAACAGCGGTGGTCTTGGCGAGACCGGGGACCCCTTCCAGCAGGATATGGCCGTTGGCCAGGAGCGCGATGACCAGACGCTCGAGCATCTGGGTCTGGCCGACCATGACCCGCTCTAGCTCCTTCATCAAATCAAAGACGAAGTTGGCTTCGTCTTTCACTCGGGAGTCGATCGCCTTCACATCGACGGACATGCTCTGATTCCTCCTCTTTGACCTCTAACTTCTTTAGCGGGGTAAGTTTTGACACCTGACCCTGATCGGGGTTCGGATCTTGTCTTTACGGATGAAACCGTGGATCCCTCCCCCGGGAAATTCGGTTGGGGAGTCTAGAACCCGACGGCTCCTGGTGTCAAGTGTTAGGGCTTGGCTATACGTGGGTTAGGGCCTGGCCCTGGTGAATGGCCGATGCCCCCTTCCCGATTCGCCAGGGGAAAGAGGTGGGGAAGTGTGGGTGCTTGGGAGGCGGGGAGGGATTTATAGGGTCCTTAGATACAGGTGATAGAAGAGCAGCGCCAGGTAGATGAAGAACACAAACACGAGAACCTTCTTCACCATGAAGAAGTTCTTGTGAACCACGAGGAAGATCACGCAGGTGGCGGAGAGCATGGACTTGATGATGATGAAGGGGGTCCAGCCCATCTCGATGAGGATGTCGACGAGGGGGTTGAGTTCTTTTCCTCCGTTCTGGAGGTGGATGAGGGTGAGATATCCGTCCAGGATGCTGAGGAGGACGGTGGCGACGGCAATTCCAAGGAGCCAGGATTCCGGGAAGACGTCGACGTAGGAATCCGGAGTATCGTTGTAACGTCTTTGCTCCCCGCGGGATCCGCCGAACACAAAGCGAGAAATTGCTTTAGTGGGCCTTGATCTTCGGTCCTCAAGGCGTCGTCTTTCCACCGCCAGCATTGACATGGGTGACCTCGCAATCGTGATCGCTCTTATCGTCCTCGGAATGTCCGTTTCGCGCTCAGCGCTTTGTCCAGGAAGGGTTATGCGAAAACCATGCCCGGAAGCCCCCCTTGAGACAAGTTTATAAGACCAGTGTTCATAGCGCCTTAGAGAAAGTGCCTCGTTCTTATCAAGACGGCACCGCTCCCTTGTCGAGGAAACGAAACATGAGAGGGTGGGATTTCGCCAATTCGCCGATGCCGGGTCGCTTGCGGCCAGACGAAAAGCCCCTTAGAATGGGTATGGAGCATCTTTTGGCACTCCGGGAAAAGAACCACGCGAGCATCCCCCCTGTTGGTTCCAACGAGAGGCGGCCACGCACGCATAAAGCCTGTAAGGATAATTTCTTGGGCAAGAATCATCCCTCCCCGCGGTGGCTGAGCGTAGTCATCCTTCTTCTTTTCATTACTTCTCTTTCCGCTCCCGCGTCGGCTCAGCCACGCCGGGCCAAGGGTGGCTCCAAGGGTAAGTCCTCTTCGGCGCCCAAGGATCTTGAAGATAAGGATGGGGAAGACAAGACAGCATCGGAAAAAGAGCTCCCTCCCATCGAGATCAAACCGATGTCCGAGGAGAGGCGACGCCGGGTGGAGGATCTTTCCGGGGAGAACGTGATCGGTCTTGAGACGGACCATTTCCTTCTCTACTACTCGATCGGCCGGGTCAAGGTGGGATCCAGGGCTTACGACACGAAGTCGGGGGCAAAACTCTATGCGGCTCGGCTGGAGGAGGCTTACCGGCATTGTTATGAGTTGTTGTTGCCGGCGCCTGGTGGATCGTGGCGTGTTCGAAAGCACGAGATCATTCTCCTGGACACTCTTTCTGGCTATAGCAACACGGCCCGGAAGCTGACCGGCCAGGCGGGATCGTTTGGTGCCTATCGCTACGGGGATGTTTCACTCTTTGCCACGTTCAGTCGGGGCAATCGGGAGATCCGTTCGGATCATCAGCTTCACGAGAAGGTGGTGCATCACGTTGCGCATCTGTTGATTCAGGACTACGGGCTTTTGAACCTCGACTTCCCTTCGTGGGTGAGTGTGGGGTTTGCTCATCTCGTTGAGAACCGGATCTTTCGCTCGAATCTTTTCTTTTGTTTTACGGAGCTTCCTCGTCCGGACTCGTGGAAGCGGGGTAGCTGGAAGAAGTTGATCCGAAAGGATCTTGCGAAGGGAAAAGAGCTATCCATTGCGGATTTGATGGCGAGACCGATCGATGCCATGAACTATCGAGACATGGCCTATGCGATGAGTTTCGTGGATTTTTTGATCGCCACTGACAAGAAGAAGTTTTCTTACTTCGTTCAGCAGTTGAAACGCAACCCGGACACGAAGGCTGCATTGAAGAGCGTGTACGGCTGGATTTTGGGAGAAATGGAGCTGGAATGGAAGAAGCACGTGCCTCGATCCAAGGTCAATTGAGAATGCGAAAACAACATCACTTGAAAACGCTACCACTGTTCCGATTGTCGTTCCTCTTGGTTGGGGTTCTTATCTTCTTTTCGGGCGTGCCGTGCGAGGCTTCCGATCTTTTGAAGTCGACCCGTGGTCTTTTGAAGCACAAGAATGACACGGTGCGCGCAGATGCGGTCATGCGTCTTGCGGAGATTGACAACAAGGATTCGGCGGTTGTTCTCTTGAGCATGGCGACGGATCGAAGCTGGCGTGTTCGTCGTGCGGTGGAGACGGCGGTCTCTCGGTTTCGAAACGAGCAGGCACTTCAGTATCTTGAGGACATGGCTCTTCAACCGGGAAAGCCCGAGCTTGACGCGGCGGTGGCTCTTGGTTTTGGTCGAGCTCGCCATGCCGGCGCCAAGGAGCTTCTCTTGAGTCTTGTTGAGTCCAAGTCCTGGAGTGTTCGACGGGCTTGTATGGAGGCTATGGGGTATCTGGGAGACACATCTCTTGTGCCTCGCCTTGCGAGTGGTCTCTCCGAGAAGGAGCCCACTCTCAGGACGGTGGCGATTGATTCTCTGGCGAAGCTTGGTACGGATGAGGCGATTGACCCGGTGGTCGGGGCGTTGTCGGACACGGAGTGGCAGGTTCGAGCGGCGGCGATCTCGGCCTTGAAGAAGTTTCGTTCCAAGAAGGCAATCGCTCCTTTGATTGACGTTCTTGATCGGGAGAAGGGTCGAGTGGCTCAAGACGCCTGGAAGGCACTCACCGAGATAACCGGGTTTACTTTTGATTTCGATGCCCATGTTTGGCGGTCCTGGTGGGAGAGATCAAAGGATGGTTTTCGCCCCCCTCCTGCGAGGCGAGCGGGACATCTGGCGAGTGGAAGCGCAAACCCGGCAACGACGAGTAAGCGTCCAAAGTACGCGGCAAAGACAACCTCGCACTACGGGATACAAACCGCATCCAAGCGAATCCTCTTTCTTCTTGACGTGAGTCAGAGCATGGGAAATTCGGTCGAGAATGTGATCTTGAAGAAGATCGACAAGAAGGGTCGCTATGCGACGGACGGTTCGGAGAAGGAGTACGGCTCGAACATCAAGATCGAGATCGCCAAAGAAGAGTTGATCGACACGATCCGGAACCTGGCCCCCGGGACGTATTTCAACATTCTTGCTTATGAGACCCGGGTTCATTCGTGGAAGAAGAAGATGGTTCCTGCGCTTGATCTCAACAAGAACCAGGCGATCAACTTTGTCAAGAAGCAGAAAGCGCGAGGAGCAGACATCATGAATGGCACTGCTCGGCGAGGAGATCGGGTCGCCGCGGAGGGTCGAACAAACCTCTTTGAAGCGCTTGAGTTCGCGTTCAAGAGCGCAGGGGTTGGGGTCTATGACAAGCACTACCGGAGCGGGGTCGATACGATTTTCCTGCTATCCGACGGGCTCCCGACCGCAGGGAAGATCGTGAATACGAGAGAGATCATGAATGAGGTCTCTCGACTGAATACGCTAAGACGCGTAGTGATCCATACTATCAATATCGGGCGGAATGCCCAGTTGCTGCAGACGCTCGCAAGGCAGAGTGAAGGGACGTTTGTGGATTTGACGCCTTCTGGTTGAGGGCGTAGTGGGAGGCGGACGGCGGGATGGGGGTGGTGCGGGGAGTGCGGATCTTCGGTGATCAGTTTGCTGCTCCACTGGAGATTGGGTCTGGTGCGGGTGTCGGAGAACGGGTTCCCGCACGATTGACCGGTGTCGTGGTTGTGAAACCCGCACGAAGAGCCAAGGGTGGCTCGGGACACGTCGGAGAGCGGGTTGGCCTGGGTGATTCATTGATCCATCGAGGGCGTACAGAGGGAGACACGAATGTCCAGGATCTTCTGGAAGCCCGGGCAGGAAGCGACCTCGAGAGGCCTTCAGATCAAAACGACGCCGCACCACCAAGCGACGATTCGAGTCATACACACCTCCGCAAAACAGCCAAAGCCAACAGACACAACAGGTTCGAGCCAAGCAACCACAAGAACACACCCACACAAGAGAACCAACTTGATTTTCCAAGGAAAGACTCGTAACTTGTTGCCCTTCTGAAACCTCGCGAAATCGAGGCAAAGATGTCACTCCACAAAAGGGCGCATGGCTCAGTTGGTTAGAGCGCTTGCTTCACACGCAAGAGGTCACAGGTTCAACTCCTGTTGCGCCCACCAAGCTTAAATCATTCCGAGATGCGGATTTAGCGTCACTCACCGTCGGGGGACGCGGCCGAAAGTCCAGTCGCTGAAACGGACAACTTGTCCGAACCGCTTGATGACTGGAGGTCTCGATGATGAAAAAGACTCCCAAGTACCTGTCCCTCCCGAAAACCCGTCATCCCTACACCGCTTGCACTTATGACGATCATGAATCACAATCGGCAAACGCCATTCTAGCCCATTTCGAGTCCCCGACGAGTGGAGATTTGCCCGTTGCTTCGAGTTCTGATCCTGTTTTTCCGCGCCGCCTTGAAGACGAGGTCCCTGCTCGCTCTTGAGAACATCGCGCTACGCCAGCAGCTCGCCGTCCTCAAGAGAAAGAAACCGCGCCCCAAGCTCTATCGGATCGACCGCGTCTTCTGGGTTGTCCTTTCGAAAATACTCCGGGACTGGAAAAGTTACCTGCTCATCGTCAAGCCCGCTACTGTCATCCGGTGGCATCGTCAAGGCTTCAAGTACTACTGGCGATGGAAGTCGCAAAAGCCGGGCCGACCCAAGATCGATCGCGAGATCATCGCTCTCATCCACCGGATATCCCGAGAAAACCCAGGTTGGGGAACGCCTCGAATCCAATCCGAGCTTCAACTCCTGGGCTACAAAGTCGCCGATTCGACCATCGATAAATACAAACTCAAGCCGAAGAACGGTCCGTCTCAAACCTGGCGCACGTTTCTTCGAAATCACATGCACGATACGATCGCCTGCGACTTCTTCGTCGTGCCGACGGCGACCTTCCGCCTTCTCTTCGGATTCATCGTTCTCCATCATCAACAAAGACGAATCATCCACTTCAACGCAACCCACAATCCGACCGCTGAATGGACAGCGCTTCAAATTCAGCAGGCTCTCTATGACGATGATCGGGATATTCGGTTTCTCCTACGCGACCGGGATTCGATCTACGGTGAAGTCTTCCCAACCAAAATGAAGTCTCTTGAGCTCGAAGAAGTTCGAACTGCGCCGCAATCTCCTTGGCAGAATCCATTTTCGGAGCGAGTGATCGGTTCGCTACGGCACGAGTTGCTCGACCACGTCATCGTTCTTGGCGAGAACCATCTTCGGCGGCTCGTGTCAGGTTATTTGGCCTATTATCACCA
>JAJDCM010000217.1 GCA_029260825.1 Planctomycetota bacterium | reverse complement strand
GGTGCCTTTTGATCCATTCCCTTTTCCTCAATCGTGATCCTTATTATCTTGGTGGGTCGAATAGTCCTTTTCTCAGATTGCTCGTCCCGCCATGCTGGAGATGGGCCACCACCGATTGCACGGCATCCCGGAGTCCGTCTTCCGAGATCAATCCCTGCCGGTGCTGCCAGGCTCGATGCCGGAGCCTCCACCGGGTTCTCTTCAGGTTCTCCGGCCGAAGCCTCGTCGTTCCCCGGTAGATCCTCCATCCCAGAAACGGCAGCCCTTTGATCGAGTCGATCGAGCACGAGGTTGGCAAACCACTGGCTCGTCAGGTTTCCGATGGGAAGTCCGACGCCCGGTGAATCGCCACAGCCTCCTTCCCGAACGATGCAATCGCAGAGTGACAGCACTTTCTTGTCCTTGACGATCTTCGTCAGGGTTTCCACAACAACGCTGTGTGCAAGCGAGTCGAAACATCGCTCGACGTCCATCTTGAGAAACCACTCGTACCGACGGACGAGCCCACGTGCATGCTGAATTGCCGCGTGGGTTCCCTTGCCCCTCCGGCAAGCGAAGCTCTCGTGAACCATCCGTCGATCGAAGAGAGGCTCCAGAGGATCGATCAGGGCGTGATGGACGACCCGATCGCGAAAGGCGGCGGCGGTGATCGTCCGCTCCTTGGGATCGTGGATGCGAAACGTGAAGGCCGGTGAAGGGCGATACGACCCTTCCTCCAGCTCCCGCTGCAAAGCAAGGCACTCTGGCTCAAGCCGTTCCAGGAAACGCGCCACCCCGGCCACTCGGCGTTTTCCGAGCGCCGCTCGACGGGCCGCTCGTGTCAGGTTGTCGAAGGAGACGATCTTCCCCCACAGGTTTCCATGCCGCCTCATGGCGTTCTCCTCCTGTCCCGCGGCTTACTGGAGAGAAACTCGCGCCACCCGTGAAGCATTCGCCCCGCCTCGTCAACGCTTTTCATGGCCCTTTCGAATCCCTGTTTCGGCATCACGTTCCCTTGCCGGGCGATCCTCAGAAGGAAGCGCATCCTTTCCAGGCGCAGGTTGATCTCGTCGAGAAGCCTCCTTCTTCTTCGCGGCTGGTAGCGTGCCACGACGAGCATCTCGGTGACATCCAGAGCGTGGTTCTCGACCCGCTGGGTGAGCGTGAAGCGAGCCGATTTCGGCCAGCGCCCGGTATGATCGAGAAACCAGGACGTGAACTCTTCCCAGCGAGCAAGGATGAGCAGCTCCGGTCCTGCTTCTCGGGCCGGGGGGCGCGACAGAGGAATGCTCATGACGCTGGTCCGGCACTGGTCGCGTCCTCCTCAATGACGGCTGTCACACCGGGCTTTTCCGGAACATCAGGTGAGCCGTTGAGCCAGGACAGGATTTCGTGTCCGTACTTCTTGATCTTGGCGGGTCCGATTCCCGGAACCTGGGCAAGGGCGGTCGGGGTTTCCGGTTTCTTCAAGACGACCTGCACCAGCTCCCGATTCGTGAGAATGACGTAACGAGGAACACCTTCCTCTTTCGCCTTTCCGGCGCGCCATTCCCTCAGCGTGTTGAAGAGGATGCGGTCTCGTTCTCCGAGTCCGGTGGATGGATCCACTCTTGGTGAGACAGGACGTGTACCCCGTGATGGTGCTTCGTCGCCGCTTGCGAGCGGCTCTTGATAGGCGAGTACGCAGGTGATGTGCGGAACATCGCTGACGCCGTAGAAATGTTCGCGAGAGGAGAGAACGGTCTTGTCCCGGATGAACTCCACGAGTGCCGTGTCATCGAAACCGCCAAGGGTCTCGGAGTACCGAAAGGTCAGGATTTTCATGCGCATGGCAGGCGTGCCTCCGGGATTTCGGGTCGTGACGGACATCATGTCCACACCGCTGCCCGATATCCCAATCCCCCGCCCTGCCAACACTTTTTTCTTCTTTTTCTACTTTCCTGGATTCAACGTCAATCATTCATCCAGGAGAAGTCGTGAAATTAATCCGTGGCTACCCTTGCAGGCCGCAGCCCGAGAAAGCTGACGCGGAACTCGGGCGTGTAGTAGCTGCGGTAGGCCGACCGGGCGTAGACGGCGGTGTCGTTGAAGCTGCCGCCGCGGATAACCCGGGAACTGGGGCCAGATACCACACGTTCCCCGTTCGCTGGAGTCACCGGCAAATTGTAAAGCCCATACCCGTCCCGACACCACTCCCACACGTTTCCGTGAACATCGTGAAGACCAAACCGGTTGGCCTTGAAACGTCCAACGGGAGCATGGACGAGGTAGCCGTCGTCCAACTCATTCTCACACTGCCAGGTCTCTCCCCCATTCGCCTTCGCGAACTCATCGGCAAGATTCGCCGCTCCTTGAAGTGAGGTCACCTCTTTCCCTGTCCAGAAGACGGTGCTCGTCCTTGCCCTGGCGGCATACTCCCACTGCGCCTCGGTCGGGAGCGTGAGATCCAGGCGACCCATCACGTCCCGGCAATCCTCCCAGCTCACCTGCTCCACCGGATGAAGACCCATAAGCCTTCTCCTCTTTCTTGCCGGTGTCCGGTCCCAGTTCGCTCCATAATCGTGGGCTCCGTAGCGACTCGGGTTCTTCCCCACGAAACGCTCCCACTGGGCTTGCGTCATCTCATACTTTGAGAGGAAAAACGGAACCAGAGTCACTTCGTTTACTGGGCCTTCATCGCCTTTGGCCGGAGGGTCGTAGTTAGGCATCGAAGGGTCGGCCTTCTGGGCACCCATCCGGAAGGTCCCTCCAGGGATAAGCACGAACACAATCCCCATCTCCTCCGAGAGCCATAACTGCCCGTCCGCTGTCCGCTCCGGAATCTCGCCGGTCTGGAGGTGGGCGAATTCCCAGAGACCGGAGTCGGGGTCGCGTCCGATTGGAACGAGCCCGATCTGGGGTTTGAGGGTGAGATCGGTGTACTGGGGGCATTCGTCACGGATCGAGGCGATCGCTACTTCCCACTCCACGTCGTACTTCTCGATGGTCTCCTCACGGACGGTCCGGGCGAAAGCGAGGCGCTTCTCGACATCCGCGACAACGGCCTCAAGCTTCCCCAAGTCTTCGAGCAATTCCTGGGTCGTCTCGTAGCGCCAGCGAGACCTCTTCTCGGCCTTGTCCCAGTTCGGCTCGGACGTATCGCCTTCCTCGATCAATCCCGCGACCACCTGTTTGAGATACGCTTCCTGTCGGATACGCAGGAGAGATTCCTCGTGAGCAGGGCGACGTGACACGAGGTCTTTTGACTCGACGAGCCAGTTGGCCATCGGTGCGACCTTCTCGGGAACACAGGGCCAAAGTTCTACTGCTTCCCTGACCCGGCGTCGGATGTCGGTCACATCGGAAAGGCGAAAGACCTCATCCAAAAGTTCATCTTTCGTCTTTTCCAGCGCAAGCAACCGATCCGCGACCGTCGTCGCCGCAGGCTTGATGCCCGGCGGGAACAAGGCCACACACCCGCCTTCATGATCAGGGAACGTCGCCTGGAGAGGAGTCTGCCGTTGCTCGGTCCTCGTCTCTACAGTTCTGCCCACGTGGTTGAATAGCTCGCCGAACGTTACCACCTTGTCGCCATCCAGATCGGCTTGGCCACGGAGGGCATCGAGGACCGCCGCTGTGAACACGGAGTGGCCGCCGCCGCCACCGTCGAGGACGGCTTGTTCGGCGTTCCCGGCGGTGATTGCCTGGCGCGCTCGGTTGGAGAGACCTGCGGCAACCGGAGGAGGAGCGCGTGTCACGGCAAGTCCGCCGAAGCAGCAATCGAGGATGAAGAGGACGTGCTTGGCGGGGACGGCCTCGGAGACTTCTTCGAAAAAAGGCATAGCGACGAGACTGCTCCACACGGCCCTCTCATCCCGTTTGCTGCCGTCAACGGGGACCAGATAGCCACGCTTGCCACGTCGTCCGAGATCACGGGTTTCTCCGTGACCAGCGAAGAACACGACGAGGAGATCCTCCTCCCCGATTGTGTCCGGATTGCATGCCCAGTCTTCCAGCTCCCGGTGGATGTTCTGTTGCGTCGCATCTTGATTCAAGATCAACCGGACCCGATCTTCCTCGAACTTCAGATGGTCAACGAGAAGCTTCGCAATGCCCTTCGCGTCGGCCGCTGCATGCCCCAGGTCGGGGAAGGCCGGGTCCTCGTACTCATCGATCCCGATGATGAGGGCGTGGCGTGAGGTGTAGCCAAGGTTAGAAGTCGATGGGCTGTCGTCTTTGACGGGAGCGACGCCACGCTCAGCGGGAGGCTTTTCTTCTTGGGCTTGCGCAATGGTCGGAAATAGAAAGAGGCCCAGAATGGCCAGCTTCAACCACTTCCCCGTGTTGTTCTTCGTCGTGTCATCGATCATTGCCTTATGATAGGGGGGCGAGGCTAATTGAGCAACGCCGATTGCTACCAAGCGAGAACTTGGCCGTGGGTGAATTCTACGCATCCCTCCCCGTACCGCACCTCCCCAACCACCAACTTCACGATCCTAGCGATATCGGTCTCCGCGAACCGACGACAGAAATCACCTGCCGTCGTAGGGTCTGGTGTTTTGTCCGTGCCAAGGGCGTTGAGAAATGCCTCGTCCCGGCGGCGAAGCTCCATGTCGTCGAGAGTTTTTCCTCCTGCGAGAATGTTGTTGGCAAAATTGAGAACGTGATCCGATTCATGGTAAGGACGGTGCTGCGTAAGCGTTGCATGAAGTGCGCCTAGAAACCGGTTCCCCGCCGTGAGAATCTAGCCATCGTGTCCGACCTGATGGTTAAAACTCAAAAGGAGCGTAGGCGATGGACCCGAAGCAAAAGCGAGAGCAGAATACACC
>JAJDCM010000216.1 GCA_029260825.1 Planctomycetota bacterium | reverse complement strand
GCTGCCCGATATCCCAATCCCCCGCCCTGCCAACACTTTTTTCTTCTTTTTCTACTTTCCTGGATTCAACGTCAATCATTCATCCAGGAGAAGTCGTGAAATTAATCCGTGGCTACCCTGGCAGGCCGCAGCCCGAGATTGTTGCTGCGGGGCTCGGGCGTGTTGAAGCCGCGGTAGGCCGACCGGGCGTAGACGGCGGGGGAGTTGAAGCTTCCGCCGCGGGAGACCCGGTAACGGGGGCCCGACACCTGACGTTCCCCGTTTGCCTGGGCCACTGGCAAATTGTAGAGCCCATACCCGTCCCGACACCACTCCCACACGTTCCCGTGAACATCGTGAAGACCAAACCGATTGGCCTTGAAGCGTCCAACGGGTGAGTGCACGGTATAGCCATCGTTGAGCCCGGACTCGTATTTCCAGGATGAGGCTCCGCCGTTCCTCGAAGCGAACTCATCGGCAAGATTCGCCGCTCCTTGAAGTGAGGTCACCTCGTTCCCGGTCCAGAAGACGGTGCTCGTCCCTGCCCTGGCGGCATACTCCCACTGCGCCTCGGTCGGGAGCGTGAGATCCATGCGACGCATCACGTCCTGGCAATCCTCCCAGCTCACATCCTCCACCGGATGAAGACCCATGAGCCGTCTCCTCTTTCTCGCCGGCGTCCGGTCCCAGCTCGTGAAGTATTCGTGGGCGCCGTAGCGACTCGGATTCCGCCCCACGAAACGTTCCCACTGGGTTTGCGTCATCTCGTACTTCGAGAGGAAGAAGGGGACGAGCGTGACCTCGTGAACCGGGCTTTCATCGCTGTCGGCCTGAGGGTCGAAGTTGGGCATCGAAGGATCGGTTTTCTGGGCCCCCATCCCGAACGTTCCCCCCGGGATGAGCACGAACACGATCCCCATCTCCTCCGAAAGCCACAGCTCACCGTCCGCTGTTCGCTCCGGGATCTCGCCGGTCTGGATGTGGGCGAACTCCCAGAGACCGGAATCGGGGTCGCGTCCCAGCGGCACGAGTCCGATTTGGGGTTTGAGCGTGAGATCGGTGTACTGAGGGCATTCGTCACGGATCGAGGCGATCGCTTCCTCCCACTCCACGTCGTACTTCTCGATGGTCTCCTGCTGGACGGTGCGGGCGAAGGTGATGCGCTTTTCAACATCGGTGACGGTTGAAGAAAGCTCCTCCAGGTCTTTGAGTAGCTTCTGGGTCGTCTGATAGCGCCAGCGGGATGCCTTCTCCGTTCTGCCCCAATCCGGTTCGGAGGTATCTCCCTCCTTCATCAATCCGGCAACAACCTGCTTGAGATAGGCTTCTTGCCGAATGCGAAGGAGAGACTCCTCGTGGGCGGGGCGACGGGACACGAGGTCTTTTGCTTCGACGAGCCAGTTGGCCATGGGAGCGACCTTCTCTGAAACACATGGCCAGAGCTTGTCCGCTTCCAGAACGAGTTCCCCAATTCCGACGATGTCTGCCAGTCGTTCGATCTCTTCGAGGCGCTCCTCAGCGGTCCTCTCCAACGCCATCAACCGATCCGCCACGGTCGTAGCCGCTGGCTTGATACCCGGCGGGAACAATGCAACGCACCCGCCTTCGTGATCGGGGAACGTCGCCTGGAGTGGGGTTTGCCTCTGCGATGTCTTCGTCTCGACTATCCTTCCTACGTGATTGAACAGCTCCCCGAATGTGATCACCTTGTCGCCATCAAGGTCGGCTTGGCCCTTCAGTGCATCCAGCACCGCCGCCGTAAACACGGAGTGTCCGCCGCCACCACCGTCGAGCACCGCTTGCTCGGCGTTCCCCGCTGTGATCGCCTGGCGTGCACGGTTGGATAGACCGGCGGCGACCGGGGGAGGAGCGCGTGTAACCGCGAGTCCCCCGAAGCAGCAGTCGAGGATGAAGAGGACGTGCTTGGCGGGGCAGGCTTCGGAGACTTCTTCGAAGAAGGGCATCGCGACGAGACTGCTCCAGGCCTCGCTCCCATCTCGTTTCCTTCCGTCGACGGGGACCAGGTAACCGCGCTTTCCCCGGCTCCCCAGGTCCCTCGTGACGCCATGTCCGGCGAAGAACACGACGAGTAGGTCGTTCTTTCCGATCGTGTCTGGATTGCATGCCCAGTCTTCCAGCTCCCGGTGGATGTTCTGTTGCGTCGCATCTTGATTCAGGATCAACCGGACCCGATCCTCGTCGAAATAAAGGTGATCCACGAGGAGTTTGGCAATGCCCTTGGCGTCTGCAGCGGCATGACCGAGGTCCGGAAACCCCGGGTCGGCGTACTGGTCGATCCCGATGATGAGGGCGTGACGGGCGGAGTAACCGAGGCTAGAAGTCGATGGGTCATCGTCTTTGATGGGAGCGACGCCGCGCTCAGCAGCAGGACCCTCCTCTTGGGCTTGCCCAAGGGTCGGCATTAAAAGGAGACTCAGGATGGCAAGTTTCAACCACTTCCGAGTGTTGTTCTTCGGATCATCGATCATGGCCTCATGATAGGTGGGCGAGGCGAATTGAGCAACGCCGATTGCTACCGGTCCCTCCCTGGGGAGACATTTCGTTGTAGAATCCCTGCAGGCCGGTTTCGCGACGCTCTATGCAGTCTTGCCGATTCACCTTTTGAATCTGGACATCAGGTGATGCTCATGACGCGCGTCGCATGCATGTCGTGCGCGGTTTTGTCACAGTTGTCAAGGCCAGGGAGAATCTCGGGCTTGTGTCGCTGCGGCGATTTGGCTTCCTGACGGGACGATTTTTTGGGATTTGTTCACCGCAAAGTGAAGGATCACTCTCATCCCCATAGGACACGACACAAGGTTTGATGATGTGAGTTGAAGAGAGGGGTGCCCATGTCGGCTCAGTTTGCCCGGATTCGGTGGGAGTGCAGTAACACTGGTTTCCTCGTTCGGTTATCAGTCGCGATTCTATGTGTTATCAGCATCTCCTGCACTCTGTTTGGCTGTGGCTACGCCACCGCGGGCGTCTCGGCGGCGATCGGAAGTGGGGGGAGTAGCGGAGGCGGGGGCAACTCCCAGGCCGTGCTTTCGATCGAATCCATCGAGGCCAGAACCTCACCGGCCAAGATCACCTTCACCATCACGGACGCAGAATCGGATGCCGTCGACGTTGAACTCTTCTTTGTCGATCCGAACACGGGCGATGATGTGGAAATGGAGCTTGTCGGAGACGAGACCGGGCTCGATGAACTCGCATCGTCGCCCGACGGCTCGACGACACACACAAGGTGCTGGGACTTCGCAGCGACCGGGCAATTGGAGACAACCGGCCTGACGCGCGGTGTCGTTCTTTTGGTGAAGGGAAGCGAATCGGACAGAGAATTGATATCAAATCGCTCGGGCCCCGTGGATGTTGGGAATGACCCACCATCGATTCGAGATCTGTCGGTG
>JAJDCM010000215.1 GCA_029260825.1 Planctomycetota bacterium | reverse complement strand
CCCCCCTTCCAACACGCACCATTCGGCACAGATCGGCATAGTTCTCGTGAACGATCCTCAGCAGATACTCCCCTGGACAGAGATTTCCTATCGTCCCTTGTCCGTCGGAATTTGTCTTCACTCGGCCAGTCCAACGATCCCTCCTCACCAAGATCTCGGCGCTTTGCACAGAAAGACCGGTTTGTGAGTCGGAGAGCGTCAAGACCAAGCTAGCGAACGAATTAATAAGAGTTGACATCGGAACAGTCAGGACCAATTCTTTCTTCGGTTCATTCACATAGACCGAGTCGAGAACTAGAGGTCCAAAAACTGCGCTGACATAGTAAGGAGGTTCACCATCAACAGAGAGTAACCCCGTCAAACCAGAGGCTATGGGCTTGAGCGTGATCCCTTGGAGTCTCGTTCGAGAGAAGTGTCCTATGTTGTCCGACGATCGCCATGATTCCGAAGGGCGATCGCGGCTCACCACCGCCGTAAGGTCCTTCAGGGTCTCCCGGCTAGGCGAGGCCCCGGCCGACGTCATTCCGATTCTGACTCCAGATTGATTCTCAAAATGGATCAACGTCGTGCTCGCCCGGGCCATCTGGATGTCTAGATAGACCGCTCGATCCTCCGCCCCCAGATCGAGAAACTGTTTCGCCGTGACATAGCCGGAAGCCTCGCACGACACCGTCCAAGACCCCGGCCTCAGACCTTGCACCACATAACCATTGTCGGGTCTAGCACTAGCCATTTTCCTCTCTCCCAAGGCATCCGTGACGCGAATGAGTGCAAAAAGAGGTTCTCCTTGAGAATCTCTCACGGTTCCGAATAGGAGGATCCCGGCCGGGCTGGAGGGATCGTACTTCCCGACCTCACGGACGAGAATCGCCGACGGGGCGCCGTTCTCGACTCGAGAAGGTGACTCCGAAGCGGACGCATCGAGTCGCTTCTCGCTTGGAACGGGGTCCGCGCGCATCGTATCCAGCTCGATTCCGCTGCGATAAGGGATGGACCTCGGTTCGTGTCGTTCCTCCGTATCCTGCTGATCCGAGGGGAAAAAGAACACGAGAACCAGCGCAACAATCACAACCGATTCGATGATCACGAGACCAAGAAGTCGATCTTTTCTTCTGAATTTCATCTTCGACTCCGACCTAGTTAAGCCAGGAACCTACAAGGTTAAAACCATAGGCCCTTCTCAAGACGCTCACCTTTCGCAGACATCAATCTAGCCCGAGCTCTGAGCCATGTGACTCAGCTACGGGCCTCAGCCAGCCAGGCAGATCAAAGAATGGCCCAAGCAACAAGTGAGCAGGAGGTAACGATTCATGAAACAGTATTTTACCCGACCCTGGTGGAAACAAAGCCCGGTGTGTCTTCTCATTCTGTGGATCCTGACGACTCTGCCCGTTCTCGCTCAGGGAAAAGATGGCTTCTACAATGTGGAACCCATCCAGTGCTCTCCCCTGACCGTCGCTCACATCAGCGGCCACAGTTATCTCCTCATCTGCAATACCCCGGATAATTCACTCGAAGTCTGGGACACGGATGAGAACATCCAACCGCCTTCGGCTCGTTTCCTTCGCCGCATTCCCGTTGGATTGCACCCGGTTTCGGTGCTCTGGAATTCCCAGAGGCGGCGGTTCTATGTTACCGACTTTCTGAGCGACTCGGTCACCACCGGTGTCATCACTGCCAAAAGCGGGCCAGCGAGCCTGTTCACCATCGTCGATAAAATGAAGAACGTGGGCGATGAGCCCATTGACTTGATCATGTCTCCCGACAACTCGACCCTCCTGGTGACGTTCAGCCAGTCGAGCAGCTTTGGCGCATTTCATCCCGTGACACTGAACCCCATCGCGGCGGGCCCTGCATTCTCCGAACCCGACAACGGAAACATCTTGATCGTCGATGACTCGGGTGGAGCCAGCAATACGTTCGTGATGAAGGAGCCCCATGCCATTGCGGCCTTTGGCGATGAAATGTACGTCCTTGGATTCAAAGGCGGAGTTGCTGGTGACGCGAATTCAAATCCCACCGGATATGACTTCGATCTCTACGGAAGAAGCCTTGTCAACGGAACGACAACCGCTCTTTCCGGGCTTGGCTCGACCAACTGGAACATGACCTTCGCCAGCAACGGGGATCTCTTCGTGGTGGGCGGTGTCTCTCAGCATCACCTTGCAGGAGGCCCCGCAGTTGCTGGCGCTCTCACCGGATTCGTGACAAGCGAGCTCTACAAGGTCAGCGGAGTTAGCACCGCCAACCCGGTTGTCATTTCGCGGGATGTAAACCTCGAGAACGGCACCAACGTGAACAAACCCGATGCGCTGGCCATGCTCACGGATGTTGCACTCCTGGAGGAGTTCGGAGCCGTCAAGAAGGTCTTTGTCACCGCGTTCGGTAGTGATCGCATCGGAGTCATTTCCAATACAGCGAATGCAAACGGCGACAGCTGGACCATTTCTCGCATCAACATTCCCGTCGCCGCGGGATCCATCAGCCCAAGGTCCGGCCCCCGCGGCGTGGTGGTAAAACTGGCCAAACCAAACCTCCTGGATCCGGGTGACCGGGTCTATGTCGTCAATCGGCTCGATAACTCCCTTGCCGTCATCGATCCGTCGAACGACACCCATCTGGTTACGATCCCTCTCAGCCAGGACCCCACCCCGGCCTACATCAAAGTCGGCCGAGAGAACCTCTATAGCGCCGATCTATCCGGCAACGGGTTCGTTTCCTGCGCGGTCTGCCACGTTGACGGAAGAACCGATTCCATCGCGTGGAATCTTGGCGACCCCGCCGGACTCGTCACTCCGTTTCTTCGAGACTTCGTCGACTCACCAAGCCTTGTTGTTTTCCAGGATCTGATCAACCTGCTCGTCAACGGGTTCGAACCGGACAAGGGACCGATGGTCACCCAGACCCTTCAAGGCCTCCTGAACTACGAGCTTCCCCAGGAAACCATGGCGCTGACGACCAACGCACCCTATCACTGGCGTGGTGATAAGTTCAGCTTCGTCAAGTTCAACGAGGCATTCGCAAATCTTCTTGGACTGGGAAACAACTTCGGCCCTCCCGATGATCCCATGGGAATCGATCCGGACGATATGCTTGCCTATGAAGCCTATGTGAATTCGATCCAGCATCCCCCCAACCCGAAACAGACTGAAGACCGGGTGTATAGCGGAGACTATGGTGACTTCACCACGTTCGACGCGGGAAGTGGAGCCAAGAGAGGCTTGAAACTGTTCCACATTCGAGACCTTCTCAAGATCACCTGTAGTAGAAGATCTTGCGTACACTGCCATTCGTTGCCAACGGGTAGCAACCTGCTCTTCACGGATGGTCTGGGCGGCCAGGCAAACAGCCCTCAACCTCTGGAGACCGCTCAGCTCCGGAACATGTTCCAGCGAGAGAAGATCTATCAGGTCGATGGATACGACACGACTCCACCGTTCCCCACGACCTCCATGTTCGGGCTAACCCATGCGGGAGGACGAGCCTCGATCAACGGATTCCTCGGGATCTTCAGCCCGAGCTTTACTCAGGCCCAGCAAGAGGACATCAGCCAGTACCTTCACGAGCTTGATTGGGGCCCTGCCCCGATGATCGGAAAGGTCCTCACCGTCACGAGCTCGAACCAGGGAACGACCGCCCCGGCCAGAATGGATCAATTTGAAGCCCAGGCGGCTCTTGGCAATGTGGGGGTGGCGGCGTACGGTCAGAAGGTCAGCGTGCCGCTTGGTTACTGGTTTGACCCTGTTCAAGATCTCTGGGTTGAAGAAAGCACTCTTGCGACTCTTACTCAAGCCCAGCTGCGGGGCCTGATCTCCCGATCTCGAGATCGCTTGTTTGTCGTGTGCACTCCGCTTGGCGAAACCCAGCGAGTTTCTAGCGTCAGCGGTTCACCGGCCCAGCTCTCGGGTCCGGCACCGACGAACGTTTCCCTGGAGCCCATGATTCCGAACACGGCCAACCTTGAACTTCCCAACCTCGTAGGAAACTGGAAGCCCGTGGCGGATGGCGGAGATTTCAACTGGGATCACGCCGATCCTTCCATTCCGACGGCTCGCTTCCCAAGAGCGATCCGTCAATTCCAGTACGGATTGATGCAGGCGACAGAAGACTTCGGGATCAGCGATCTGCGGCACGATGCACCGAGAAGGTTCCGGGTCGCCGGAAGAAACATCCTCCCGGGGGCCAAGCTTTGCCTGATCAGTCCGGACGATCCCTCGGGTGCTCCGCCAGACACGGCCAACCCTCCCGATCCGTCCAAGACGTCCGAGCTGAATGTTGAAATCTACCCGACCGGGACAACCGTCGATGGAACCCCGGGAGGAGTTCCAATCTGGGAGACAGCCGTCGAGCTCGCACCCATTGTCTACCTCGAATTGATGAACGGAGGAGGCCGGGCTCCCGGAGTTCTGGACGCGCTAGAAGACGTTCTATCTCTTCTTCCCGAACCACCGATCGCCGGGACGTTTGATCCCGACGCGTTCGGTTGGCACTACGTCAAGGTCGTTAATCCCGACACGGGAACGGGAACTGGCGGTTGGAGCCGATTGAAGATGGAGTAGATATTTCTTCCGGTAGCCGAAAACCGCGGGCTTTCCTTCGAGAAAGCCCGCGGCGTCGTTTCAGCGCCCATCTCGAGGTCTAGACAGCGATTCGTTGATCAAGTGCTTTTCGCCCAGGGCAAGTCATTTTGGCTCCGTGTCCAGGTGTAAACCCGTATCCCTTGAAGAGAAGCAGTCCTCGATTCTTGCTCATTGCTTCAGTCCCTCTCCCGATCTGTCCGATACAAACTGACTCTGGTGTCTTGATTTCTGATGTGCGAAGGAGCAAGTAGGATGAGACTGATCGAGTTCTTTGAGAGGTTCGTCAAGGGGGAGGATGTCTTCTTGCATTCAACCCGCTTTGTCGCAGACATCATGACCGAGAATCCGGTCTATCTTTCCCAGGATTGCACAGTGGCCGACGCGATCCGGGTATTCAAGAAGCACAATATTCGTCACGTTCCGATAGTCGAGCATGACGACGCGGACTACGCAAACGACAAGGGGCCCGTTCTTGTCGGGATCGTCTCCCATCGAGATGTGAGTCGGGTAGCTCCACCTACGAGTCAAGCCCTCGTCAACATGGATGAGACGGCCAACCCGATCATGCAAACGCCGCTCAAGAAGATCATGACGAAGAAGACGATCGATGTTTCTCCGTCGACGTTGCTCCCCGAGGCGATTCAAATCATGTTGTCCATGGAGGTTGATAGTCTCCCGGTGGTTCGCAACGGCAAGAAAGAGCTGACGGGAATCATCACGACCAGCGACGTCATCAAGTGCTTTCAGTGTCTGGCACTTCTGAGGAAGCTGCGCAAGGGAGCCGTCACCAAAGACACGGGCAACCTTCCCCTTCATTCGTTCATTACCAGCATGACCCGGCAAGTGATGCACCCTGTGAACCCCGTCGTCACGGAAGATCGCACGCTTGAGGAGGTCACACGCCTCATCAGCGATTCCGGCACCCGACGCGTTTTTGTCGTGAATCCCTCAACTCAACACCTGGTTGGAGTCATTTCGGATCGAGACGTCCTTCATCACTTGCCACCGAACGAAGAAGGTCTCAACGGGGAACTTTTCCGACTTTCTGATGATGCGATCACCCGCAAGGCATTATCGGAGAAGGCATCTTCACTGATGACCCGGAACCCGGTTTCCGTGGGGCCCATGGTGCCAGTAGTCGAAGTCATCGACCTCTTCTGCAAGCACAAGTTCGGCGCAATCCCGGTGATCGTGAGCAACCGCCTTGTGGGCGTGGTAACCCAGACGGATTTGCTCTCCAAATTCATTGATGCCTACCGAACCGAAGAGCGCGAAGGATCCCTGCCAGTCGGGGATTGCGTCGGTAGCTGACCGGCCATAAAAAAATCCCATTTTCTCTTCGTAGCCCACCGCTATAAAACGCGTTATTCTAAAGAGTGCAGCCAAGATGATCATTCCTGTCACAATTGGCTTCGCCAGCCTATGGTTGAACTTTAGAATAGGGTGGGCAGATGGAACAGACCGGACAAAAGGTTAACGTATCGAGACCCACCTTTCTCAAGGGCCCCCCCCTGCGCTCGGTTTGCCTGGCTGAAAGTTCCGAGCGACCATCGATCGCTAACCTCCTGCCATCGCTGTACAAAGAGCTAACCAGGATGGCGACCAGCCGGCTCCGACGTGAGCCCAGCAACTTGACCCTGGATTCCACCGCCCTCGTTCACGAGGCCTACCTCAAATTGTCTCGCCAGTCACGGTTCGCCTGCAAAGGCCGGACTCATTTCCGCGCCGTAGCATCAGAAGCCATGCACCGGGTACTCCTCGATCACATTCGCGCTAGACGCCGCCTGAAGCGAGGCCATGGTTTTTCTCGCGTCACTCTCTCTGATGCAACGGCTCGGTCTCACGGGTGCCGGGAGCTGGATCTTATGGAGCTGACCGCAGCACTTGAAAAACTGTCCAAGCTCGACCCACGATCAGCCAAAGTCGTCAAGATGCGCTTTCTTTCAGGAATGACCGAAGACGAAGTCGCACACGAGCTCAAAAAGACACGCCGCACCATCCAAGAGGATTGGGCCCATGCCAAGATCTGGCTCAGAAGAGAACTCGGACACCGAGAAAACGCAGGAGCGTAGCGGCTACGAACGTCGCAAAGACCTGTTTCTAGCTCTTCGAGGAAAAAGCTCAGAAGAGCAGATTCTAATTCTCGAGAAGGAGTGCGGCGATGATGCAGAGCTCCGGGAGTCAGTCCTGGAGTTTCTCGAACTCGAACGCGCAGACGATGACGCCTCCTACTTGAATCCCGAAGAAGAAACAACCCCCGACCGTTTCCTCGGCAAGACGATTGACCGCTACTTCGTGAAAAGAATCATCGGCAGAGGAGGTATGAGTCGAGTCTACGAGGCGATTGACGAATTTCCCAAGCGCACCGTCGCCCTCAAACTCATCGATCCGCAGCTCGTATCCCCTGCTTCTTTGAGCCGGTTCGAGTTCGAAGCTCAGCTTCTTGGCTGGCTAGATCATCCCGGCATTGCCAAGCTGTACCATGCCGGTACGTACCGTGACGGAAAGCAAGTCATCCCGTTCTTTGCCATGGAGTTCGTTCCCAACGCTCAAACCGTGACTCGATACGCAACGAGCCACCACCTGAACATGATCGAGCGCCTGGAGTTGATCACTCGAGTTTGTGACGCCGTCCACCATGCCCATTTGAATGGGATCATCCATCGCGACCTCAAACCGGACAACATCCTCATCAACTCAGCGGGTCAACCGAAACTGATTGACTTCGGAATCTCGAGAACCATCGACAGGCACCGAGTCCGAGGAACCGCTCATACCCAGGCCGGTCAACTCATCGGGACTCCTCCGTACATGAGCCCCGAGCAACTCACATTGGATCCAAAGCAACTCGACATTCGCTCTGACGTGTACTCCCTTGGAGTCGTCACCTACGAGCTCCTCTGTGGAGAAATCCCCTTTGAAAACAGCACGTTTGCGGTCAAGGGTCGTCCTGACCTCGAACCCAAGTTCCCAAAATCGGTGCGAAAGAAAGTTCGGGGTGACATTGAAGCCATCGTAGGGAAAGCTCTCCGATCAGCCCGAGAATCTCGCTATGAATCGGCCGGGAGTTTGGCCCAAGACCTTCGGCGACACTTACGCGGTGAGGTCATTCAAGCCCGCCGATCCAGTGCGGCCACAAAAGCGCAAAAGTGGATTCGACGAGAGCCGCTTCGAGCCGTCGCTGCTTGCTTCCTCCTCATCCTGATGTTCACTCTGATCCTCCTTGGAGGACTCCGGATTCGCGAGGTTTTCCTCGTGGCGGAGAAAATCAAAGTTTCGTGGAGCGCGGGGGACCTGGCAACCGTGTACCAGACCCAGGCTCAACTCCCTCCTTTCCTTGACCGGCTGTTCTTCGGGGATGACTACACCTCTGTGCCACGCCTTCGCAAACTGGAAGTGTCAACGCCGCTGGCCCGTGTACTTCAAACGATCCTCTCGGAAGGCGAAGAAGAGGCAAGGCTCCTCGCCGCACGTTACCTCGAATTCAATGGAGTCGGCGCACATCCGCCGCTTGCCCGTTTTCTACTACGATCCGAGGACAAGCCAACAACTTCCACGACGACTTCTCAGACCCGAACGATCGCGCGTCTCTTTCACGATCGCCCGGATAAGAACCCCGTCTCCAGTCATCAGAGCGCTCCCTTCCGAGATCGACTTGTCGAGCTCCTTCGCCAACCGAGCAACGATGACGTTCCCCTGTACGCCCTGAGCGCTCTCTCCGGAGTCGGCACGGCCAGGGAGATCCCGAGGATCCTTTCGTGGCTGACAGGCCTTTCTGACTCTGGTCGCTCCTTCGCCGAAGCGGTTCGACTCGGCCTACTTTGTATCGAATCGATCTTGCGCCGTTCCCAACCGTGTGGGTACTTCGATCAAGTCCTCAACCTCGACCACGAGAAGATCCTCGAGCGCACAAGCATGCTCTTTGAGAACGCTCGGCAAGAAAACCCATTGCTGAACGGCGCCTCCCTCCAGCGACTCTTCACAACCCTTGCGTTCACCCGTCGTGAGGCCAGGCTACCCGCCCTGACAATCGAACCTCAGAGCAAGCTCTTTCAGCGGTCCAGAATCCTCGCTGCAAGAAAACATCCTCGGCTCGAGGGAAGAGTCCTCGAAATTTCATCATGGCTTGGAGAAGACACTCCGGAACCCTACGGACAAATCGAATACCATGGCGTTCTAGCTGGATCCTACGATCGCACCGAGCTGTCCCAAGAGCTGGAAGCAAGAATCCTTGCCCACGTAGGAATTCTCGGTCTTGACCTCGATCTTGCCAAAAGGATCTTTCATCAGGGATGGGAGGCGGGCCAAGAGCACATCCGAGGCATCTACCGACAAAGAGAACCCGATTGCGACACCCACCTCGGAGCTCTGTTCGAAGAAAGCATCACTCCTCTCACTCCGATCTCCATCCCGAGAATCGAACCCACAGAACCCCCTTCTTCATTCGCATCGGTGGACTTTCAGAGCGGCTGCACACAAGGCATCGCCGAGCAAATCGAAGTCTCTCTCACAAGCCCAGAAACCCACATCAAGACCTGTGAAGACAGTCCTCTCTCAAAGTTCGTCCGCTTGGGGCTGCCTGGCTATTCCGCCATGGAATTCAGATTCACCCTGTCACCCGACGTCGCTCCGGCCCATCTCGAGGTCCGGCTCGAGATTCAAAAAGCGCTTCGCAACCAGCTCCCCCACCGCGGGGAAGGACGAATCTCCGTGTACTTCGACAAGGTAGCGCTAGCCGAAAACGTCCTCGTTAACACCGGCCAGGTCGAGTCCTTCACGTTTTCGAAGGACATGCCGCCAGACCTCATGACAAGACCCCACTCCCTGACCGTGCGGCTCCATTCAAGAGCCACCACCACCATTCGCATCCTCCGGGTCGAGGTCGGGCCAAAGACGTAAAAAGGGGGCTTCCGACTTTCGTGTGGGCAGAAACGCCCATGAGAAGCCCAAAGGGAGGAAGACCATAAGACGGTCTGCTCCCTCTCCCTCCAGCTCTGAGCATGATTTGGGGGCGACCCCGCAAGGCTTTCAGGTGATTGTTTCTCTTGTTGAACATGTTGAACCGATCTGCGTTGATGTGGTTTCGTAATCGGGTTGGATTCTCTGGCCCCGAAGATTGAAGAACATGGGACTACCAGCATCTCCTTTGACGGTGAGGAAGCCTTCATGGACATGGCTGTGGCAAGTTGCGCAGAGGGAAATGAGATTTGACAGAGTGGTTCTTCCTCCCTTTCCCCGGAAATGAATGTGATGAGCGCCTAAGGCTCCTTGTTCGACCACAGCACTTGCATCGATTGCTGTCTCGAGCTAGCAAGCCTCTCTTCGCGGTTTCCCAGACCCCAAGAGAGGAGGCGTCAAAAGAAAGCTGAATCGAGGGAAGCGATTCCGGGAGTCCACAGGATTTGTCCTTGGGAGCTTCTCCTGGCCTGGCGTTTTTGACAGCCAAGGAGAGATCCTTCAAGTTGCACTCCATGGCTTTTTTGATCCACGCTTT
>JAJDCM010000214.1 GCA_029260825.1 Planctomycetota bacterium | reverse complement strand
GAAGAAGATGAGAAGACAGGAGAAAAGGACAGAGGTCCGGGAACTGGGCACCTTTGCGCTGAGCATGGAAGTCCTTCACACCACGAGTAGTAGTCCGGGGTCAGATCGGTCGACTCCACAGTACGACCAACTCAGGCCATCTGTCAATCACTCTCGATACGAGAAACGCCCCTCGCCAGATGACGAGGGGCGTTTCGTGTTCAATCGCACTCTGATCGGGTATCGCCGTCAGGGTCAGGGAGTTTCTGCCCGGATGGTGAAGCACCAGGGGCGTGTTTCCGCGTCTTCGCCAGGAACGACGCCCGGAAACGACCGGGCGGGAAGTGGAGGATGAGGTTCAAAGACGTTGAGGCATCGCAGCTGGTGGTTGTTTCGGTTCACGAAGAACTCGATCACCTCGGCGCCATAGTTATCCGTGCACTCGGTGAACCGGAAGGCCAGATTGCCCCCGAACGGAGGATTGCACTGATCTCTCATGGGCTTGATCGGAAAATTGTCAAAGCCGTTCAAGATGAGCCCGCAATCAAAGTCTCCATCCATATCGCAATCGGCGGGATGGGGATCGAGAAATGGTCCGGCGGGCATGAATTCTACGACCTTCCACCAGTCATAGGTTTCGTCCACGAGACTTGTGGGGAAGCAATCCGGATCCACAACGGTGGCGACAATCACTTCATAGGGAGTCGGGTTCGGCGGAAACATGCTCGGCGGGAAATAGATATCATTCAAGATCAGGACGGGAAAATTCTGATTCGTACTCAGGGGAAAACAAATATCCTCCCCTTCCAGATTATCGGGGCACTTCGGGTTGCACGGCTGAAAGAAGAAGTCCACACAAACCCCATCGGGATAACCGGCAGACGGAACCTTGTACTTATCGATGATAAAAATGTCATCGTCGATGGAGTTCGCATCCGTACTGTTGGCAAAAATGTAGTCCTCACACTCGCCGTTGGATTGGTCGATGCTGCTGCGGGTAGAAGTCCACGCATCCTCATTCACGCAAGGTGCGTCACAAGGCGGGGCCAGCTCTTCGGTGCAACAGTTGAACAGCAGGTTTCCGCCCGGCAGCCCATTGTGCGATGTGACCATGATCCAGTAGGTAACCCCAGCAAGCTGGGTGAAGCTTATCAAAGACTGAGATCCCTTCCCCACCGCGTCATCGTTGCAAACGACTTCAACGAAAGCTCCCGGTGAACCGGTATAGGCCGAAATCACCGTGTCATAATCGCTGCCGCATGTGTCATACGTTGCGTCAACATCAACGGCCGATGTTGAGCAGTACCAAACGCTTCCCATGTCATCGATCGCACCACAACTCGGTTCCGGATCGTTGGGTTCATCCGTCGCACCTAGAGTGAATTGTTGATCGGTGAACTTGCCTGGACCGGGCGGGATAATGATCGCGTCGACAAAGTCGTCGTTTGGCGGCGGATCCTTGGGGGAGCACGCGATGTTGAGCATCAAGTTCCCACCTCCCGGTGCGCCGAAATCAGAGACTTCGATGAGCACCGTTTGACCTTGAAGCAGACAGCAGGAAACCCCTGACTGCAACACGCCGGGACCCTTGTCATCGTTACAGCAAAGCTCATTCGTCGGTGTCGGACACCCTGGATCCCAAACCGACAAGACGGTGTCATAGGAACTTCCACAGGTGTCGATCCGATAGAACCCGGTTGCCGGAGCCTGGAATTTGAACCAGACCGTGTTCGAATTGGCCGCTGGCCCCCCACTCGTGCAGCCCTGCAGCGGATCTGACAAGACCCCGGTGGCGCAAGTCGTATCCTGAATGAACGTGGGCATTCCCTTCCCGACACAAACCGGAGTCGAACAAGCGTCGTTGGGTACGACTGCCAAACCCGGATCATGAGTGCCCTCTTCTTCATCCATTGCCAGCTTCATCTCGAGATGGGCGTCCCACTTTCCCTCTCCAGCATCGACAGGAGGTTGCTCTTCTGGCCGACGAGATCGAGACCGGCGAAGAGGGCTCCGGGGAAGATTCCGGGTGTCACTGATCTTGACGATCTTGATGCCTTCTCCCACGTCCATCTCTTGATAGACGTCGATCGCTTGTTGCGAAGAGGGGCCGATCGGCTCCATCTGGCTCCGCGGGTTACTTCGAGCAAACATCGGATGGCCAAGAACGACCAATCCACCACAAATCAAGAACAATGCGAGCAGCCTCGTCCCAAACTTGCAACACATAAAAAGCCCTCCTGCTTCCTGAAACCTGAGCACCAGGGAAGACCACCTTCAACTGGCTTCGGGTTCGATTTCGCGTCATGCGTCGAGTTGTGCCATGGAGATGCGCTGAGGAGAAACGCCAGCGTTCTCGCAGAGACGGAAAGAGTCGTTCAGGGAGTTCCTGAATCAGATCAATCCAGGTAAGAAATGGCAAAAAAACCGAGTAGCCCCTCCTCGATTTCCTTGAAAGCGGATCTTCAGTATGAACCTCAGGAGAAGCAAAGGCAAATTGACGCACAGAAAATCCAGGAAGTGCAAAGCGAGATCACACGTTAGGACGCCCTGCGTGAGCTCGAGATCCCCGCTATGCGCAAGAGGCTGGCCTCCAAGAGCCGGTGAATTCACGGCGGAGCACAGGTTCCGCTTGACAAACCATAAGCAGATACTTATGCTTTGTGCATGAACTCGTCCATGATCGAAGACAGGGTTTTCCACGCGCTGGCGGACCCAAGCCGCCGGGCGATTTTCCAGTCGCTCACTTGCGGAGAATCGGCCGTGAAAGATCTTACGGCGCGATTCAACATCTCACAGCCGGCAATCTCGCAGCATCTCGGAACGTTGAAGGGGGCCGGTTTGGTGAAGTGCCGCCGGGAGGGGCGATGCGCCTACTACTGCGTAGAGCCGCGTGGAATGAAGCCGCTGATCGACTGGATCGCGCATTACCGAGCCTTCTGGACGGAGCACATCGATCGCCTTGAGCAACTCCTGGGGAAACTAGATGACTGAGCCCATCGACAGGACGGACCCATCGCAAACCGAATCGATCTCATTCGAGTTCGATCTGCCTCATTCGCAAGAGAAAGTGTGGCAGGCCCTCACGGACCCATCGCGGCCACACTGGTCGCTGTTGAGATGCTAATTTTCTGCGGCCTGCACGTTCGTTCGGGTGACCCGAAGCTGGGCCCGATGATTTACTGGCTTGTCGTGGCCGCCCTTTGCGCGTTCGTCGCCTACGGCAGATTCTCACTCAATCCCCTGTAGGAAACCAGCCCGATGCCCTCAAAAAAGAAGGTCACCAAGAAGCCAAAGAAAGCCGCTCCGTCAGGCCAGGCGAGCGCATCCAAGGTCAAGTGTAAAGCCACGCTCTTTCGCCCGGCGGTGACGGGCAGGCCGGTCTCCTGGACTTTCTTGGTCCTGCCCAAGGCCGCCAGTGCGAAGCTCCCCGCGCGGAGCATGGTGTCGGTCGAGGGCACCCTCAACGGCGTCGCTTTTCAAGCCACGCTCGAGCCAGACGGCCGGGGGAGCCACTGGTTGAAAGTCGACCGAAAACTTCGTGAAGCCGCGGCCGCGAACCCACGCGACGTCATCATGCTGGAGATCGCGCCCGTGGCAGAGGAGCCGGAACCCAAGGTGCCCGCGGACCTGCGCAAGGCTCTTTCAGCCGTGCCAGAAGCCCGAGCTACCTGGACGGCAATTACGCCAATTGCGCGCCGCGACTGGATCCACTGGATCACCTCTGGCAAACGGGCTGAGACACGCACGAAGCGCATCGCCACCGCCTGCGACATGCTGGCCAAAGGGAAGCGGCGCGCGTGCTGCTTCGACCGTTCGGGGATGTATAGCAACAGCCTGAGTTGCCCCGTCGCAGATGTCGAGTGACGACAGCAGTGCCTCCTCCCCCCCTCAGCATCTGGATGGGTTCAGCACTTTCCTTTCAAATGTCGGGAGGCAAATCGGCGGGCAGCCTCTTCTTCAGGAAGCTCAGGCATCGTAACCCCTTGGTATTTCCCGGGAACCATACCAGGGAGTCTTCGTAGAATCTTTGCCCCCTTGATCTTGGAGACGATCGTCCGTGAAACCTCAAAACCCCTTGCTATCCAATTTTTCGACGGCGAGGAATGAACCTTCCATCCCCCACCCCCGTTCTTTACTCTGTTATGCCGAGAACTTAGCCTTGACTCGCCCGGACGGTTTCGGGCCAAAAACACAACCCGAACCTAAGAACCATCCGGGTCCAAGCCCTTCGACCAACCTCTCCATTCCGGGATGGTCGTCGGCACGTGGCCCAAAAAGCAAAGCAAGCAAGAAAAGGAGAACTTGATGGCAGAGGAAACAGACGTGAACGGGATCAACCTCGATGCAGTACAAGCCATGCTCACCGACGAGGGTTACGAAACCTCTCCCGCAGGAGAAAACACCCTGAAAGTCAGCGAGCTGGAAAGCGGCATCACCCTGCATGCTGTACTGGAAGAGAACATTCTCTTTTGCACGGTTACGTGTACGGTGGTTCCAAGCGACGCGATCACCGCCGACGTCATGCACAAAATGCTCGACGCCGAAAACGGCATCTCGACGTCCGGGTTCCAGCTGTATCACCGAGATAACGGATCGGTAGCCGTGACCCTGAACAACTTCTGCAAGCTCCAGGCCATGGGCGAAGATGACCGAGATGACATCCTCTCCTGTCTACAGTTTCTCGTAGTTGATGTGGTCGTCGCTAAGGACCTCATTGGCGACCTCGCCAAGACCCCGGCGACCAGCTAGGTTTCTGAACGGACGGTTACCGTCCACCCACGAAGTATTAAATCGATAACCGACCTTACGGAGGATAAAGATCATGGGATTTTTCACGAACTTCTTCGGGCGAGCTTCCCGCGTTGCCAAAGGCCAAGCGAACCGGGCCATGGACGGCATCGAAGATGCGACTTTCGAAGGCACCGTCAAGCAGACCGTGCGCGACATGAAAGCAGAACTCAACCGAGTTGTACGCTCTTCCGCCGAAGCCATGAGCAATCACAACCGGCTCGAGGCCGAGTACAATCGATTCGCTCGCCAATCTGATGAGTGGAAAGAACGAGCCACCAAGGCTCTGCAGGCAGGCAACGAGGATCTTGCCAAAAAAGCCCTGGCCAAGAAGGCCGAGTGCGACAAGCAAGTCGACGCCATGCAGACTTCCGTCGACAGTGCCAGGGCCGCCAGCAGTCAGCTCAAGAAACAAGTCACAAGGCTCAAACAACAGATCGAAGAGGCCGAGAGAAACGCCAGCACCTTGATTGCTCGCAAAAACGCCGCGCGCGCCCAGAAGAAGGTCTCTCAGGCTCTCGCGGGTGCCGCCGAGTCTGACAATGCCTTTGCCGCCCTCGACAGTTTTGAAGAATCCGTGTCTCGAGAGGAGGCGACCGCCAAGGCTTACGAATCCATGTCCATCGACGATGACGCGGATCTTGAGAAGGAATTCGCCTCTCTGGACACCACCAGCGTCGACAGTGACCTTGAAGCCCTCAAACGGGAGCTAGCAGCGAAGTGAAGCTATTTTTCATCGCCCTCCTTGTTACCGCATTGATCGTTCTCATCTACAAGTTGGTAAAGAAAAAGGGGGAGGAGACGGCATCGAAGATCTCTCCTCCCCTCGATCTCGCCAATCTCACGATTACCGACGCCATTGTCGGAGACGCCATTTCCATTCTGGGCATTGGCGCCGAGTTCGACAATATTGACTTCACCATCGATCGACGAAACCGCTACCAGTCGGGGGCAGACTCCTGGTATGAAGTCAGTGGAACCTATCAGGGATCGCGGGTATTTCTCGAGTGTTACGATGACGACGAAGTCGAGGTCAACTTCGTCTATCAGAGTCCGGAACCGACCCTGGTTGAACTTGGCGTTACCGAGGATGATCTCGTCCGGATGGACGATGAACAGATCCGGTCAAACGGAATCGACTACGATGGGTCCCGCTGGACATACAAAGAGAGTGGCGAGATTGACTTCTTCAAGAACTCGAGGGGCGAAGGTGAAGGTTACTATTCCTGGAGCTTCGTTTCTCAAGATAAAGAGAGAATCTTGAGCATCGAAAAATGGGAAGGAAAACCATTTGAGACCAGCATTGCCCGCAGTCTTGATCCCGAAATCGTAAAAATCTACCGAGCGTAAGAGAGGTAGCCAATGTGGGCCCGCGAGGGCCTCGGCACCGATACCGATCAAGAAGGGAAAATGCCATGGATCGTCGTACTCTGTCACTCCTCATCGGCGTGGTGGTGGTTTTGATAGCAATCGTTGCCATCGCCGGCGGCGGAGGACTCCGCGCCGAAACAAAGGCGCTCGTCTCGGTTGAGCTGGAAAACTTCGATGAAGCACAAGATGAGTTTGATCGCCAGAAAAAGGCGGTGGAACAGGCACTCGCCTCGGAGCCAAAGCTCTTCGAAGGAAAAGGCCTCAATGCGGCATGGACCGACCGCCTCGCCAATGCGAATGAGAGACTGAAGTCTGCAGCCACTGGCATCGAAGCCATCAAGAGCCTCACCGAAGAAGATGACGACAACAAGCGAGTTGAAATCGAATCCGCTCTGGAGAGCCTAAGAGCTGCTCGCATCTATTCACTGGGCGAATCAACCGAACTCCTCGCATCTGCCAACAAGCGCATCGACTTCAAGAAGAACCTGAAGACGAATCTCAGTCGGATGGAGGAAGCGTACCAGGCGATCCGGGGGGCGGACCTCTCCGAAACGGAAACGATCGTTACCCGGGCCCAAGCAGATTGGCCCCAGAAAAAGGAAGACCTCGCCGGACGCCTGAAGTCCATCTCTCAGCTTTTTTCTCGCTCTGAAAGAGCGATGAACGACGCTCGAACCGCTGCGGATGGAAGCCCCATCGACTACGACGTGCTGATCGCCTCCAGCGCTATTCTTGCGCAAGACCGAGCCAATGTCCCGGCAAACATCCGCAACATCAAGACACTCGTTGATCAGCTCTATTGGTCCTGGGACAAGATCCTCGTCGACCTGGAAATCAAAGAAGGGTCGGACGTAACCTTTCACCAGAAGCTAAAAAAGATCAGCACCCGGATCGTAGACACCAAATCCCACGAGAACGAAACCAAGGCCGAGGAAACCTGGGTTCAGGTTGACAAGACAAAGTACCTCGCCATGGAAGACAATCTCGGCATGACCGTGGAGTACAAACCGGCAGGAAAATACGACCACGAGATCGAAAACGTTGCCCAGCCACCGGGATATTCCTACATCGCATCCCCCGAAAAAGGGAGCAATCAGTACGGTCAATGGGAAAGAAGATCCGGAGGAAGTTTCTGGGTCTTTTATGGTCAGTACTCGCTCATGCGGAATCTGTTCTGGGGAAACAACGTCTATCGCCCCATGAACACAAGCACCTATCGTAACTACGATACCGCAAGGCGATCCGGCCGCTCCTACTATGGTAGTGATGCCTCTGGAAAGCGGCGCTACGGCAGCTCCGGTTCCGTCACCAAGACACGTTATTCCGGGAGCAAGTATCAACGAGCTTCGGGCTACAAGAACACCCAATTCAAAAAGAGTGGCGGATCCTATCGCGGGTCCAGATACGTCTCTCGTTCTTCTAGCACCCGCTCATCCCGTTCCCGTTCTTCATCAAGCCGCAGCCGTTTCGGCGGAGGAAAATAATCTCCATGGACATGCGATACGGATTGGCCATGAGTCTCGCCTACGTCTTTCTCGGCGTGGTGGTTCTCATCGTCGCCAAGATCATCAAGGATTTCCTCACGCCCTACAAAGTTGACGAAGAACTCACGGGCAAGGACAACCCTGCCCTGGGAGCCGCTCTCACCGGGTATTTTGCCGGTGTCATTATTATCTTTCTGGGAGCCAGCGTCGGCCCGGCGGAAGAAGAACTTCTTCCCTTTAACGAGAGGCTATTGGAGATCGGGACCGACTTCCTCTATGCGCTCTTTGGGATCGTTGCCCTGAACCTCGGCCGACTCGTGGTGGACAAGCTTGTTCTCTACAAATTCAGCACCGTCAAGGAAATCATCCAGGACCGAAACGTGGGGACCGGATCCGTCGAGGGCGGGAGCTTCGTGGCAACCGCTCTTATCATCGCAGGAGCGGTGCACGGCGAGGGTGGAAGTTTCGTTACCACCTTGGCCTTCTTCGGCCTCGGACAGCTGGTGCTTGTCATCTTTGCCCTGTTCTACCAGATGATCACTCGTTATGACGTCCACACCGAAATAGAGCGAGACAACGTGGCCGCAGGTGTCGCCCTGGGGGCCAGCATGATCGCCATCGGCATCGTGCTTCTTCGGGCAACCGCCGGCGACTTTGTGAGCTGGAGCGAAAACCTGACCGATTTCGGTATCTCTGCCGGGCTTGGTTTCGGACTGCTCATGATTCTCCGCAAACTGACCGACTACCTTCTCTTGCCTGGAACCACCATCGCTCACGAAATCGCCAACGATCAAAATCTCAACGCTGCCTGGATCGAGGGTGTCGTTGCCATGGGGATGGCCACGGTCATCTTCTTCATGATCTAGTGGTGACCTTACGACGTTTCAAGCACGCTCGGGTGGCTCTTGCCCTTTCCATGATGATCATGGGAGCGTGCGGCATCATCTATGAATACACCCTGAGCGTCCTTGGTAACAACCTCATGGGGAGCTCTCACGAGCAGATCTTCGTCATCATCGGGATCATGCTCTTCGCCATGGGCATCGGTGCCGCCCTCCAGCGGAAGGTCGTCGGGAACCTCATCGACAAGTTTCTCTTCTTCGAGCTACTCCTTGGTCTTCTCGGCGGAATCAGCACGATCATCATCTATGGTTCCTTCGTCTGGCTCGCAAGCTACCAGCTCGTTCTTTACTCCTTCGCCCTTGCCGTTGGAGGCTTGATCGGCCTCGAAATTCCAATCCTCATCCGGATCAACACCGAATATCACACTACCCTTCGGGCAAACCTGTCCGATGTGCTTAGCATGGACTACATCGGCTCTCTCCTTGGCGCACTTCTCTTCGCCTATGTCCTGCTGTCGAATGTGTCCCTGGGTCGAATTGGAGCGGCGCTCGGTCTTGTGAACGTAACCGTGGCGTTTTTCGGATTGCTCTATTTTCGGCCTCTCGTCAAAAGGCCTCGTCTACTTACTCTGGCCACTGTCGGCTCTCTTGCCATTCTTGTTTTTTGTTTCACCCGAGCTGACCAATGGATGGCCTACCTCGAACAGAGGTGTTACCAGGATCCCGTCGTCTACAAAGAGACCTCTCCGTATCAGAATCTGATCCTCACCGAACGCGGTGACACCCTCAACTTCTACATCAACGGGCGACTGCAGTTCTCGTCGAGAGACGAAGCGATCTACCACGACCACCTTGTCCACCTTCCGATGATCCTCGCCAAGAAGAGAGATCGAGTGTTGATCCTCGGTGGAGGGGACGGCCTCGGACTGAGAGAGGTTCTTCGCTATCACGATGTATCCAAAGTAACCCTCGTGGACATAGACCCCGCGGTCACTCGGCTGGCCACAACCCACCCCGACCTCATCCGTCTCAACCGCGGATCTCTTCTGGATCACCGGGTAGACACTCTCGATGCTACCGGGATTTCCCCGGGCGAGCCAATCTCGATCGTGGAAAAGACAAAGCTCTCGAGGCTCTATCTCGACGATCAGGAATACACTCTTGCCAACGTCCATGTGGTGAACATCGATGCCGAGCTCTTCATCCGAGGGGTAGGAGAAAAATACGATGTTGCACTTCTCGACTTCCCCGACCCGGATACGGTTGACCTCGCCAAACTCTATTCGGTGAATTTCTACCGGCAGCTCATGGCTCGCCTCAACCCGGGAGCAAGGATCTCCGTTCAATCGACCAGCCCGTTTCTGGCCAAGAAGGCTTATCTCTGTATCGGTCAAAGCCTAAGAGAAGCCGGGTTTCACGTCATCCCTTATCATGCTCACGTACCAAGCTTTGGGGACTGGGGATGGTATCTGGCCTGGGTGCCTGGTCCGGAGCCCCAGGAGATTCGCGATGAAATTTCCCGGCTCTCTCAAATTCCGGTGAAGACCACTCACCTGACCCCGGAGCTTCTTCGAGCCTCTCTCGCCTTTGGTCGCTCGTTCCACCTCAAAGATTCGGACGAGGAGATCTTGCCTTCCACCACACTTCAACCGAGAATCGTGCGGTACTATCGCGAAGGTTGGAAATAGTTCCACGGAGGAAGAAACCAGTGGCGACGGCTCCCTTAAGCAACCTACTCCTGATCGGAGCCGGCGGCGCTCTGGGCTCGATCTTCCGGTATCTCGTTGGAAATTTCGTCCAGCGGTTCGTGCCGGAATCTGGTTTTCCTTACGGAACTCTTGCGGTCAACGTAATCGGGTGTCTCACGATCGGAATCCTGGGCGGACTGAATGAATCTCGGGCATTCATTTCTGTCGACCTCCGACATTTTCTTTTTGTGGGAGTCCTGGGTGGATTCACCACATTCTCGACATTTGGCTACGAAAGCGTCGGTCTCCTCCGAGCAGGACACACTGGCACGGCTTTCTTCCACCTCTGCCTTCACGTGTTCCTGGGACTCGGGTCCGCCTGGGTCGGTTTCATCCTCACCCACGGAACGAGTTCAAGGTAGCGACAATTATCTTATGATCACCAATCTTCTGTTTCTGGTTCAAAAGATACGGCGTCACCGGGGACTGTCGTGGCTATTGATTCTGGCATTGCTCCTGGTGAGCATTTTCGGCAACGCAATTTGCTACTACAAGTTTGACGGGAAAACCAATCCTGATCTCAGTTTTGTGGACGCGATCTGGTACAGCATCATTTCGATGACCACCATTGGCTATGGTGATCACTATGCAACCTCATTGGGAGCCCGGCTGGGCACTCTCGGGTTCATCGTGATCCTCGGTCTTTCCACGTTCACCGTCTTTCTGGGGACGATCATCGATCGAACCACCCAAATGATTCTCAAGGGACAACGCGGTATGGCAACGATCTACTCCAAGAACCATGTGCTGCTCGTCAACTTCCCTTCCGAAGCCAGAGTAGCCCAGGTCATCAATGAGCTGAATTGCGACAAGAGCCAGAAAAACCGGGACATCGTGGTCATCTGCGATCTCGATAAGCTCCCTTTTTCCTACCCGAACGTTCATTTCATCCGGGGATCCACCATCGATCACGATACTTTTTCTCGCGCAAGGGCGGTGGATGCGAGCATGGCCATGGTTCTTGCCACTTCTTATAGCGACGACAATAGCGATGCGGTCGTAGCCTCGACGGTCTCGGTCATCGACTCCATCAATCCGAACATTCACATCGTGGCCGAGTGTCTCAACGAAAGGCACCGCTCTCTTTTTGACACGGTGCGCTGCAACGCCATTGTTCCGAGCTTTCGCATCGCCGCAAACCTCCTCGTCCAGGAGGTTCATGACCCGGGAATTACCCGGATGATCGACACCGTGACGAGCAACCTCACGGAATCGACCTTGTACAGCACCAAGGTTTCAGAGTCGAGCTCGAACCCTGACTACACCGCCATCGCAAAGATCCTGCTGGATCACGGAGTCAACCTCGTCTCCGTCAACCGCGGCAAGGAGAGCTTTGCCGTCTTCAATTCACTCAAGCTCGAAGTGGGAGATCAACTCATCTACATCTCGACTCGGCGGCATGATTGGGCGGATCTGAAGACGCTGATCTGACAGCATGTCACTAGTGGGCAAGCTGAAGACTTCGAACGAGCTGACGAAGCTTCTTTTGCAGGGTGAGGACTTCTTTTTCAGCGTTTTTCCTTCGATCCGATTTACCTACCTCCTCTTGATTTTCCTGGGGAGCATTTGGCCGACCGCTTCCAGGTTCCTCCCCCCCGGGACTCGAGGCCTGACCGGCGTCAGGATTGATTGGAGCTGTCCCACTTCCACTTGACCCGGGCGATTCGCTCGAAGGGGCCTCTGCCGGTGCACTGGCTTCCGGTCCCCGATAGGATCCGCCATGCCCGCCGGTTCCCGAGCTTTCAGAACCGCTACTAGCTCCACCCGATGGACCGTCACTGGACTGGCCGCCGCTGCCCGAGGATGTGTTGCTTGTAGGAGACATTCCAGCCCCTGCTGCACCACCACCCATTCGAGTCGTCGCTCCGGGTGCCGATGCAGATGGAGGTCCAGGGCTGCCCATACCTCCGCCTCGATTTCCCGCTCCTCTTCCACGACGCGGGAAGACACGCTCGGTTTGAAGACCCATGACAACCGCCGAAAACCACGAGTCCATCCCTTCACTGGCGCGTACAGAAGAAACCACCGAGTGATCAATCGACTTCAGAATTTCGAGTGACCGGGCAGCGGCCTTTCTTACCTCCGCGTTCTCGTCTTCTTGGGCTCTGATCAAAGCCGGCTCTCCCGCCTTGTTTCCGAGACGCCCCAGCGCCACGGCAGCCCCTTGTCGAACCCGGTAGCTCTTGTCACCCAGCAGCTTGATAATCGAGATTACCGATGAGCTATCCTGACTACTGCCAAGGATCAAGGCTCCCGCCCGGCGGAGAGCATCTGTTCTGGATTCCACCATCCTGTGAATATCGTTTCCGGTCAGGGTCTCTCCCAAAGCGGCAAGCGCAACCGAGAGAGCCTCTCGGTTGAGGCGGTCTTTTTCCACCGCAATCAGCAAAGTTGGAAGAACACTCGCATCACCAATCGAAGCCAGAGCAACCGCAGCATTCTGGCGTAGCCTCAGGGTTCTTGATGAGAGTCCAAGCTTACCCTGAATCACCTTTTCCAGGAGGGCAACTGCTTTTGTTGAGCCATAGTTCCCGAGGGATAGGGCCGCCAGACACTGAGATTCGTAGCTACCCTGAGCCAGTGCCGTAAGGAGTAGTGTCTCCGCCCGTGGATCCTTGACCTCCCCCAATCCCATCAACGCAGCTCTTCTCTGCTCAACGAACCTGGATCGCACATGCAAAAGAAGCTGGTCAACCGACTCATCGGGAGAGCTCTTGACATGATCCAGCAGGGCAGACAGCTCAACTCCTCCCGAGCTTCCAGGAAGTGCTCTGAACAACTCCTCAAGCGACATCATTTCGGAAGTAAAAGGTTCTTTCGCCCGGGCCAACGAAGAGCAAGCCAGCACAAGGAATGCTGCAACAAAAAATGAAATCGATCGTCTGGTCATGGGTGTTCCTCAGACAGTCCTGGTCGACAAAAAATGGCCTCCCTGCCTCTTTCTGAAGAAGCAATCGGGAGGCCAATTGTGGAAATCACTCAAAAAACGATCTGATCACGGTTTATGTCGTCGCGCGTCCGGTCGGGCGGCCCGGATGTTACCCCGGGGAAACGCTCCGAACCCACCTACTTCCCTTGAGGCGCAGGCTTTTCCTTCAGACTTACACCGAACTCCTTCAAGAGCTTCCTCGAACTCGTATCGGTTTCGAGCATCATTCCGGCCAGTTCGAGTGACTCTCGGAGGGCCGGCCGATAGGACACTTCATCATCGAATTTGGCCAGATAGAAGACTCCATCCTCTGGCGAGCCAAACCGAAGTAGCACCCCATCCTCCTCGACTGAATAGTGGCGCAACAAGATCAAGTGGCGAAGGAACCAGTTCCACGAGCTTTCCTGCACATCCCCCATTGAATCCTTGATGATCTCCTGATGGATGCTGTTTGCCGAAGCCGGCGTGATCGGGATCATGACCTCGATCTCCCCATCCTTGATCTTCAGCCAGGGGTCGCCTCGTTGTGCGTATCGAACAAGAAGATCGCGGCTTTCCGAATCCAGAAACGGTGTATCGTCGACGAAATCTTCCCAATCCTCGGCCCCGGAAAGAACGAGCCTGGAAATCGCCTGGTTCAGAAGATCAACGCCTGCCCGGATGTTCTTGATCTGGATTCGCTGATATCCGGAGAGGCGCCCCTTCTCATCAAGAAACAGACCCGCCTTCGTCACCGAAACCCCTTGGGCAAACTGAAGGACTTCTCGCTCGAAGGCATCTCCCTCATCAAGCTCCTTGACCAGCTCCGGGTCGTCAAGGTCGAAGTCGCCCCAAAGACTCACCGCGAACCGACGCTCTCCCTTTGCCGCCGGCATCACGATCTCAAGTGCTTCCCGGACCGTGTCGTCATGATCCTTCGATGCGGTAACCCCCCGATAGATCGAAAGCAGTTCCAGGGTGTCCGTCTTCTCATCGATGCGAAAGACCGTTTCATGTTCGGCAAAACTCAGACTGCATCCACTCAAAGTCAAAAAGATCACCATCAGACAACCTTGAACCAAACCGGCCATCCTCATCTCAGAACAGAAATCTCGGCTCATCATGCTCATCTCTCCATTCAATTCCCGCATCGAATTCTCGGTGCAGAATCCGGTCCAAACCCGCCATCATGCGGCACTGGGGCTCGTCCCCCTGTAAAGGGGAAAGTGATTTGAAACCGAACCGGGTTTCCCAAAAAAAGAGGCTTTTTCCCGTCTTGTGCCCTCGTGCTCGTCTCAAACCTGGTAAAAACCAGAACATGGAGCCCGACAACCAGGACACCCTTGACCTACTTCAACGATGGCATGGTGGCGATCAAGGAGCGCTTCAGACCCTGATCGAACACGATCTACCCTGGATTCACCAGGTTGTTCGAAAACGGGTGGGCCCCCTGCTGCGGTCCAAGGAAGAGACCTGCGACGTTGTCCAGGAAGTCCTCATCGAGCTCCTTCACTACGGACCCCGTTTCCTTCTTTCTAACCATCGACATTTCCGAGCCCTTCTGGCCCGCATCGCGGAAAACGTCATTCGGGGCCAAAACGATCGCTTTACCGCGGCTCGCCGGGCGGCAGTTCGAGAAAAGCCACTTCCAAGCGATAGTGTTCTTTATCTCGATCAGCCTCAAGGCTCCCTTGATGAAGTCGAAAAGAAGGAAGCGCAAGACCTCGTCCGCTTATCCATGGAACTCCTCGCGCCGGAGGATCGAGATGTGATTCTCTGGCGACAATGGGATTCTCTCTCGTACAAAGAGATCGGAGACAAGCTGTCAATCACCGAGGATGCCGCAAGAATGCGTTTTCACCGGTCGATCTCGCGACTCTCTCACCGGGCCCGTTTGATCGAGCAGGGGAGAGTTCATGAGCTCCTGGACCCCGAAGATGAAGGGGAAGTCGAGTCCGGCCCTCCCCCGCAGATCCTATGACATTCGAAAACGACGCAATCGACGATCAGGTTGCCCATTATCTGAGCCTCTGCGAGCAGGGAGAAGCTCCGACATTGGAGCACTTTCTCCTCAATGTTCCCGATGAAATCCGCACCGAATGCAAGAACCGGATTGAAACGGCACACCGGGTCAGAACCGTGCTCGGCGCCCTGGGAAAACCCAAATCTACTCGACCGGCAAGCCCTCCCGATCTTCCTGGTTTCCGCATCCTTCGAGAACTGGGAACCGGCGGCCTGGGATCCGTGTTCCTTGCCGAAGACTTGACCCTGGAGCGTAATGTTGCCCTGAAAGTCTTGCATCAAGGAACCGGAGAATCGGTTCGCAAAAGGATCCTTACCGAAGCCCGCAAGGCGGCAAGCCTCTCCGATCCGAACATTGTCACCATTCATTCCGTCGTGGACCACGGTGAGAATCCGGCGATCGTGATGGAACACATCGAAGGCTACCCGATTGATGTGGCCACTCAGTCCCTCAACATGAAACAACGTGCAAGGATTCTCCAGAACGTTGCTCGGGCCCTGGCCACCGCCCACAAGAATTCCATCATTCACCGTGACCTGAAGCCCGACAACATCCTGGTCACCCCCGATCTGCAACCAAAAGTCCTTGATTTCGGGCTAGCTGCATCCACTGCGGAAACAGCAATGCAAGAGATCTTTCGGGGCACTCCCCTCTACGCATCTCCCGAACAAGCTCGCTGCGAAAGCCTGAGTTCGGCCTCGGACATTTTCTCGCTGGGAAGCGTAATCTTCACCGTCCTCACCGGAAGAAGCCCATTCCAGGCGGAAAGTACACAAGAAGTCCTCCAGAAGATTGCCTCCGAAGATCCTCCGTTTCCTCTCCATGTAGCAACGGGAATTCCCGCCGATCTCCAGGCGATCTGTTTGGCCTGCCTCGCCAGAGACCCCGAGGTTCGCCCTCGGGCTCAGGACGTAGCTACCGACTTTGGGCGATATCTCTCGAACGAACCCATCCTCCTCCGCCCGGCCATGTTCAAGGACGTACTCCGTCGCAAGATCACCGGGCACTCGGACGACCTTCGAGACTGGGAGACTCAGGGAATGATCTCTTCCCAGGAAAGGGATCGGCTCCAAACCGTCTATCGCCGGATTCTTGCGGATGAAGACCATTGGATCCTGGATTCGCGTCGGCTGACCATCTCACAAACCATCCTTTACGCGAGTAGCTGGTCGGTGGTTGTGGCAGGCATCCTCATGGTCTGGTTGATTCGAGATGAAGTTTCTCCAACATTGCGCTACGTTGCTCCTTGCCTGGGAACCCTGGGGCTTGTGAGCCTTGGTCTCTACGCCTACGCACGCCGGGAAATCCTGGCCGCGGCTTCCATGCTAGCTGGAGCCGTACTCTCTGTAGCACCAGCTATTTTATCCGCTCTCTCCGAGCTTGCGATCTTCTCCGAGAGACCGGAGCATGTGGTCCAACTCCTCGGATCTCCGTTCTCAAACCATCAAATTGCCTTTGCCTCGGTGACTGCCCTCATCCTATCTCTTTTATCTCTTGGTCGTCTCCGAATGACGGGCTTTGCGTGGACCACGTCCACCTTGCTCGTGACGACCTACATTTCCGGGCTTCTGCTCTTGAACTGGCTCGATCAAGATCCGGAAATCCAGGCCCTCTGGTGCTTGCCTCTGGTACTGCTCGAAATACCGGCTCTTCTGCTGGAAAAATCGGGTCGGGTACGTTGGGCCATGCCTTTTCACCTTGTCGCCTTCTTGACCCTGGTCCTGGTTCTGGACGTCATCGCCAACCAAGGGCCAACCCTTGCGCTCCTTGGCGTCGAGCCCGCAGATCCCATTACAAGCAAAAATGCCTTCTTGACTTTGAGTCGCCTCGAGTATTTATCCTTCGCCCTCAACGGAGTGCTGTTCGTTGTCATCATGGTTCTTATCGAACGAGCCAGGAGCCTCGATCTTCGACGAGCTGCTCGGATCCTTGAACTCATTGCCCCGTGTCATCTTCTCGTCGCTCTTTATGTGAATGTTCATGAGCAACAGGGCAGTAACCTGCAAGACATCGATACCCTTCTGTATCTCGCTGCCGTCGCCATCCTCTTGCTCCTCGCCCCCTGGCGCCACCGGCGTCGCTTTCTCTTTGCGGGCCTCGTGGGAATCGCAGTCGGTAGCCACCTCATTATCGACGTCGAGCTTCTGGAAAAGGCACCATTTGTGATGGGACTCGGAATCTCCGGCCTCATTGCGTCTCTCATCACATCCTTGATGCTCATCCAAAAACCTCGGCAAAGAAAGACAGCCTGAGCTGAATTCTATTCTCGCACCCGCTTTACAAGAGGCCACGAGCCCTCTATTCTACGGCGTAATCCCGCGGCAAAGGCAGATTGATCAGACCGCTTTTCTGGGACCAACTCCACCAGTTCTCGACATCGAAAAAGGAATCTTTGCCATGAGCTCAAAAGAGCATGAGCGGCTCCAGGCCATCACAGACGACCAAACCGGCTGGCGACGGTGGGGTCCGTACGTCAGTGATCGAAGCTGGGGAACGGTGCGGGAAGATTACAGCCACGACGGAGACGCCTGGAGCTTCCTTCCATTTGACATGGCCAGAAGCAAGGCCTATCGCTGGGGAGAAGACGCGATCGCCGGATTCAGCGATCGCTTTCAACTGCTTTGCATGGCACCTGTATTCTGGAACGGACGGGACAGCATCCTGAAGGAACGTCTCTTCGGCCTCACCCCAAACGAGGGGAATCACGGCGAAGACGTGAAAGAATACTACTTTCATGCAGACGCCACTCCGACCCACTCCTACATGAAGTTCATCTACAAGTACCCCCAGGCCAAGTTTCCCTATGAAGACCTGATCGCCGAAAATCAAAGACGTGGCGGTCAAGGGTTTGAGCATGAACTTCTGGATACGGATGCGTTCTATAATGATCGCTACTTCGATATCTCGATCGAGTTCGCCAAAGAGACTCCTGAGGAGCTCTACTATCGCATCACTGCCGTGAACCGAGGCCCCGACACCGCCGACCTTCACATTCTTCCCCATCTCTGGTTTCGCAATATCTGGTCCTGGGAGGCCGATCCCAAGCAAGAACCAATCATCCTGCCGGGGAAGGAAAACGGAAACTTCATGAGCCTTACGGCCGACTCCTCCCACGTTGACCTCCCCCGGGATATGCCCGAAACCTATTCGCTCGGCAAACGACATTTTTACCTGAGTCCGGGTGGTGAGCTTCTATTCACCAACAATGAAACCAACACCCAGCGAGTCTTTGGGCCGGATGTCAAAAGCAAAACCCCCTACGTCAAAGATGCGTTTCACCGGTCAATCATCGGGGGAGAAGACTGTCTCAATCGGGAGCGAAGAGGTACGAAGGCCTCGGCACACTATCGCTTCCATGCCATTCCCCCGGGGGGAACGGTGGTCGTTCGTTGCCGCCTCTCCCAGGACGGGAACCTATCAGATCCCCTGAAGGGCGTGGACGCTCTCATCACAAAACGAAAGAAAGAGGCAGACAAGTTTTACGAGACGATTCACCCCGAGAAAGCGACACCTGAAGACAAGAAAATTCAGAGGCAGGCGTTTGCGGGTCTTCTGTGGACGAAACAGAGCTACATTTACAATGTCCACACCTGGCTCGATGGTGACAACCCCCAGTTTCCGCCCCCTGAATCACGACAGAAAATCCGCAATTCCCACTGGAAACACCTGAACTCCATGCGAATTCTCACCATGCCTGATAAATGGGAATATCCATGGTTTGCAGCCTGGGACCTTGCCTTTCACTGCGTCGGATTTGCTCTTGTGGATCCCATCTACGCCAAGGAACAGCTCCAGCTCATGTTGTTCGAGCAATTTCAGCACCCGAGCGGCCAGATCCCTGCCTATGAATGGGAGTTCTCGGATTTGAACCCTCCGGTTCATGCCTGGGCGGTGTGGCGGGTCTACAACATGGATCGCATTCGCAGCGGGAAAGGCGATCGGGAGTTTCTGGAGCGCTGTTTTCACAAACTACTGATCAACTTCGCCTGGTGGATCAACAAGGTCGACCGGGAAGGTAACAACGTCTTTGAAGGTGGTTTTCTCGGACTCGATAACATCACCGTCGTCGATCGAAGTGAAAAGTGCGAGGACGGCTCAGTTCTCGAGCAAGCCGATGCAACCGGATGGATGGGAATGTTTTGCCTCCAGCTCATGCGCATCGCTCTTGAGCTGGCCAAAGAAAACCCGGTCTACGAAGGCCTGGCAACCAAGTATTTCCAGCACTACACCTATGTCGCCTCGGCCATGAAGCACATGGGCAACAAGAATTATCAGCTCTGGGATGAAGAAGACGGATTCTTCTATGACGTGCTCCGGCATCCGGATGGGAGCTTCAGGAAGTTCCGGGTCCGATCTCTGGTCGGCCTCATTCCTCTCTTCGCCGTGGAACGCCTTGAGGAGAGCTGGATCAAACCTTTTACCGAGTTCAAAAAGAACCTGGACTGGTTCCTCGAGAATCGAAAAGACCTGGTCGAGGATGTCGTGCATACGGTCAAAGAGAACGGCCAGACGACCCATGTTCTTACCATTCTCAATAGCCATCAGATCACTCGTATCGTCGAGCGTATGTGGGACCCGGAAGAGTTCCTTTCTCCTTATGGCATCCGAAGTCTTTCCCGAGCTCACCTCCATCAACCGTTCGAGTTCGATGGCAAGATTGTGGGCTATGAACCTGCGGAAGCCATCTGCAAGCTAAAGGGCGGGAATTCAAACTGGCGAGGCCCCATCTGGTTCCCGACCAACTTCCTTCTCATCGAGTCTCTTCGCAAACTCGGAAAGGCCTTCGGACCGAACTTCACCGTGGCTTCGGCTGGCTCCGAGGGCGAGCAGATGACCATGGCTGCCATGGCATGTGACCTGGCTACAAGGCTCCAGAACATTTTCCGCCGGGGAGAGGACGGACAGCGTCCTGTATATGGAGGGTCGGAGAAGTTCCAGAATGACCCTCATTGGCGGGAACTTACTCTCTTCTACGAGTATTTCCACGGCGACAACGGGGCAGGCCTGGGAGCATCCCATCAAACCGGCTGGACTGCTCTGGTAGCGAACCTGATCGATGAATGGTGCCATGAGCAAGATGCGAAATAACCGACGGATGCTAGCCGAACTGGGGTGCATCCGACCGGTCCAGCCGTTCCTTGATGGTCAAGGCCACGTTGTACTTGCTGGTCGCCTTTTTCGCTCGTTTTCGTAGTTTTCGATCCAACGCACGACCAAATCGATGAAGCGGATTGGGGTGATTGAAGAAGAACATGTGAGCGCTTTCGAGTCGAGCCCGGTTCCCGTAGCCCTCGATGGTGGCCTCCAGCAGACGGTCACCAAAATCCTTGGGGAGGGTCTTGAGAAGAAACCATATGAACTGAACTAACTCATGAGAAACCAATTCGGGAACTCTCGATCGGCTGCGATAGACCATCTCAAAGTCGAACCATAGAAGATCACCGTCGTCGAGGATCATCACGTGTTTTCCGTCCCCATTCTCATGAATGAGTCGGGGCTCTTTATCCGCGATGGCGATGTCGTGACGATGACTCCACTGGGTCAGAAACAATTGATACTTCTTGAATTTTTCGTCATCGGATACCGTGTCGTCTTGCAGGTAGTCGATCAATCTTGGCGCTTTCACGTACTCAAAGAGCATGTAGCCACCCGGCACACAAGTCGGTGCGTCGACCACGACATCTTCATATAGATCGAACACCCTGAAACCGTGGGAACGCCAGAGTTCGATACATTCGCGCTCCACGCGACAACGGGTCTTGGGCATGTAGGAAGTCTGACCATAGAGAACAACGTTGCTCAGGCTCTTGGTCCATCGCCCCCAAACACCCCGGCTGCCGTAGTAGACCTTGAGAACGGCAAACCCACCTCTGAAAGGCACCTTGTAGAGGTAGTTCCCGTTCTTCAGAAGAAGATGCGGAGTGAGGTCGTCAAACTTCAAGATTTCTGGACTCGGCATGGCATCCTCTCGGCCCAAGTATTTTCCATCATATCCCTCCCGATCCCAGGAGGTTCCTGCAAGGAAAGCTTACCAAAAAACGGCAGTCTTGGACGACCGCTCCCCGGTGTAAGGGAGGGCGTGTCAGACCGTAAGCCGGTCCCGTAGCCGCCGAAGAGACTCGGTCTTACTCTTTGACCTTGGACGTAGAGAGTCCCCGAACCTCTTGCCAAGAAGGTAGGGCTGGAGCCCACGAATCCCTCGGTTAGCAATCCTGCCCAGCAGATCCGGATCCGCGTATCCCTCTCGATAGGCATCCGTGGCCTTGCCGGCAAAAGAGCCGGAAAAACGCTCCAGGGATCGAAGGAATGAGCCTAGCTCGAGAGAAAGAGCTCCTTCGATTCCCAATCCATCGACATAGCCTCCCTCGAAATCAAAAGTCGTCAAGCGATCCCCATGGTGCATGATGTGCTTGACCGAACTATTGAAGTGAACAAGCAATATGTTCGAGGTTCGGATTGCTAGCTGATGCCGCCTCGCGGATTCGGACCCGACACGTGCAACAAGGTTTTCTTTGTCCCTTACCGCCAACTCAGGGTCAGAAAGAACGTCACTGAGCAGTCTTCCCGGACAGTATTCGAGCCACAAGGTCGGAGAGTCAAGATTCAGAGCCACACCCTCGACAATGGAAAACACATCAAAACCGTGCTTTTGCCAGAGCTCGATGCAGACCGTTTCGGTCCTTGCCCGGGTGAGGGGATCCATCTTCCGGCGACATTGAAGACGACACGTGATCGTGTTTGCAAAGAGGGAGCCGATCGCGGACATTTTTGGTCGATAGACCTTCAGAACTCGCTCATCTGAGCCCTCGCCGACAATAACCACCGCATTCCCAAGTCCGTCCTGCCGAGGCGGGTCAATGAAGGTCAGTTCTTCGTCTAAACGCGCCTCCAGGACTGCAACGAAGTCAGAGCGACTCCTGACCCGGTTCTCGACTGGAGGAGGCAGCACTGGCTCGGAGGCGTCGGGTCTTGCCTGATCGACCGACTCTCGATGGATGCCCACAGGGACCGGAACGAGGAGTGAAGCAGACTTGGCCTTGCTTGGCACCAGGGGTTGTCCTTTGCGTAGTCAATAATGTGCATTCGTCCCGAGCCGCAGTAACATGCCGCCCGCACGTTGGTTAGCAGCTCCTTCGGGGTGGGACTGAAGGAGGATCGAGAACCCGCCAACCTGGCTCAGGTTCCTGGATTCTAACAAGGCGGACGAACTCTAGCCCGGATTATTCAGGAGTTTGAGCGAGAATTGTTCCAGGGTGTTTCTGGCAAGGAGTCCAGGTGATTTCGACCGCAGGCGTGTTTAGAGACACATCGAGGATCGAAATTGCCGTAACGACGCAGCCAGTGGCGACCTGGGGCCATTCTCGCCACACTCCTGAATAATCCGGGCTAGAGTGGAAAGTGGGACCTAAAGAGCATCTCTCGGCGCACATTGACTCAGGGAGCAGTCGAGCGGGTCAGGAAGTCCACCAGGTCCATCTTGGTGATCAACCCCCGCAACTCCTGGTCGTCATTCACCACAAGAGCCACAAGACCATCCCCGAAAAGCCGGGTAAGACAGCCGGCATCTTCATTGAGCGAGACGGTGGTGACGTTTCGGAACATGACCTCGGCGATCTTGCTCGACAACCGGGCGTTGCCTTCCACCATTCTCGCCAGAAGATCGGACTCGGTGACGATTCCCATGACCTTATCGTTCTCAACCACCGGAAGCTGACTGATCCCCTCCTCCTTCATGAGATGAACCGCATCTTTTACCGTATCTCCAGAGGAGGTCGTCAGCACCTTCCTTCGCGGCAGGCTTCTCAGAAGATCGGCAACGCTGGTGCTTTCCCAGCGACTGTCCGTAAAGCCGTTCTCCTTCATCCATTGATCGTCCATGAACTTGGTCATGTAGTTCCGAACCGAGTCCGCAAGCACGGTAACGATTCGCTTTCCTGGACCAACACGCAAAGCAATTTGCTTGGCTGCCCAGGCGGCGGATCCGGAACTGCCACCACAAAGAAGCCCTTCCTGACGAATGAGGCGGCGGGCCATGATGAATGACTCTCGATCCTCGGTCTTGATCCATTCATCGACAAGATCCCGGTCCAGCACATCCGGAATGAAGTCATACCCGATGCCTTCTACCTTGTAGGAGCAGATGGGAGCATCTCCCGCCAGAATCGAACCAACCGGATCCACTCCAACGATCTTGCAATCGGGCACTTCTTCTTTGATGCGACGAGCAAGACCCGTCAAGGTGCCGCCGGTTCCCGCCGTGGCAACTAGATAGTCGATTTTACCGCCTGTCTGCTCAAGAATCTCCACGGCAGTTCCATGGTAGTGAGCGAGCGGATTGTCTGGGTTCGAATATTGATCAAGAATGTGCGAATTGGGGAGGATCTTCTGGAGCTGATTCGCCACACCAATATGACTCTCCGGTGCATCCCAGGCAGCTTCGGTTGGAGTCCGAATAATCTCGGCACCAAGGGCTTCAAGGACAACCTGTTTCTCTCGGCTCATCTTCTCGGGCATGGTGATAATCATGCGGTATCCTTTGACCGCGGCTGCTAGCGCCATCCCGATACCCGTATTTCCGCTGGTGGGCTCGATGAGTGTGTCGCCCGGCTTGATGCGGCCACTCTTCTCCGCCTCCTCCACCATCCGCTTGCCGATTCGATCCTTGACCGATCCTCCGGCGTTCAGGAACTCGCATTTTGCGAGAATCTCGCAGCCCGTATCCCGGCCGATGACCCGGAGCTTTACCAAGGGGGTATTGCCGATACCTCCCAGAATCGAGTCGAGAATCTTGGACACGTGTCTTCTCCGCTTGAGCTTTAGTTTCCTGAGAAAAGGGGCACCTTCGCCTGACACCCGGATACTACTATCAGAATGGAGCTTTTTCAGAAACCTTCTCTACTGACTGACCACCGGAATTGCCACGATACCGTTGGTGAGACTGGCGGGGATTTCGGCCAGCGACCCCGGGTCGAAAATCACTCCCTGGATGCAAAACACCCCCACTCGAGCCAATCCAGTCTTCCGGTAGAGAAAAGTGGATGGAGCCGAAAGCGACGTCCCGGTGGGAATTCCCAGGTGATCGGGGCGGCCTGCGTTGTTCCAGATGGCCACCGGCTGCGGATTCCCACCCGAGAGTGGCATCGGGAATGCAGAGCACCCGAGTCCAAAAGGAAGAGTGCTCGAAGTCCTTCGGCTCGGTCGACCCGGCCAGGCATAAACGGCAAATGGAGCAAGACTTGGACCTTGCACCGAGGGCGGCCGAATCATGCTGAGATCAAACGGAGATAGAACATCGTAGTAGACCCGGCGGCCGGTAGCACTGCCGGATCCACCATTGAGAAAGAGGACGTCGCGGATTGCTCCTGCCGCCGCATTCACCGTACCTTGAAGACACACCTCAGGATCGGCCCCGGCAAAAACGTACGCCGCTCCCGAATCCTGACCCGGACGGTCTTCGTTCGGGCTACCGATCGCTGCGAACTGGTTGGAAAGCGCAACGCTGAATCCAAAGCGATCCTCAGCTCCCTCATCGCTCGCTCGCAAACGTTCGCTTCGAGCCCAATGCCCTCCCCGGTAGCGAAACACGACCGCAGCGCCCGAATTCATGCCTGCGTCGTCGGCTAGCTCCATTCCGACAATCGCTGCATCGCCACGGATGTCCAAGGTGCGACCGAAACTGTCGCCCCCGGCAGAGCCCTCGCCTGCGTTCAGAACCTGCTCCTCGCTCCAATGTCCGCCCTCGAAGCGAAACACGTAAGCGCGGCCCCGGTTGTTCAGGGAACCAGGAGCTCCCACAAGAATCGCATCGTCATCCAAACCGACCGCGTCCCCAAACGCCTCGCTTCCTTCAGGATCAGATGGTAGGAGCTCTTGCTCGAAGGCAAACAGATCGCTCCCGTCGGTCCTGAAAACGTTTGCCGAACTCGAACCGCTCACTGCGACTTCTCCCCGGGAACCAACCACCAGAAGCTGACCCTGAATCGCAACGGCGCCACCGAAACGAGTGGAAACGGAAGACTCCTTGCCGCGCAGGACTTGAATCTGGCGGTACAGCCCGTTTTCCTGCTGGAAAACGTAGGCGGCGCCTCTGCCGGCATGGGGTGCCCCTACAACAATTGTGCTGCCGTCGGTAGCAACGCAATGACCGAAGCGATCTCCGCTCATTCCGTCAGTCGGCAAGAGCTTTTGAATCCGCGACCAAACACCGCCTTCTCGAGAGAACACCGAAGCGGATCCGGATGACTCGCCAAGATCGTCATCTTCGGGAGCCGACACCACGATAAGATCATCGGCAACCGAAACGGCCGCACCGAAAATGCCCCCATCTGTCGGGGAAAAAGGAGCCAGAACAGAAGCTTGGAAGACGGTGCCATTCCACTCGTAAACATAAGCTGAACCGAGACGCCCGCCGCCATCAAACCCGGGGTGGTAGATGGAACCGATGACCACCAGGTTGGCATCAGCCGCTACCGAGTAACCAAAGAGATCACGCCCCCGGGAGTCGAGGGCTTCGATCTTGGTCAGCTCGACGAAAGTGTGAGGCTGTGCTGATACAAAGCCGGCTCCCGATGCGTTCAAAACGATCGGAAACAAGAAGAGCAAGACTAGACATCGCCACGCTTTCATGGCGAAGATTGTAGGCCGTAGATCGGGAATTGAACAGTCTCGACCTCTTGTGCGCCCCTTGAACGACAACACCAATCTCCGGGCCGCCCTGATCCTCCACCAACATGGTTTGTCCCCTGAGGCGCCTGAGAACAAAGTCACTGCATCTTGAATACGGGCCTTGACACCTCGCAGCGACACGCCACCCTCCCTTAAAACCGTGTATTTGTTGACTTACGTGAGTTTCTCTGTTCAAATCCAGCAAAGGGGGATGTCGTCTAATACGCTGTAATCTAACTCAGGACATTCTTCGTCTTGTGAATGACCAACGAGTGGAAATGAAGGAGCCTCACGCGTGAATCACCGGGTTAACAGCCGCCGACACAACACCCTTGTCTCTTTCCCCTTCATCCCTGTCATCTCCACGATCTCCTTGATCCTCTTGACCTTCTTCATCAGCGGGATCATGGCTCCATCCATTCTCGCCCAGGAGCCTTCGGTTGAAGTACAACCCCGTGCGATCGCTCCCGTGGACACGAGTCGGCAACAATTCGTCCCGGGGGAAGTCCTGGTTCGCTACCGCGGCGGTCTCACGCCGCTGATGGCCGAAGTTCAGTCACTGGAGAAAAATAGCTCTCTAACTCGTCTCGACTTCAATCCCCATATCGGTGTACATCGCTATCGAATTGCTCCCGGGTCAAGTGTCCTGGAAACCTCACGGCAGCTCTCAAATCATGTGCTGGTCGAGTATGCGGAGCCGAATCGCTACTACTACCTCAACATCATTCCAGATGACGGTTTTTACGATGACTATCTCGGCATCTCGACCGACCTTCAGAAATGGGTCTTTGATGGCATCGGAACCGACGACAACCTCAACGCCGAGGCTGCGTGGGACATTACCACGGGAAGAAGCGACGTCATCATCGCCATCATCGATTCCGGCGTCGATCTGGATCACCCGGATCTCGCCAGTAACATCTGGACGAATACTGGAGAGATTCCCGGGAACAGTACAGACGACGACATGAACGGTTTCATTGACGACGTCAACGGGTGGGATTTCTTCAGCGATGATAACGACCCCAACCCAGACCTTGGCGATGGAATCGACAACGACTCTGCGGCGGGACCGGACAGCAACACGTTCCACGGGACATTTTCCGCATCTTGCGCCGGTGCCATCGGGAATGACGCCAATGGGATGGCTGGTGGAGCATGGAACTGCAAAATCATGCCGGTCAAGATTTTCACCGACGACGGCGGGGCCAATATCTTTGACATCTCGAACGCCATCACGTATGCGGCCAACAACGGCGCTCATGTGCTCAACATGTCGTTCGGCGGAGGGTTTTCTTCCACGGTGGAAAGCGCGGTCGATTTCGCCTGGGCGGCAGGTGCTGTACAGCTCGCCTCCGCCGGAAACGGAAATTCCTCATCGGCCCAGTATCCCTCCAGCCTGGATCACATCATCTCGGTCGGAGCAACAGATTCCGGATCCGATCTTGGTGGAGGATCGGGAGACCTTGATGGAAGAGCTTCTTTTTCTCAATACGGTACGACGGCAGTTGACGTCGTCGCACCTGGCACCCATCTTGTCGGCGCCGCGGTTCTCTCGGTCGCCGATGTAAATGCAGGTGGAGGTACACCGGGAGATCCGGTCTACTTTCTTTCCTCCGGAACATCTTTCTCCTGTCCGACAACTGCGGGACTTGCCGCTCTCATCATCTCTCGATCTCTTGATGTGGGAGCCAACCTCACCAACGACGACATTGAGGATCTCATTCAAGACACCGCCAACGACCTTCCGGATGACCCCAACGACTCGCCAAACGGCGGCGCAACCTGGGACAACCATGGAAGGGTCGATTTTCTTGCCGCCGTCAGCGCGGTGATGGCCCCGAACAGCCCACCAACCGCAGACGCGGGAACAAACGTCAGCACCGAATGTACGTCCATCAGTGGTGCATCCGTCATGCTAGATGGTTCAGGATCTTCCGACCCGGACATGGACCAGCTCACGTTTAACTGGTCCGCACCCGGCGTCACCTTCAATGATGCAACGAGTGAAACTCCAACCGGAACCTTTCCTCCTGGCATGACCACTGCCACCGTGACCGTCATGGATGGCAATGGT
>JAJDCM010000213.1 GCA_029260825.1 Planctomycetota bacterium | reverse complement strand
TTCGCCGTCTTTTTCCCGGCGGTAACCGGATTTACTCAGGGCGTCAGCATGTCGGGAAACCTCAAGGACCCGTCCCGGAGCCTGCCCCTGGGTACCTTCGCCGCGGTTGGCATTTCTTTTGTTGTCTACGTCGGCATTGCGCTCCTTCTCGCAGCAGCCCTTCCGGCCGGTGAGCTGGCGTCGGATTTTGGGGCCATGCGCCGGGTTTCAGCCGCCTCCTGGCTCATCGACGCCGGCGTGATCGCTGCAACCCTCTCCTCCGCCCTGGCCTCATTCCTTGGCGCTCCCCGCATCCTTCAGTCTCTTGCCTCCGATCGGGTGTTTCCGTTTCTCACGGCTTTCGCGAAAGGGCACGGTCCCACCAGCAATCCCCGACGCGGCGTTCTTCTTGCGTCCGCAATCGCCGTGGCAACTCTCGCACTCGGCAACCTGAACCTGGTTGCTCGCATCGTGGCGATGTTCTTTCTCGTCTCTTACGGTCTTCTGAACTACGCCACCTATTTCGAAGCGCGAGCCAAGAGTCCTTCCTTTCGGCCGACGTTCCGCTGGTTTCACCCTCATGTCAGTCTCCTCGGCTTCCTTGCCTGCTTCGGAGTGATGCTGGCCATCGACCCGGTCGCGGGCTTCGCTGCCGCAGCCGTCCTCTTTGGCATCCACAACTACCTGAAGCGTACGTCCCCTTCAGCGCGCTGGGCCGACAGTTCAAGATCTCATCGGTTCCAGCGAGTTCGCGAGCACATGATCGAAATGGCGGGAACCCTGGAGCATCCCCGGGACTGGCGGCCGGTCGTGGTCGCGTTCTCCGACAATCCAGATCGTCGCGAACGCCTGCTCCGATTCGCGTCCTGGATCGAGGGAGGAAGCGGACTCACCACCGCGGTTCAGGTCATCGAAGCTGAGGGCGCTCGGGCGGCTCAGCTCCGGGCGAAAGCAGAAGAGGAGTTACGGACGGACATCCTGCGGCGAAAGCTGAAGGCCTTTCCCCTTGTTGTCACCACGTCGGATCCTCTCTCGGGAGTTCCTGTCATCTTTCAGGCCCTGGGCATGGGCCCGATTCGAGCAAACCTGGTGCTCCTGAACTGGTTCGATCATCCTCCGGCGGCGAGGGATGCTCCGGGCCTCATGTTGTACGGACACTACCTTCAGGTGGCGCGAAGGATGGGCCTCAATGTTGTGGTCCTGAGCGTATCGACATCCGGGTTCGAATCCCTGACCCAGCAACAGCCTGGGGACAGGCGGATCGATGTGTGGAGGCCCCTTGGAGCCACTCAACCACTTTCCCTGCTCCTTGCCCACCTCATGACCCGAACCCCCGAGTGGGAAGGCGCCAAGATCCGTGTACTCGGACCGATCAACGAGGGAAGGACGGCGGAGGAAGAAACCGAAATCATGCAGGAACAGCTCAAGGAAGTTCGAATCGAGGCCGAAGCCGTAGCCCTGGAGTTAACGGGGGTGGAGGATCTGCTCGCCCGGTCAGCAGACGCCGCCGCCGTATTCTTGCCCCTTCGCATCGTGGGCGAGGAACCGATGGGACCGTTTGAGACTCATCCGGAGATCTTCCTGGATCAATTTCGAATGACGGTTCTCGTGCTCGCCGCAAGCGAGCTGTTGATTGATGCCGATCCAGAAGCCGGCGTCCACGCCGAGATCGCGGCAGCCGCCGACGAGGCCGAGCGCACCGAAGGTCTGGCCGAGCAAGCCCGCAAGAAAGCGACAATTGCCGGGACGAATGCGGAAGAGACGGCTCGCAAAGTCAGCGAAACCGATCCCGCTGACGACGAGTACGAGACCCTTGAGGCCCAGGCACATGAAGCCCAAGAAGAGGCCGAAAAGCTCAAGAGGAGAGCCGCCAAGGCTGAGGTGAAAGCGGCTGCCGCAAAGGAGGTCGCTCGCTCTCTCGGGATCGGCGCAGAAGAGGAGACCGACTCCGAGCCAACCGATTCGGCTCCGGAAGAAGAGAAGAGGGAGCAAGATCCGAACCGGAGAGAATCCGAATAAGAGGTGACCGGGGGAGGCCATCCGCGAGTAGGAATAGGGGGACTAAAGGAAGATAACAACGTTTTACACACTTCCAGTGCAACCCCGGCCACAACTTATTTGGATTCAGATCAGGAGTCCCGTCTGGATTCCATCACCGGGACTAAACAAGCAATCCTTGTGCCAAGTTGGGGCGACCCTTTGCCAGGGCATTTTGAAGACATTGACAGAGGCTTACCGGAGGCTTGAGTTCCGATCGAGTCGGACCTCCTCCTTCCGAACCGGTGGCTCACCCCCGAAAGATTCAGGCCGCCGGGGAGGCGGTTCTTTCAGCTCTTTTTGAAAGAGGGAAGCTTCGTCGAGGCCAGAACCCCGGCAACGAAGCCAACCAAAAGGGTGACAAAGAGCAACAGTGCTCGAGGCATGCTGATCGTGGCGAAAAGCATCCGGGTCTCGACTGCCTCCGTGTTTTGGAGGGCAACGATGATGACGAGGATGGCAACGATGGCAACGATGATGTTCTTGAGGCTCTTCATTTCGGTTTCCTGGGTTTGACGAATTCTCCTATCTTACGAAAAGAGTCAAACTTACTCGAAGGAAACACGAGAAAAGCGACGTTGGTTCTCCAGGGGTAGATGGCGGACGCATTCTTCGCAAGAAGAACCGAGCCGGAGGATCGCCCTCCGGCTCGACAACGTCACTTGAATGATCGATCTGCTGATTCAGCTCACTTCGAGAGGGCCTTCACGCCAACATGAGGGAATGTTTCCGACTCGGTGCAGCATTTGACGTACGCCTTTCCCTTCTTGGAACAATCGTCATCCTTACACTTTGCCGGAAGGAGAGACCAGTCCTCGCACTCGGAGCAGCGATACTCCACGAGAGCCAGAGACGTATTCTTCTTGAGGTCGACGTTGCAATCCTTGCACTTCCCCTTGATCAAAGAGGTGGAGTCGCAATCTTCACAGGCGAAGTAGACTTTTCGACAGATCTCCGCTCGCTGAGGTTTCATGAGGCAATCAGGACATACGTTCTTTTCCGACTTGACCTCCTCCATCTCATTTTCACATTCATCGCAAGGCCCGGCTTCCCGAGTCGAAACATCACAATCCTCGCAACGATAGTAGGCGACTTCGGAGACGAGATCCGTCGGCAACAGGATGTTCTCTTCGTCCGAACAGAAAAAGCCTCGCGTCGTGTCCTTCAGGTCGCAGACCTTCGAACCGCCTCCGGAACCCAGAGGCAAAAAAACCGCGAGTCCGACAAGCAACAA
>JAJDCM010000212.1 GCA_029260825.1 Planctomycetota bacterium | reverse complement strand
CCAAGCAAAGACAGGGCCAGAATGGAAAGTCTGCCTACGTATTGCATGTGCCTCATTGTTTTTCCTCCTGCAATGTCCTGATTCACCAGGGCCATGATCTTCAAGCTCATGAAAATCCCGAAGTCCGGGTGACGGGAGTCGAGGTGGCTTGACAGCTGCTCCGGTTGATTAAAAGCATCTCGATCAGCGAAGCATGGAAGCACTTCGCCCAAAGTCTGTCAATCCCTACTGTATTCCTTTTCTCCTGGCAATCACGGCTTGTCCTCAGGTGTAGCACTTGCAAGATACGCGGCGTTATTAGTCCCCCCCTATTCAAGGGTCTGTCTTGACTTCCGAACAAAAATGATGGCAAGTAAGCAATCCAACCTGGCTAAAGCGCCGAATCGCGTCACGAAGCCGGGAATGGAGCAGAATAGGATGGGAGCCGATCTCCCTACGGACGAGTACGCGGACAAGAAAATGTCCGAGGTGAAGGCACTAGGGAGAGTTAGCGATGGGATTATGTACACGGTTCGGCTTCAAGGTAATCGGAATCGTAGGGTTGCTGTTGCTTGGAGCATCGGGGCAGGTCGGGGGTGACCCGACGAACAAACAGGCGGCCAATGGCCCCCTGCCGGGGGATGTGAGTCTCTACAAAAAAGAACTCGCGATGGCGGCTCGGTATGCATCCCCCGGATACTACCCTTCGCTCAATTCGGCTGAGATCGCTGATGCACAGCGCAGTGGTTTCTTTCCGGCCGCCTCCTTCACTGGCTCCTTTGACGGTGACAACCAGGTATTTTCCTGGCGAAGTGCGGACAGCTACCAGGGGTTGACCTATATCTGCAATCGAAGACCCGGTGAGCTCTATCTCGTTGGAGGAGATTATCCTCCCGCTACGGGCCCCATGCCCGCCGGCCCATTCGTGGCGAAGGCCGATGCGACCACTGGCAAGGAGGTTTGGCGCACTTATGTCGACAACGCCAACGCTTCTGGCCGATGGATCGGTAACGCTAATCTGAACATCCTTGCCAGCGGGAGAATTCCGTTTTCCTGGTCAAACCAGATCGTGCTCCTCGATGCGGATAATGGCCTCATCTTGAAGCACAACTCATTGCCATCGGGTGAAACGGCAGAGGCGGATGTTAATTTCAAACACCTCACGGTGGCACCTGACGGAACCCTCATTCTCAAGTGTCAGACGCGTCCCACTGGAGAAAAGTCGCAGGGGACAATGGCTATTTTCAAGGGGCTGATGGCTGGCTTGAAACAAGGAAACTCACACCTCGTCGCCGTGCACCCAGAGACCCTGGAGGTTCTTCACGACATTCCACTGCCCGAGCCGTCGTCGTCGCCGCACATTATTACGGAGGTCGGTGGGAAGATTGGGATCTACGTGCCCTTAGATAGTGGCATGATGCGGTGTTTTTGGGACCCCATCTCCGAGAAGCTTTCCAACGACGACAGCTGGAAGGTCAGTCCGATGACAAAAGGACAGACGGCAACAACGGCGGCCACCCTCATCGGCCCGTGGGTTGCAATTCAGACCAACGGCGCCGGAAGCGATGCCGCCTCTTCGAGCGTCGTCGTGGTGCATCGAGACGACTCAGACAACTTTCAGGTCATCTTTCCATTTGGTGATCTTGGTCCCGGCGAATGGAGCTTTGCTCCCCCCAAGCCTGGTTGCGACCCCGAAAATAATATGATTTACTCCGCTGACATGGGAGTGGGCAAGGTCGCCGGAATTCGAGTTTCGCCGGAGACGGGTGATCTGACCCCGGTGTTCGTCATCGACAATTCCACGACGACCTTTCAACCGGTCATTGGTTCGAAGGAAAGGCGTGTTCTCTTGCTCACCAACACAAAGAAGAACAACCCCGAGCAAGCAACAAAAGCCGCTCTGTTTAGCGGCAACTACACGGAACAACTCACCTGGCGCGATGCGGCAACGGGCCGGATTCTCGCGGAGTCGGATTTCTTTGAGCCACTCACGATCAACTCGCTCACGACTCCCGGTTTTGGGGGACGGGTCTACTTTCCTACGATTAACGACTTCATCGTCCTGCAAGTCATGCCGGCTCGTAAATAGCACCAATGACTCCCGACACTCCCGAGTCTGAGGTCAGCAGAGTCATCGACGCATCTAGAAAAGTGTGAATGCGGCGGCTGTAGCCAACAAGAGCAGTCCAAAATAGACGACGGGAAAAATCCAGCGGCAGCGGTAATCGACCCGATCGCCGACATCCGACATTCCCTTTTTGTCGTACGCGCCCACAACCAGATTAACGACGACGGTCGCGCTCATGGTGAAAAGGCTAAGGTTCACGAAGCCGTGCATCAACGTGAAGTAGGAAATGTGCGGTAGAATATCGCCGACCACGATCTGGTAAGCTACAGCGCTGAGGATGCCGACGAATGAGATGTTGATGCGGTCTCCCAGCGAGGACCGCTCCATCCAGAATACCGACCATGAAAGTACGACCATCAAGGCGAGAGGAACTACCGCCAGGCGCACAATGAAGAAGGACTTACGCTCTACTTTCGTCGTTACGGTGAAGGTGGATACGGCGTGTTGCTCGTCAAACTGCGGCGCGGGTTCCGTCCCCGATGCGGTGCTGATCTGAACTAGTTGCCACTGTGAGATGCTCACTTCTTCGCCGTGCGAGTGTCCGTTCGTGGGTTCAGCTTTCAATTCGACTTCGTTGCGATCGAAGCCGAGTACGGCGAATACAGCTTTTAGATTCTGCGTATCAAGAGGATACCTCCTCATTTCCAGTTTCGTTTCGGCAATGCCATTCACTGCTTCGATGAGCGTGCAGCTTCCATCGGGCTCTACCCGAAGGAGGACGCCATGTTTCTCGTACATGCCGGATGCATTCGCCAGGACGACCTGGGGATACCACGCGGGAGACAGCTCGAGGAACTGGAACGCTCCCTGGTAGATTTTCTCCTCGACTTCCTCTTGGCTGGGGTCGAATGCTCTGCGTGGGTCCTTCCATTTCAAAGTAAGCACACCGTTAAACTGGAAAGTTTCCGCCTCATCATCGATCGCGTCGATGCTACGCAGACGGAATGCTGCTGAGACCACGGTAGGACCGTCGCCATCTGGTGGATCGCGGAAAAACCTTTCGCTCGGGACGACGTCGGCTACTGACAGATCCTCTGCATGGGACCGATCGACTATCAGCAGGGCGGTCGCGAATATCAGGGTTAATCGCAGGAATTTCCATTTTGCCCTCGAAAACAAGACACTCTGAAACCAGCGTGACGGATGGCGTTGAATTCCTTCATACAGATTCATTGGTGACGAACCTCGCGTGGTAGAAGTCATTGGGAAATGGGTGACGGATTTTGCCCGACGGATCCTGCTCCGAACCGTTAATGCCGCTGCTCCGCTCCGAGGATATCCAGGGCGAGGTCCTCCTCCGTGAGATCATCTCCGCTGACAGCGCGGTAAAGTTCGCTGTTCGTCAGGAGGAAGAAGTGGGAGGCGAAGCGGTTTGGGGGGAGTTTGCGCCAGTCCGGATATCGTTCGGTGAAGCGACGGAAGTCATCGTCGGTGCCCGCTCGCGCCGCGACCAGCGAACGTCTCTTTTTGACGAACTCCTCGAGAGCCTTCCGGTTGCGCTCGTCCTGGAAAGCAGGATCGCGAGGGGTCAGGAGAATAATTACCGAGGTGTCTACCTCGGTGTTCGTGGTCGTGGAGAAGAAGTAGCGGAGGAGCGGGATGGAGCGCAGAATCGGGACGCCGGAGTGTCCCGTGCGGCGTTCCTTTTGGTTAAGGCCGCTCAGGATCAACGTGCGGTTCGTGTCCAGGACCGCTTCCGCGCTGATGTTGACCTTGTCAAAGATGGTCGAGCTGTCCAGGTTTGCTTCACTTTGCGCGAGGAGATCCAGGATGCTCGAGCGGCCCGCACTGACCTTCAAGCGCACGCGCCGGCCTCCATTCACTCCGGGGGTTCGGAGCAAGGTGGGAGCTACCTCGAGCGTGGTTCCGAAGGGGTACGGCTTGATGTCGCCGCTGATGTTTCCCGCCACCCGAAAGACGATCTCCCCACCGGCGAGAAACGAGGCGGACGTCCCGCTGAGCGCGGTCAGATGTGGGCGCGCGAGCACCGCGACTCGTTCGTCCACGGCGTTGGCGATGTTCACGTCGTAGTCCACCGATGCCGAGAAGATGAAGCCAGCCTGCTTGCTGTTGCTGACCTGGTCGATGACTCCGGGAGCTGCAAAGCCGATGCCATCGGTCTGATGGTTGGCGACGAAGGTGTCAAATGTGAAGTCGATCAGCCGCAGGAAATTGAACCCCGTGTTTGTGGCGTCGATTGCGATCACGATGAAGATCGTCGCGTCAACCTCGATCATTTGCTGCGAATCTCCGCTATCGTCGGTGGTCAGATCGAGGACCCCTTTCAGCTCGGCGAGGATCGTATCGAGCTGCGCCCGCTCGGCCGGGTCGCGTGTCCAACCCGTGAACGTGGCCCAGTCTGCGCGCTGCTCGACCGTGACGTAGGGCAGATCCCGGACAAGTTCGCGCAATTCCTCGATGCCGATGGACTCGTCGTCCATGCCTTCCCTGGTTGGTTCTTCCTTGTCCGTTGTCTCTTCGGAGCCGGGAAGGGCCTTGTCATCCGAGGGTTCGTCAGGCAAGCGGGTCGCACGCGGTGGAACCCGACTCACGGGATTTGCCCACTCGTCCAGACTGGCGGCCCTGCGGAGCGTGGCCTGGTTGGTGAGCGCGATGTGGCTGCTCGGGTCGTGGCGCAGCGCCTCCTCATAGCAAGCGATGGCCAGCTCTGGGAGGTTGGCGAGGAAATAGGCCTTGCCGAGGTTGTTCAGAGAGGGCACATGGTCGGGGTGGCTCAAGAGCGACGCCTCGAACAAGCGGGCAGCGGGGACCACCTCGTTCCTTTGTAGGAGCATGGTGCCCAGGTTGTAGGCGGCGGTGGGATGCACCGGATCGAGGATCGAGGCCCTCCGGAAGCCCACGATCGCTTGATCCGGCTCGCCCTGCTGGACGAGGAGGCTTGCCAGGATGAAGTGCGCCTCGGCCGATAGCGGGTCTTCCTGAAGGGCCAGCTTCGCCTCGCGAGCGGCCGTCTTTGCATCTCCATCCAGGTACGCTTCGCACGCGGTTTCATAGTGCGTCCGGGGCGCACGGGGTGGGGTTGTTGCGCAGCCCACGGCGATGATCGCGGTGAGTAGTAACAGGGACGGCCGGAATCGTGACATCGGTTGCCTCCTCGGCAAATGCACTTGATCAACAGATTGCTAAGCTCCATGCAGAACGAAGCTACCTGTCTTCGTTGGGCACGTAGTGTGCGATAAGTTGATCACATTTGGAACGCTGTAGTTGTGTTGTTTGTCCCCGAAATTCGTTCGCCTCACGGAAGTTGAACTCGATAGCGCCTTCGATCATGAGCGGTAACCGCCGAGCCTACATAGTTATTGTTGGTATCGATTAATGTCGTTCTGGCGACACGTTATCCTCAGGACATGAACAAGCGTATTCCGAGCCCCGAATATTCCCAAGCCGGAACATCCCATTGTGCCTCGGTTGGGAGTGACTCCGTTGAAACCTTTGGACGAGCTTGCACAGAGATTCGCTTCGTTTGGTCTGCCGCTCGTTGATCCAGCAGGCTTTTCGAGGCGATGATAAAGCTAGCCAGGAACTGTTCCGGTGTCTTCGGCCAGAACATCAAGATAGGCACGATAAGCGTAGATGCGATCCCGTTTCTTTCCCGTAATTTCTTCGAGAATGCTGGCGTGGCGTAGTGTCTCCATGGCTTTTCCCGCGGTTGGCTTCGTTGCTCCCAGCAACTCCATCGTCTTGGCGAGGGTGAGGATTGGATGTTCCGGAAGGAGTTCGAACAAGCGAGCGGACGTTAAGGTGGCTGTTCTGTGATCGAACACCTTACGGCGATCGGTGCCGACGAGGGCAAACAAACGCTGAGCTGTGGTCACGCCATCATCTGCCGACTCGCGGACGCAGTCGAGAAAGTAGGCGGTCCAGCCTTCCCAGTCGCCCATCGATCTTACCGCGTCCAATCGACGATAATACTCTTGTTGTTGGCGCTTGAATCCAAGGCTGAGGTAGAGGAGTGGAGAAGACAGGAGATTCCAATGCTCTACCAGCAGAGAAACGAGCAAGCGTCCTATGCGACCGTTTCCATCCAGGAATGGATGGATTGTCTCGAACTGAACATGAGCAAGTCCAGCTCTTACCAGGGGCGGAAGAGGATCGTCGCTATGAATCCATTTTTCGAGCGCTGCAAGCGCCTCAGCAACCTCCGTGTGGGGAGGAGGCACAAACCTTGCGTTTCCAGGACGCGAACCACCGATCCAGTTCTGTGATTTCCGGATGATGCCGGGTTGCTTTTCGCTGCCTCGAACGCCGGTCATGAGTATCTTGTGAAGTGCGCACAAAAGACGTGTACACAGCGGTAGACCTTTCGGACTCGAGAGTTCCCTCCGGCCGCTGGTCAATGCGTCTACGTAATTGCAGACCTCTTCCACATCGGCTGGCCGCTCCGACTTCTTCGTCACTTCGTAAGTCACGATATCTTCGAGTGTCGCCTGTGTCCCTTCGATCTGAGAGGAGATGACGGCTTCTTTTCGAACGAAGCCGTACAGGAACCAGTCTGGGCTCGGAACCATGGATCCAGCCACTTCCAGTCGCGTAATTGCTGCAACTGCATCGGCATGTACCTCAGCCAGCTTACCCTCGATTCGGAGTACCGGCCGTTTGGGCGGGAGCGGGTAAGGAAGGAAGGCTCGTACTTCTTCGCCAGCGACCTTGCCGGTCCGATAGGTTCCTGTCGTTCGTGCCATTTTGCTGGTTAATCCTCCTTTCCTAAGTCTGGACGGTAGTAAAGATAGCTTAACTAGTTATTTTGATAAGTCAAGAGATCTTTACTAGTGGATCATCGTGGGTTGAGGACGGTTCGGCACCAAAGAACCGGATTCCCGCCGGGTCAATCCTCTAAATGATTCATGGACCGGAGATTGGCGAAGCCGGGCTGCTGCCAGCTTGCGAAGCTCCTCGTACACCAAAGGCAACAGCTCATCGGCCGCTGATGGATCTCCCGTCTCGATCTGATGGAGAATGCGGCTGACTTCCGTCACGACATCACCGTGCTCATCTGGAGCGTCAGGTTGGTCGGCATTCTCTCACCTTCCTCTTCTTGGGCTGCGATGGGAGGAGCGCGGGCTGCGTGATGACCCAGGGGGATCAAAATGATTGAATCTAGAAACCCGGGCCACGCTCCTATTTCCGGGTTGATGAATCACAGAAGACCATGAAATCAGAAATCAATGGATTTTATCATCATGAAAACACTTATTACTGGTTTGCAGGTCTGTCCAAGACGCCTTGGGCGGCCAATGAAGGGCGACTCATGACGCGAGATTCCAAACTGCCAAGGATCCTCCTTACGCTGGGGCTGCTGGCGGGCCTTACCGTTGTCGTTTACTTTTCCCCTATCGGATATCGACCGGATCGTCCGGTCGCCACCATCGTTCCGGGGTCTTCGCCGGGTCCAGCGTTTGTGGTGCAAATCATCCGGCCGCGCCTTGGCTTGCCGCTTGGTGGGATCGTTCCGCCGCACCTCTTTGGGCTGGAGGCACACCTGGGGTTCGACTCGACGAACCCCAGCGCCTCCTTTGGCAGGGTCAGCCCCGGGCGCCTCGAACTTGGCACGGACGACTGGGAGCTTGTCCTCGACGTCGACGCTGATGGGCGGGTAACCACCGATACGCAGGTGGTCTTCGAGCTGATGTTTGAGGACAGCCTCCGGAAGGTGCGTTGCTCGCCTGGCGATCAGGCCATCGGTACGTTCAGCACAACTTCGCTGGCCGAGTCCGGAGAATTAAGCGGCAGCTTCGACATCGAGCTCGCCCGCTGCGAGGATGCGGATACGGGGGAACTCCTCGGTTGGCCGCCGAAGCCCTTGGTCCTTCACGGAAGCTTCGACCGGCTCCCGCTGGATGTCGGAGCGAAATGACGCCGAGTGGAGGATTGCCATCTTCTCAAACGAAAGTCCTGCGTCGTCTCACCATCAGCAATCCAACCCCAAAGACCAAAAGGGCAAAGAACGCCGTTTCCGCCGCACCCAGAGCCGGAACAAGACTCGCGACCTGGGCGGTGAGTTGGACGTTGTCGAAGTTGACCTCCAGGCCCGGTGCAGCATTGAGGTTGACGAGCCGGATTCCGAGCATCTGGCCCACTTGTGGAGGATTGGGGCCGGTGGTGAATACGAGCGTCGACGGGAGGAAAGTCCCTTCAGCCGGAAGTAGCGAGTTGTCGTCCGTGATCAGGGTTGCTCCTCCTGCAGTTAGTTCGATGCGGTAGCCAGGAAAACCGCTGAACTGAAACTGGTTGTTGGGAGGATTCGGGTCGTCGTCGATGTTTCCCACTTCAACCGACAAGACGTATCGTGTATTCCCCTGGAGCGCAATTCCCGTGATCTGCTCCAGGCCTGCTTCTATGCCGGCGAACTGGGTTTGATCTCCAGGGTTGTCCAGCAGGAAGGCCACACCCACGTTGCTACCGTCCGGCACAGGGCCCGGATAGAGCGACGTGCCTCCGGGATTGAGGACACCGATGGTTCGATTGCCGAAGTCAATCCCCATCCCGAAGACGCCCCAGCCGGGAGGTGCCGCCGACGTATCGAACGTACCGGGAGCGATCACGGGAGACTCGAAGCTGTGATTGGTGATCGGGACGTCAACTTGTGCGGAAGACGGGACGGCAAAGATTCCAGCGAGAACGCATGCTAGAGAAAACGACCGGCGGAGAAGTTGGAGTCGGGGAATAGGCATGGTTGTTCATCCTGTGTTGTGTTTCTTCGAAGATGCGAGAGGATACTTCACCATTCGAGAGATGCAGCTCTGGACTCCTGAGTGTAGGGGGAATGAACCTGGCTATTCCTTCATCGATGCTCGTTGCCCGGTTCCTTCTCCTGGAAGGCCCAGAGGTGCTGGGAAGTGCGAACGTAGAGAGTGTCGTCCACCACTGCCGGTGTGGCGCAGATGCTCTCTCCCAGGTCATTGCGGGCGATGACCTCGAATTCACTCCCGGCGGAGAGCACGAACAAAGTCCCTCGTTCCGCCCCAACCAGAATCCGATCGCCGACGGCAACCGGGCAGGCGTAGTATTCGCCACCGATTCCGAGGCGCTCGGGTCCGTACACGGGCTTACCGGTTGCAAGATCCAGGCAAGAAAGAAGGCCGCCCTTCTTGACGAAATAGACACGTCCCCCGTAAGCAAGTGGCGAGGCAACGTACGGAAGCGTTCTTGTCGTTTCCCAGAGGATGTGGGTGTCGGTGATGTCTCCTACGCCACCTCCGCGAACAGCGAGGAGGACGTTGCGACCGGGGACCGGGTCCGAAACCATGAATGGCTCGATCTCTTTGCGCTCCCAGCCGCCATCACGATTTGCATCCCCCCAAAGGAAAGTGTCTCGAATCCGGCTTTCCGGAAACTCATTCTCTTGAACCTTGCCGTCTCCATCCTTGTCGAAGTATCGAATGAAGAGTTCGGCATCGCGGATAACATCATCAGGAATGTTTGTTTCGAGGTCGAATGCGGTCTTCATCCGTTCTGGCCCTCGATCGTTCATGGCCGTGTAGCCGCCCGCAATCAGAATGTTGTCTACGGCCACTGGTGAAGGGCAAACCCACATCGGCACGTTCTTGACAACCCAAAGATCATCTCCGGTCGTTGCGTCGTAGCTTTGGAGAGTCGTCGAGCCGATCACGACAATTTCATCGCGTCCATCACGCTGCCACAGGTAAGGAGTGGCGTAATTTGGTCCGGCGTGGGGGCGTGGTCTTGTCCATCGAGGCTTCCCACTGGCGGCATCAAAGCAGTAGATCTCTGACGGGCCGGATACGTCGCGGACCAGGTATAGTAAGCCGTCGTGTAAAATCGGAGATGTCCCTGTTCCGAATAGATTCTCCTCGATCGGAAACTTTTTTTCCCAAAGTACGTTCCCGTCGTGATCGAGTGCTACGAGCCCGTAGGCGCCAAAGTACGCATGCACGCGCTCCGAGTCGACACAGGTCGTTGGGGCAGCGGGAGAGCAGTGCCTATGTTGAAGGTCTTCATTGCCTCCCATGGAAAACTCGGTGGACCAAAGGAGAGCGCCGTCAGACCGGCTGCAGCAGAAAACACTGAGTGTGTTCCCGTCGTGACCAGTCATGAAAATGCGATCGTTCCAGATGCAGGGTGAGGAGGATCCCGCGGGTACGGGTTTCTTCCACAGGACGTTCTTGTTCGGCCCAAAGTGATCCGGTACTCGCTGGTTGGGCGCGGCAGGGGTGCCGCTATCTCCGCGAAACTGAGACCACGATTCCCGTGTCGTTTGAATCTGCATGCACCCGAGGCTGCAGAGTATTTGGAGAGCCAGAGAGAGTCCGATGAGAGTAAGGCGTTTCATTGGCAGAATCCTGTTCGGTGAGACCGTGGCAATCTTGAGCACGCAAGTATTCTGCACACGGAGGATCGAGCATTCTAGAGACTACCTCCGACACACCGTGGTTTTCCTACGGTGTGCGGCGTAAACGCGCGACCCGTGTGCCGTGAAACAGTAGCTCGCATCCGGAGATGAAGGAGCTCCTACCGATTGTCGCTTTCTGACGAAAGACTCCCAGGATCCCGTGATCCGTGTAGTTTGTTGATTGGGGCTTCAACCATCCCTTGGAGATGCTAGCATCTGGAATGGACAAATCGATGAACACCCAAGCAACATTGTGGAGGGAAAAATGCCTGATCAAGTGACCTGTCCTGCCTGTCAGCAGGCGATGCAGCCTGGCTTCGTACCGACGAGCAAAGGCGGAGCATCAATGTTCGCTGCTTCCTGGCACCCCGGCGCCCCGGACACTGACAAGAGCTTCTGGGAGAAGTTTCGCTCGGGGGCTGGAGGAGCAAATGTCGATGACGAGAGCTTGGTGCCGATCGTCACATACCGGTGCTCACAATGTGGCTTGCTCAGCTTCTACGCCCCGAAAGAGTAACCCTCCATGAATCGCTCCATTGCACTCACCGTGGCGTTCGCCTTCACCGTGCTTGGATCTCATCGAGAGATTTGCGCCCAGGGTGATGCGAAGGGGTTACAACCTGTACTGAATCTCGCCGATGGCAGCTTCCTTCTGCCGCTGAAGTTCGAGAAGAAGCTGGATCAGGCCAGCTTCGGAATCATCGCGCTTTATGAGTACGAGGGGGACGGACTCATTGTGCACGGCAAGACGGAGTACGCGGTTCAGCTACCGGACGTCAGTCCGGAGGAAAAGCTCGCCTACGGCTTTGTCTACTTTACGGGCTGGCCCAATGGGACCCTTGATAGCACGCACCTGGTACTTGTCGAAGGGTACGACGGAGACGAGCCGCGCTTTTTCTTGGATCTCAACAACAACCTCGATCTGAGCGACGATGCCAGCGCGGTGGAGCGAGAGGGTGATTCAGATCAATACATCTTGACTTTTCACGCTCGCGATCACCCGGAAAGAAAGTTTCCCGTGCGTACGATCTTTGTTGGGAAGCGGCAGGTCTACGTCGATGACCCAACGCGCTTGAAGGGGATCGAGCAAGCCTTTGGCCCGATCCAGGCCCGCAACGGCGGCAAGGGTCTCGGTGCTGAGTTCTGGCTCAGCGACAAACGGCTCAATATTCTTTCGGCGGATGTCAAGCACGCTGGCCTGAAGTTCCAGATCGGAGTGCACGACTGGGATTGCAACGGAGCCTACAACGACGAGGGCGTGGACATGATCCTGTCGGGGGAGTACGGCGGGGAGTTCCTGTCTACCTCGCGCGTGAGGGGTGCGACGAAGTTGGAGGCGAAAGCCCTGATCCAACTCGCCGGTCAAGCCTTCGAGGTCCTGGAGGTCGACCCCGCGGGCAAGCACATCCGATTGATTGCATCCGACAGACCTTACACCCGCATCTCTGAAGGCACTCAACTGCCCAGTTTCGAACTCGACCGACTGGCCGGTGAGGGTCTTACTATCGAAGACCTCCTCGATGACGGGCGCTACCTTCTGATCGACTTCTGGGCCCACTGGTGCAAGCCTTGCGTGATGGGGTTACCCGAGGTGAAGCGCCTGGAGGGAGAATATCCCGATCAGCTTACCGTCCTGAGTCTACACCGAGGAGACCACGCGGCTGGGATGGCACTCATTGAAGAGCACAATCTCGATTGGCTGCATGCCAAAGCCACCGACGTACTGGTCGAGACATTCATGGTCGACAGCTGGCCCACTTTCATTCTGGTGGACCCGCAGGGCAAGATCCTGGAGTTTGGGACCAGCGTCGCCGAGGTGCGTCGGCGGCTCGATGCTGTGAGAAAAAGCCATGGGAAAGATCTCCCGGGGCCACGGATTCGTTGACGGGAGGATGATAAAGGCGTGCCATGACCTCGAGACCTAGAGTCGGAACCTACTTCTACCCCTGGTACAACGCACAGCGCTGGCATGAGGCTCCATGTCCCTCGACACCCACGATCGGAGAGTACCAATCGAATGATTCTTCGGTCGTGGAGTGGCAGATCGAGCAGATTCTCGAGGCCTCGATTGACTATGTCGTCTTTGAGATTGTCCCCGCCCACGATTGGTGTTTCGATCTCATGGCTGCGTCCATCGAGTGCTTCATCGAGAAGGCGAGGAGCACCCGCCTCAGTTGGTCGTTCCTCATCGACACCAGGATCAGCCCCGGACCTGTCTCGGCAGTGGACGACGTTCTTTCCATTGTTGCGTATCTTGAGCGGCGAGGTTGGACGAAAGAGATGGAGAAGGGGCCGAGCGATCGTCCGCTTCTCTTCCACTTCGGACCACTTCCTCACGATGCACATGAGATCACGCAGCGGTTGCGCGCGAGGTTTGAGATGGTGTTTCCGGCGTACATTCCTCACTGGGGTCACCCCGACACGAGCCACGCCCTGCCTGTATTCGACGACTTCGCCCATGGCGCGGGCGAGAAGGGGATGACTGTTGAAGAATTCCTGACCGAGAGGGGATACGCCGCATTTTGGCATTCCACGATGGAAATCACTTGCCACCGTGGATTCTGCGCCGTTGAGCCAGGCTACAACGACATGCTTCTGAAGCGGAATCCGCAGCTCGCGCCGGTTGTGGAGAGGGAGAATGGGGACCACTACCGGAAACGCTTACGCCAGGCGTTTTCCATGAAGCCCGACCATATACTCATCTATAGCTGGAACGAGTATTTTGAAGGAACGGAGATCGAGCCCACACAGGAGCATGGCTCCCTGTACGTGGACCTGACCCGAGAAGCCGTCAAAGAGATGTCGTGAACCAGGTCGGTCCTCGGCCAAAGTCCCGTGTTAGGACTACCCCGAAGAAGGGTACGCACGTGAATCCTCGAATGAAGATCCAGCTGGTTCCGCCTACGGAGAGGTGTCGAGAGAGCTTCTTGTGTGGGCTTCGTGAGTTCCAACACGAAGGCCTTCCCTGGTGGATCGGGGGCGATCTCGAGACCGCCGAACAGGACTTCGCCGCGTTCGTAAAAATGAAACTGGCAGACGCCAGGCTTCGAACCGGTACCCACGTTCCCAAGACCCATCTCTGGGCTGTGACGGAAGGGAAGTTCGTGGGGCGTATCTCCATTCACCACGAACTGAACGACGCACTTCGCGTCAACGGTGGGCACATCGGCTACGACACCGTGCCGTCCTTCCGTGGCCGCGGAGTCGCTTCGGAGATGCTGCGTCAAGCCTTGCCATTGGCTCGTGGGCTCGGACTGACGGAGGTGCTCATAACGTGTGACGACACGAACCCTGCCTCCATCCGGGTCATCGAAAAGAACGGGGGTTTGTTGCGGGAGACGAAAGCCCTCCGTCCCAACCGACCTCCGAAGCGCTACTACTGGATCATCTTTTCATAGCAACTCCGCGCGTGAACAAGACCTCGATGCCCCTACAAAGACCTCGTCCTCCAGGGAATGAGCCGCAAGCGTGGAGCCGGCGGTCTCTTTCCTTTTTTTTGGCCTTTTTCCGCCTGGTTCCCCCTGAATTCTCGTCTTGTGGACAACCTGCCGCTCTCGAGGCCGAGAGAGTGATTTTTTCTGCCCGGTAGCCGTGTTTCGCGGAGGCCATCGCGATTCAGTGTTCATTCCTCGCGGAATATTCCCGGTCGAGGTATGAAAAACAGGCCGAATCGACAGAACAAGGACCAAGTTCAAGAAGGAGTGCTCCATGACGTCCACACCAAGGATCTCGCGGCTCGTGCTGCACCTGACCATGGCTCTACTGGCTATCTTTTTCCTGGCTCCCGCCTCCCGGGCAGCCATATTCAACGTCACCAACACGAATGATTTCGGGGCTGGATCGCTCCGTCAGGCCATGCTCGACGCCAACGCGAGCCCGGCCGCCGACACGATTCTTATCACGGCCACAGGGACGATTACTTTGCAGACCGAGCTGCCCCATATCGATGGTTCTGTACAACTTCTCGGGCTTGGGGCTGACCGTCTCACAGTCCGTCGCAGTTCTACTGCTGCAGGCTTTCGAATCTTCACTATTCTAGAGTCATCGGCGCTTGTTAATATCAGCGGCCTCGAGATCTCAAACGGGAGAGCCAACTCGCCCGGGGAGGTGGGAGGAGGCATCCGTAGTGTCGCGGACCTGACTCTGAACCAATGTATCGTTTCTGACAACACGGCAGGCCGTGTAGGTGGCGGGATCAGCATGGACGGCGGTAGGTTGATTGTGGATCGGTGCTCGATCATCAACAACTCCGCCCAGAGAGGCGGAGGAATTGACGCCGTTGGATCTGGTTTTGATGGCTTTATTAGTAGGAGCACAATAAGCGGGAACACGGCGCAAAGTGGGGCGGGGATATCACTCAAAAACCTAGATGTTGGCGCTGCAGATCTTTGTGTCAGGAGTAGTACGATCTCAGGCAACCACGATGGGAGCTTGGGAGGTGGTATTCGTTTGGAGGCCCAGAATGGCATTGCCGGTTGCTTTTTGGAAAACAGTATCGTTGGGGGCAATGACGGTCCGGAACTAATCACCGTTGGAGTAAACGCAGGGCTGTTCGACTTTGGAAATAATCTGATCGAAGAGAACTCAGGCGTTTCCAGCAGTTTTGGCGCCGGTCTTCCTAATTCGAACGGGAGTTTCGTCGGGACCGTGAGTAGTCCAGTTGATCCGCTCCTTCTTCCCCTTTCGAATCATGGTGGTCCGTCGCCGACCCATGCCCTGAAGTGTGATTCTCTAGCCGTCGACAACGGGATGGCTTTCGCGATGGATCAACGCGGACTTCCAACGTGTCTTGATGGTGACGGGGACGGAATCGCGCAGGATGACATCGGCGCCTTTGAGCGCCAGCGCTACCCGGTCAACACTCTCGCCGATAGCGGCCCAGGGTCTCTGCGACAGGCGATCCTCGACAACAACGATGCCGGTGTAGGGCTCATCGACATCGAAGAAGCGGGAACGATCGGTCTCACTGCGCCACTCCCCACTCTGTCACGAGATGTGAAAATCAAGGGCCTAGGGGCGAGCTGTTCCGAGATTCGCCCGATCCAAGCGGAATCGTTCGGCATCATGGTCGTTGGCGATCTGGTAAGGGCCACGATCTCCGATCTGACGATGTCGACCGGGGGAAACGTCCCTGAGGGAGGCGCCATTCTTAGTCTCGGAGGGGATCTCACAGTAGAGTCGTGTGTCCTTAGCCAAAACTCTGCGTTTCTGCAAGCCGGCGGAATTGCCGTTGTCGGTGGCACGTTGGTTCTCAAAGACTCGGCGATCGTGGACAACCGGGCGCGTGGTGTGTCCGTCACCTCAAATGGCTCTGCAACGGTGACCAACACGACGATCAGCGGAAACCAAAACAAAGGAATTTTTGCTTTTGAATCTCAGGTCGAGGTTCTGAACAGTACTGTCACGAATAATGTGGATGGGATCATCTGTAACTCGGGTTCTCTGACATTGGGGAACACGATCGTCGCGGGAAATGATGGTTTGGAGGACGTGGACGGCTTCCAAAGTACATTCATGACCTTGGGTGGGAACCTCATTGGAAAATGGAGTTCAGGCGCTCCATTTCCCGCCGGGCTCCCGAATGTGAACTCGGATTATGTGGGCACCATCCCATCCCCGTTGGACGCGGGATTGAGGCCCCTTTCGAACTACGGAGGCCCCACCCCGACCCATGCCTTGGAGCTCGGCTCACTGGCGATCGACCATGGGCTTGGCTCTCCGTCGACCCTGCCCGCAACCGACCAGCGAGGTCGTCCGCGTCTTCGTGACGGGAGTTGCGTAGGGGCGGAGCTTGTTGACATCGGTGCCGTGGAGCACGAAGAGTGTCGCGGCGGAAACGTGAACGCAGGTGGAGGTTCCGTTGTCTTCTCCGACGACATGGAGAACGGAGATGGAAACTTCACCACGTCCTCTCCAACCGGGAACAACGAGTGGCGCATCGCCTTGACCCCGATCCCCTGCGATGCTGTCCATGCCTTTTATTGTGATGATCTCGCCGAGACCCAGGACAACTATCTCGACACTCTTCCCATCCAGCTTCCCAACGGCCCATCTGTTCTGAAGTTCAATCACGCCTACGACACCGAGTTCGGGGGGGGGAACATCGGATATGACGGGGCTGTGATCGAAGCTTCTTTGGATGGTGGGGCCTAGCGGAGCTCCAAGATCTCGGCCGTCTCTTCGACCGAAAAGCCACTGAAGATGCGGAG
>JAJDCM010000211.1 GCA_029260825.1 Planctomycetota bacterium | reverse complement strand
GGTTTTGCTTGCTGGGGTTGCTGGTAGGATTTTGGTTTGCTCCGGTTCTTCGTGGTCAGGATGATCGTGAAGCGAGCCTGAAGCGAGTCGAATTCTCCGCCAGAGAAATCGGTCGGATCGTCCGTCATTCGCCGGTGCCCTCGCTCCAAAAGGATCATACCAACCGAGTTTCTGACGATCCGCGGGCTGCTTTGATGGGGCAGTACCTTTTCTTTGATCCTCGTCTTTCCGGCAACGGCAAGATTTCGTGTCACACCTGCCATCAACCGGCCCTGGGTTTCGGGGATGGCCTTCCGGTTGCGGAAGGCATCGGGGCGGGGACGCGGAACGCGCCGACCTTGCTGAACGTCGCTCATCAGCGCTGGCTCTTCTGGGATGGTCGATCGGATTCTCTCTGGTCTCAGGCTCTGTTCCCCATCGAAGATGGAGTGGAAATGGGGGGCAACCGTCTCTCTATCGCCCACTTGCTCTTTACCGATCTCGAGCTTCGAACAGCCTATGAGAGCATCTTTGGCTCGCTCCCGAGACTCTCGGACAAGACCCGTTTTCCACCGGCGGGGCGGCCTGTTCGGGATGATCCGACCCATCCTCATCATCGGGCCTGGGATGGCATGACCACTCCGGACCAGATTCTTGTGAATCGAATCTTCTCGAATGTCGGGAAGGTCATTGCTGCCTACGAGAAGAAGCTCGTTACCGGTGACTCTCTCTTTGATCGTTTTGTGGCGGGCCTGAAGAGCGGAAAAGTTGAGCCTTCTCACGATCTTGGCCTCTCGGCGAGTCGGGGCGTGAAACTTTTCATGGGAAAGGCAAACTGTCGCTCGTGTCATGTAGGCCCTCTTTTTACGGATGGGGAGTTTCACGATCTCTTGCTTCCGCTTCCTTCAGGGGCTGTGTATCCGGAGCCGGGTCGTTTTGAAGGGGTAGCAAACTTGTTACAAGATCCCTTCAATGCTCTTGGTATTTATAGCGATGATCGCGAAGGAAATGCCGCAAAGCGAATTGAATTCATGGGACAAGATCCAGAAAGATATGGGGAATTCAAGACGCCGAGCCTTCGCAACGTGGCCAGAACTGCTCCCTACATGCATCGAGGGCAGTTCACGACCCTTGCCGAGGTGGTGGCCTACTATTCAACTCTGGAGGGGGCAAGACCTTCCGGACATCATCAGGAAACGGTCCTCGTCCCCTTGGACCTCTCAAAAGAGGAACAAGCGGACCTCGTAGCCTTTCTGGAAACATTGACAGGAGCTGACCCTCCACCGGAGCTCCTGGTCAGGCCATCCTCGCCTCTTTTGCTGTCGAACGATTGAGTGACCGTGTCGAGTTATCCGTCAAACTTGATTCGACTCAAGATTCGCTATAAGATAAATATCCCCGATTCATGGGAAAGATAGGAAGAAAAAACCAAGGTGAGAAGAGGTAACATCATGTTCGCGCACCGGCTCGCTCTCTTTCTTTGCGTCTTCAGTTTCTTGTGGTCCATGCCCGTTTCTGCAGATGTTCTTGTCTTGAAGAACGGAAAAACGGTACCGGGAGAGATTCTGAAAGACTCGTCCAGCAAGGTCACCTTCAAGGGGATGGACGGGAAGACCAAGAAGTATGACAAGTCAAAGATCTCTCGGATCAAACTGACCTGGGCCCCACCCGATCTCGCTCGCACCGACCCTCAATGGTCGGTCATGATGGTGGAGGAGCGAAAGAAGAAAGACCTCTCTCACATCGACAATGACATCGATGTGCTAAGGACCGACCACTACATCATCTTCACGAACTCCCCCGCCGGGAAGAAGTACATGGCGACGATGGAAGACGCCTACAAGAAGTTCAAGAAGCTCTTTCCCTTCGATGAAAATGAAGGAGACCGATTGCTTCCCATTTTTCTCTTCCAGTCCAACGGTCAGTACTTTGAGTTCTGTCAGAACACCGCGGGTATGAGTCTTGGCCAGGCCAAATCCACCGCGGGGATCGCGTGGAAAGATTTCTACGCAAGTTTTTACGCAAGCCCCAAGGATCCGGTCCACTATCACGAAGGAGCCCATCAGCTCGTCGACAACCGGTTGAACATCAGCTGGGGGGGAAGTTGGTTTCAGGAAGGGCTTGCTGTCTATTTCGAGATCATGCTCTTTCCGGAGGAGCGAAAGCTAGAAGCTGTTCGGGCACTGGCCAAAGGAGATCGACACACGAAGTTTCGCGAGCTCTTTACTCTCCGGAGTCTCATCTTTTCCTCGGATGCCACAAAGTCTTCCTCCATCAGTGGGGATCGCTACAGCCAGTCGGGGGCGGTGATCTATTTCCTGAAGGAAGGGCCCCGGAAAGATAAGTTTCCCGAGGTCCTGGATGCGGTCAGGAAGTACGGAAGATTCACGGAGTGGGGAAAGGTGATCCGGGAGGTTTACGATCTCTCCATCGACGAACTTGAGAAGGAATGGGTTGGATTCATGGAGGAGCTGAAGACGTGATGAAATATCCAAAGAGAATCCTCGTGGGAGCGGCGGCGCTTTTGTGGCTGATCTTCGCGGTCATCGATACGGGAAGCGCGCAAACAATCACTTACGAAGTTCCGGGCGGGGGCTTCAAGCTCGATGTTGCCAAGGGGTGGTTCCAGGATCCGGATGCGGACAGGAACCAGCTTCGTCTCAAGCCTCGGTCCCGGCCGGATGGCCATCTTTCGGTTTACACCTACTACACCCTCAAACCACTTGCTGTCTGGATGGATCCGTTTCTGGAGAAAGAAAAGACCGGGCTCGCGAGTGTTTCCGTGGAAAAAAAAGGGGAGGGCGATGGCGAGAAGGTCCGCCGGGCGGCGATCACTTTCAAGGTGAAGAGAAAGGACATCCTTCGGGAATACACGTTCATACCCGAGGCTCAGAGAATCTTGGTCGCTGTTTTTGAGTGTCCGGTGGCGAGGATGTCTCCTCTTCGAAAAGACATCAATGCCATGGTCGCCTCGATTCAGTCCATTGATGTCACTCCGGCAGTTCGTCTTGAGGAGCAAGGGTTTTCGCTTGCGGAGGAGCTCCCCGGAATCAAATACAATCGTTCTCTCGATTTTGAATCCACCCAGAAGGAGCTAACGGGTGGCATGCTCCACGTCTTCTTTTCAACGGAGGCGAAAGGTGGAGTTCCCTCAGCCGCTATTTCTCTCATCGTGTTTGAAGATGGTGGCCCCAAGAGTTTTGAGGAGCTGCGGAAGAAGGTTGAGAACGAATGGACCCATTACAACAACATTGTGACGAACCGCTCCGACTCTCTTCTACTCCATGGCCAAGAAGCTGTCTTTCTCGACTACACCGTGAACCTTGGCGAGTCGATCCAGGCATCCCAGCTTTGTGCCTGGAAATCGGGTACGGTTTCTTACGTCGCTCGAATGTATTGCCATTCGAACGAGAAGGAACTTTACGCCGATGCCTTTGACCATTTCGTTGCCGTTTTGAGAACGGACGGATAAAAACCTCTACTTGCCGTCCGTTACCTCTGGCACGGTTCCGATCGGAGCTCGGATCCAGCGGATGATCTCTTTGATCTTGGGCGGTTTTCCGGTCATCAGGATTCCGATCCGGAAGACCTTGGCTGCCGCCCAGAAGCTGAATCCGGTGAATCCGATGATGAGCAGGGTCGTCACCACGTACTCCCAGACCTCCGGTGGCCCGGCAGCTCGATTCATCATCACAAATGGCGTGAAGAAGGGGACGTAGCTCAGGAATTTTGCGAGAGTTCCGTTGGGATCTTGTGTGATCGGAATCATGGCGAGCAGCGGAACGATGAGCAGGATGAACACGGGTTGCATCAGGTTTTGAGCCTCTTTGAGGCTGTTACACACCGATCCAAAACCCACCAGGATTGCTGCGTACATCAGGAATCCGCCCAGGAAATAAAACAAGAACGAGGCGAGGAAGAACGGATCGCCGGCAATTTGCGCCATGAAGTCGGGGGGAGAGACGATCCCGCCCGAAACAACCGGCGCGATTTTTATCCCGCCCAGGAAAGAGAGAACCCAGAACGTGATGATGGTGAGCCCGGTCGCTCCGATGCCGAAGATCTTGCCCGTCATGAGCTGGAAGGGCGAGACGCTCGACAGCAACACTTCGATGATCCGATTCGACTTCTCTTCGATGGTGTTGGTGAGGAGCATTTGCGCTGATGTGAAGACCGCGATCCAGAGAAGATAAACGAAGGCTGGTGGAGCCCACTGTCTTCCGGTGTCGGCGGCTTTGACCTCCTCGGTCTTTCCAGACTTTCCAACCTTCTTGCCTTCGAACTTGAGGCGTTCCCGAATTTTGGACGCGATATGGGGAGCGATACTCTCGTTCTCGATGCGTTTCTTCTGGACGATCCGGGTGGCAATGTTGCCAAACCAATTACTGAGATCATTGTCGGTCAGGTTGTTTGAGATGTAGTGACAACCATCGCTTCCTTTGATCGGATCCTCTCCAATGACGAAATAGGCGAAGAGTTTGTCCTCGTCGAGCATCGCATTGAGATCTTCCTCGGTGGTCCCTTCTTTGATTTCGATGGGCTCAAACTGGGATTTTTTAAGACCGGATCCAAATTTCTTGGCCTCTTCGGGTTCGAGTGTTTTCCACCAAGCGAACATTATCTTGTGAAAGGCATCGAACTGGTCAAGGACGTATTGATCGATCTTTTCCGGTGCTTCGCCTTTTTCGATCGCCTGCTGGGCCTTGGCCTCTGATTCATTTTTTTGCTTGGACAACGCCTGGATGTTGTCACGAATCTTCTTTTCGGCTTCTTCGGGATCGTCGGTCCCCAACTTCTTTTTGTAGTCTTCCGCGGTTGCGAGAACATCCTCTGGATACCGATCCAGGTTTTCTTTCTTGTAAAGGTCATTTGTGATCTGGACCATGATCTTCTCGAGGTCTGGCTCAAAGGCCTGTTCCTCGATCTCGGTCATGAGCCAATTGGAATGATCGATGACCGCGTATTTCCTGGCGTCTTTCTGTTCCGTTAACCAGATAGGAACAATCATGGACAGGGCAAGAATGATCGGGACGCTGATGATGCCGATCCAAAATGCTTTGGTTCGAAGGTTTTCGACATACTCGCGTCGAGCGACCAGATAAATTTTATTATTCGTCACGATTTTCGTTCTTCTTCTCTCTTGTTCTTATTTTGGCGACTCGTCGACCTCTCCACCCACCGCTCTCACGAAGATCTCGTGGAGTGAGGGCTCTCGGAGATCGAAGCGGCGAATGGTCACCTTGTCCACCAGTTGCCGAAGGATGTCCTGGGGCTCAACCCCATCTTCGAGGAAGAACTCGGCCGTTTTTCCCGCATCGTTGAGCCGCTTGACTCCGGTGACCGAGCGTAAAACGGATCCATCCCCGTCGTAGTCAACCAGGACGCCGTGGTCTCCTCGGCTCTTCACTTCGCTGAGGGGACCATCGATGACCTTGTTTCCCTTGTGGATGAGAAAGATGAAATCGCAGAGCTGTTCGGCTTGCTCCATGACGTGAGTGGAGAAGATGACCGTTCTTCCCTCTCGCTTCATATCCAGGATCAGGTTTCTGACGAGCTCGACGTTCACCGGATCGAGCCCGGAAAACGGTTCATCGAGGATGACCAGCTCCGGATCGTGCATGAGGGTCCCGAGGATCTGGACCTTCTGTCCCATTCCCTTGGAGAGTGCCTCACATCGCTTCTTGGTCCATTCGCCCAGGCCGTACCGCTCAAGGAGATCGGTTGATTTCTTCTTTGCGACGCTCGCCGAGATCCCCTTCAGCCGGCCAAAATACGTGAGGATTTCGGCGGCCATCATCTTCTTGTAGAGGCCTTTTTCCTCGGGAAGATAGCCGAGCCGATCCTTCACCGATTCCGGGTTGTTTTGCCCGAGCACGGAGATCTTTCCCTCATCGGGGAGGATGATGCTCATCACCATGCGAATGGTGGTGGTCTTTCCGGCGCCGTTCGGGCCCAGGAACCCATAAATGGATCCTTTGGGGATGGCAAGGCTGAGATCGTTCACGGCGACGTGTTGGCCGAATCGCTTGGTGACGTGATCTAATGCGAGAGCTACTTCCAACTTTGACCCCTCCATTGCGTAATTTATTGGTCGCGAACGCGTATTCTCGCTATCTGGCTAACGCATTCTAGTCTGCTGATGAAGTCCGTGCGGTTTGTCAGCTTACTTACGGGATTCGGGACGATTTGTTCTCCCGGGTTGGAAGATCAACCATGAGTGGGTTTGAGGGAAAGGTAGAAGTCATGAAGGCAGCTGCGAAAAAGGCTCTTACGATCGTTCTGTTGCTCGGAAGTCTTGGAGCTCAGTCGTCCCAGCTCATGGCCCAGGCCGATTCCGATGCAGGCCCGGTGGGGGTGATTGTCTTCATCGGGGACGGATTCGGGCCGAATCAGTACGCGCTCCTTCAGGATTATCGGGAAATCTTGCAGGGAGAACCCTCGCCGATGCAGGATTTCTCGGAGAACGAGGCTCTCCTGGGTCTTCTGGACACGTCCCCCGTCGGCACGGTCGTGACCGACTCAGCCGCGAGTGCGACCGCAATGGCTTGTGGGGTCTCCACTTTGAATGGAAGAGTTGGTATGGACGCTGGGGGAAAGAGCCTGGAAACGGCTCTGGAGCGGGCGAGAAAGAATGGCTGGGCTACCGGTCTTGTGACTTCGACCAGGATGACCCATGCCACTCCGGCTTGCTATGCCGCCCATGTTCCAAGTCGGGGCATGGAGGTCGTGATCGCCCAGCAGATGATCGATTCGGGAGTGGATTTGATGCTCGGAGGAGGAGCCAGGTTCTTCGTCAAAGCGGGAACGAAACAGGGCGACGTGCTGGAGGGCATCCATCGGCCGAATGAGGAGGGATCCAGCGACAACGACCTCGTAACCTATGCCCGGGAAGTCGGGAAGATGACGGTAGTTGGAACCATGGATGGGATGTATGGAGCTCCATCCTCGGGCCGAATTCTCGGGCTTTTTTCAAAGTCACACCTTCCTTACGAGATCGATCGGGAGGAGCTTGGTCTGGAGACGGTGCCGACCCTGGGAGAAATGGTGGACTTTGCCATCAACAGGTTGTCCGCTCGGGGGAATTTCTTCCTGATGGTCGAGGGGGGCCGGATTGATCACGCCGGACATGCGAATGATGCGGCCACGATGGTGAAGGAGAGCGTCGCGTTCGATGATGCCTTTGGTGTGGCTCTTGACTATTATCGGACTCGCCCCGAAACCACCTCGTTAATGGTGACCGCCGATCATGAAACCGGCGGGTTTGCGGTCAGCTACGATGCCAGCAGGAAGAGCCGCACCCCCAAGCAAGAGCTTTCCTGGTTGGATCGGCAGCCCGTTTCCTTCGAGTATCTGGCTTCCGTAGTGGGGACAACTCCCATTGACGAGTTGCTGGAGGAGCACCTCGGTCTGGAGCTATCCAAGGAGGAGCTGGCCTTGTTTGAAGAGGTGACCGTGTCCGGATCGGCAACATCTCTCTTTTTCACCCATCTTGGGCGCCAGCCGAGCGCGGTGATGGCCCATCTGATTTCCCGGCGCACCGGACTGATCTGGGGGACGGGTGGCCATACGGATGCACCTGTATTTATTCTGGCAGCTGGCCCGGGATCCGATCAATTCAAGGGGATGCACTCGAACACCAAAGTGGGTGAGGTGCTTCTCTCGTTGGTCGGGAAGTAAGCCTATTCCTTATCGCCGAGATCTTGTTCGGCCTGGCGGGCCTGGAATTCAGCAAGCTTCAGAAGGCCCTTTTCCAGGCGCTTGGCCATGCTGGCAATCTGGATCCGGAGTTCATGGACCTCTTCTTCCAGAGCATCGACCTTCTGCTCGAGTTCCGAGGCCCTGCCTCCGCCAGCCTTGATGACCGGAGGAGGGGCAATGGTCTCGTCGAGGGGATGAAGGTCCGGCGCTATGAGCTGCATGAACCGCTCGGCGCGGGATCCGGGAGCCGGGGCGATTTGCTTGATAAAACTCCGATCGATGAGTGAATCGATCAGGGCTCCAAGCTTGTCCAGGGTCTCGATCGGGCTCATCCGGCTCACCCGGGTGCGGAGTTCGCCCGGAGTTTGCGGACCCCTTAGCAGGAGCTCGGCCAAGATGGCGAGCTGGGGGAGTTCGAGGCTGAGCTTGTTCTTGGACGTGTGCTTGAATTTTTCGACTCGGTTGCTTCCGGCAGGGACTAGCTTGCTGCCAAGGCCCTTATCGATAAGACCCGTGAACCCCACCCAGACTTCAGCTTCCGTGTAATCCACCACCGGATAGCGGTTGGATTTTTGGTTCGCTGCGTTGACGGCCGCATTCAGGGTGAGCGGGTAGTTATCGGGGGTTGTCAGCTCTTTTTCGATGAGAACGCCGAGCAACCGAGCTTCATGTTCATTGAGTGAGATCTCGAGGTTCATGGGCGATGATCCTACATCTTTTCTGAAGATTGGTAAACTCGCCTTCATGACGCAACGACTATTTACACCGGGAGAGGCGAACAAGACTCTCCCCCTTGTGCGGAAGATTGTCGCGGACATCCTCGAAAAGGGGAAGGAGATGCGTGAATCCGCCAAGGGAAAGAATCCCCAGGAAGCCGGGGATCATGGGGCTTCAATCGATGTTGAAATCCAGGCGCTCATGAAGGAGCTCGAGCAGGTCGGCTGCTTCTATAAGGACTGGAATTTCGATTCGGGCCTCGTCGATTTTCCGGGCGAAATCGATGGCAAAAAAGTTTTTCTCTGCTGGAAGAGCGACGAGGAGAGTGTGAGCTGGTACCACCCGATCGAGGGTGGATTCGCCAAGCGAGCGCCCATTCCACCTGAACTCCTATCAGGTGATGCGACGGGGACATGATCCCCCCTCTTTAGAGGTCGCGGGGTTCCGGTAGAGGATGCTTGTTGTGCTCGATCAGGGCCAGCTCCGCTCGTTGAGAAATCGAGAGCTCCGAAAACATGTCCTGCATGGTCTCGGGGGTGAGTGGTAGGCACTGGAGGAGTGCATCGACCATCAATCCCAGGGGAATTCCTGCGTTCGCCATCTCATTGGTCGTTCTTTTCCCGATGGCATCGAGAAGTCGGGGGCGGATCGCCTCCGCCTCGTCATCGCTCGGCGGAACCTCGGAGATGACCTCAACTTCGGCGATACGATAGGGTTCGGAGCTCGCAACCTCTTTGACTCGAACCCGAGCGAGTCCGATCAGCCAGATGAGGAAGCGCCCGTCGTCCAGCCTTTTGTGGTGACCGATCTCGCCCAGCCCAGCGATCGGATGTACCGGAGGAACCGGCACGAGATCCTCTTCCACCGCATCCTTACCCTCCGGGGATTCTTGCTGCACAAGGTTGGCCATCACGATTCGGCCCTGGCGGTCGAGCTGGTCCTCGACCATCTTCCGGTAGCGGGGCTCAAAGATGTTCAACGGCATGACGGACCCGGGAAAGAGGTAGATGTTTGGGAGCGGAAACATGGGGACAAGCAGCAGGGGATCACTGGCGCTTGAATCGTCATCTGGGTTCGGGGGCCAGGCGTCTGGAATGTTCATGACGGAGTCTCCCGGGTGAGGATCACAAAAATACTTCGGTTACGGCTTCCAGCTTCCAGCCTTGTCCGCGAGGCCGGACAGGGTTTTTCGCCCCTGTTCAATCGTGTCTTTGAACCGGGCAAAACAAAAGCGAATCACCCTTGTGTCTGGAACTTCACCACAATAGAACGGTGACATCGGGATGGCTGTCAGGCCAATCTTTTTGGTCATCTGTTCACAGAACTCGATGTCCGCAAGATCGCTCAAATGTCCGTATTCGGCAAGGATGAAGTAAGTTCCTCTGGCGGGGAGAGCCCGAAGGCCCGATTCATCGATGGCCTGAGCCATGAGGTCTCTCAGCTCCCCAAATTCCGCTCGAAACCTGGGATAGAACCCATTGTGCTCGGCGTCTTCCAGGGCAATCGCGGTGGCGAGCTGGAGGGGAGTCGGGGCCGCAAAAGTTACGAATTGATGGCAGCGGCGGAGGGCATCGGTGAGTTTTTGGGGCCCGCAGGCCCATCCCACTCTCCATCCGGTGACTCCAAAAGTCTTGGAAACGGACGAGATCGTGAGGGTGCGTTCCGCCATGCCAGGGTAGGTGGCAAGGGGAACGTGGGGGCAGTCATCGAAGGTCAGGTGCTCATACACTTCGTCGCTGAGGGCGATGACATCGTGCTTCACGCAAAAGCTAGCCAGGAGAGCGACTTCGTCTCTTGAGAAGACTCTTGTGGTCGGGTTATGAGGAGAGTTGAAGACGATGACCCTGGGGTGGGTCGAAAACGCCTTTGTGAGGGCCTCTTCGGTGAGGCGATATTCAGGGGGCGTAAGCGCCAAGGAGACGACCTCTGCTCCCGCCATGACCACGCTGGGTGCATACGAGTCGTAGGCCGGCTCGATGAGGACGACCCGGTCGCCGGGTTCGCAAAGGCCGCTGATCGCCGAGTGAATGGCCTGGGTTGCGCCGCAAGTGACGGTGATATCGGTCTTTGAATCGTAGCTGAGACCGTAGAGTCGTTCGAGTGTGGCTTGGATGGCCTCTCGAAGTCTTGGAACACCGATGGAGGGTGCGTACTGGTTGGGGCCTTCGAGGAGTTGTCTTTGAGCTGCCTCCAGAATGTTCTTTTCTGGAGGCATGTCCGGTACGCCCTGCCCGAAGTTCATGGAATTGTGCTGAACCGCCAGATCGGTCATCCGGGAAAAGATGGAGGTCCCGAACCGATCAAGCTTATGGGAGGGTTCCGGTGACAAAGGCCCGGCTCTCTACTTTTTCTTCTCGACGTGCCACGTGTGCTTCTTCAGGAACTTGTTGTACTTCTTGAAGCGAAGTTTCAGTCCCCGGCGACGGCGCACGGTGTAATTACGATGTCCGCTTTCCTCGCAGACCAGCCAAACAATCTCGACTCTCTCTTTTGCCTTCGCCATGAGCGAACTCCTTCCCGAGGACAGCTGGGGCAGGGAATCCTGCCAGCCTTGTTAAGGCCACGAATAATAAGCATCTTTTCGCCCGTTGCAACGTTCTAGCTCACAAAATTCCCGCCTGGAGTCTTTCTTGCATCCAAAGATTGATCAAAGATCGACCTTCTCTTGGAAGGGCGTGGCCTCCCTCGAGGACCTCAAACGTGACGGATGGCGCAAATTCTTTCAACCAAGCGGGATAGTCGCGTATCCGGTCCAGATCATAGTACTCATCGTCGGTGGTGGCGATGTGGAGCACATCGGTGGCGGATGGATGAAAGATCTGTTCGTCCCGGTCTCCTGGAAGCCCGCCGCAGATGGCAATGACGCCGCGAATCCGGTTCGGATGGGTAAAGACGTACCGGTAGTTGAAGGATACGGACTGGGAGAAGCCAAGGAGGAAGATCCTCCGGGGATCGATCCGGGCCTGGGTCTGAACGTCGTCCAGGACCTGGTCAAGAATCCGGTGGTGAACAGCGACGGCTTCCTCGTGACGGTAGCGAGCTCCCCAGTTGAACCCGGTTCTTGTCTTTCCATCCGGGTTTTTCTCGACGAAGCCGTTTGGCCCTTCAACCGAGGCGATGACCCAGTTCTGGTCGTTGATCTTGCGGCAGAGCCGCATCATGGATTCCTTTGTGGCCCCATAGCCGTGGAGGCTGACGAGAAGTGGCATCCCCGGGAACCTGTCCGTCTCTCGTGATTCCGGGAGAGGACTTGACGACGGTGATGGATTGTAAAGGTCATAAAAAACAGGGGTTTGGACTCGGATTCGTCTTTCCATTGTTCCCCCATTTTCCTTGTCTGGGGGGCTCAATCAATCCAAACCAAAAGAAAACGGCTCTTCACCGAAGTGAAGAGCCGTAATCGTCGGGAAGCAGCCCGGACCCAAGCATCTAGTTAGGAGATGTTCCGCAGGCAATTATTTGCAGACCGAAACTCAAGGTTACCCAAGAACTCCGACCGCGAACCATGTACCTGAACCCAGGCTGTTACCGTAGGAGGTCAAATATCTGTTCGAGTGAAGCTCTCGCTCCGCCTCACTGACCTTCTACGGCGACCCCTCACCCCCGTCTGCAAGAACGAAAAAAATTACCAGCCGTTCCCTGATCGGATCCGCGATCGGGTTCCCGCAATCACCCTGGATCGGGTTCCCGCAATCACCCTGGGGCATTTCATTCTTGGGTTCCCGTGGGTTGCCGCAATCACCCTGGGGCATTTCATTCTTGAGGTTGTCGGCTTGGTCGTTTCGGTATAAAGCTATTTTACGAAGTTGTTTATGTCGATTTTTCGTGGTGCTGACGGCGGGCCCGATTCAGCTTGGAGCACTTTTTGGTCCTGCGCTCAGGATGAAGGTGTTTGGGGGATGAGGTAAGATACGCGACCCAAAACCCTGGAGACCTTCCCATGTCAGAAAGCCTTTTTGTTGATTCTGAAGCTCTTGAGTGGCGGCCGAGTCCGTACTCGGGGGTCGATTGGAAGAAGCTTCGATACGACAAGGTAACGGGGCGGTCAGCCGTCCTGCTTCGATTCCAACCCGGTGCGAGCTACGGAACCCATCGCCATCCCCACGGAGAGGAATATTTCGTCCTCGAAGGGTCCATTCAGGACGGGGCCCGCTCCTACGACGCAGGAACCTATGTCAGCCACGCCCACGGGTCCATCCACAAGCCCACGTCCAAAGTGGGATGTCGCCTCCTCGTCTGGATGGATGAGCCGATCGAAGATCTCGAGGGGTGCTAGGAACCAGGATTCCCCTTCCCATCCAGGCACCAGTCCGCATGGCGGATGATTCTTTCGAGCACCCGAAGATCCCTGGCTTCCACTGGCAGAGCCAGCAACCGGGAAAGAGCGCCTCCCAGATGTTGATCGGGGAGTGGATACCCGGATTTCTCCAGAGCTGCTTCGATTTTTCCTCGAAGCCGAGTCTTTTCCTCCAGTTTCGACCACCGCACTTTCTCCGGGAATTCGTTGCCCGTTGAATCCTCGTCGCGAAACCACTCATAGAGCGCCACGGTGACCGCGTGGGAGAGGTTGAGAGATGCCAGGCCTCTGGTTGGAATGGTGATCAGATCGGTGCAAAGGGCGGTTTCGTCCGCCTCGAGACCTCGATCCTCTCGGCCAAAAAGAAGGGCGGGGCGCGCCTCGGGGCCAAGCTTCCGTTGCAGCGTGGATAGCTCGGTGACAGAAAGGCTCCGGCGGTGCTTGCCACTTCGAGCGGTGAAACCCAGGACGTGGGTACATTCCTTGAGGGCTTCAGGCAAGCTGGCGACGGTTCTCAGCGTGTCGAGAGTTTCTCGGGCCGGGGCTCCGGTTTTTTCAGCTTCCGATCCCCGAAGCTCCGGGGGGGCTACCGCGACCCAATCCTCGACACCGAAATTGGAGAGAGCCCGGGCCACGAAGCCGATATTGGCCGGGTTGCCCGGGCGCATCAAGACGACTCGAGGAAGGTGCTTTTCGTCCAACACGACAAACCTCCATGGTAGAAACTCAATGGACTTGCATCTCCGCCCGGAACGAGCCGGGGCAACTGGAGCGCACAAGTCAAAGTCAGGAAGAGATGAAATCATCGCTCATTCGGCTCAAAGACCTCGACATTTCGTCGCCATCGGCATCGCCGTTCTATCGACTTCTACAGCAGCGATTCTCGCCAAAGAATGCGCCTCGCCCCCAGCGGTAACCGCCCTGTATCGAATGGCGCTGACCTCAGGATTGGTCCTGCCGTTCGTTCTTCTGGGTCCTCGGCCGTATTTTGGAGATTTTCGACCCCGAACATTGTTGATCTCTTTGCTCGCGGGAGTCTTCCTTGGCGCCCATTATGTGACCTGGTTCAGCTCTTTGAAATTCACTTCCGTCGCAAGCTCGGTGGTTCTGGTTTCGATCCATCCTCTGGTGGTTGCGTTGTTGTCGGGAAAGGTGACCCGAGATCGGGTGTCGTGGAAGGCCATTCTTGCCATCGGGGTGTCTCTTGTCGGAGCATGCCTGGTCGGTATCGGTGATTTTGATGTTTCAAAGAGTCATTTCCTGGGGGATTTGCTCGCGGTTCTTGGTGGCGTGCTTGCGGCCTTCTACTTTTTGACCGGGCGTGTACTCAGGAAGAGTCTCTCACTCTTTCCCTACATGTTCGTGGTCTATGGCGCGGCAACCCTGACCATCCTTTCCTATTGTTTTGCCCGCAGTCTTCCTCTCACCGGCTTCACGCGCGAGACGTACCTTTACTTCTTTCTTCTTGCCGCCATCCCCACGCTGATCGGACATTCGCTCCTCAACTGGACGCTGCGATACGTCAAGGCCCATATCGTCAGCTTGAGTCAGCTGGGAGAGCCACTGGGAGCGACCGTTCTTGCTTTCGTGCTTCTTGGGGAAGTGCCGGGTGTGTTCTTCTATCCTGCGGCAGTTCTGATTCTGGGAGGGATCTTCCTCTTGCTCTCGGTCGAACGAGATCCGGGCGAATCTTGAAGAGGATGAGAAAAAGTGGGCGGGGCAACAGTAGAAAGGAAGGTGAAGGGTGGACGGTGAAAAAATCCCGAGCGTGAGCCGGGTCAGGTCCTATTTGCTGAAGAAACAGGACGAGATCTGTCGCGGTCTTGAGGCCGAGGACGGAGAGGCGCGCTTCCAATGTCTCGAGCTCGATGGGGAAAGGGGCGGTCTAGCTCGCCCCCGTTGTCTTGAGGATGGCCCGGTTCTTGAAAAGGCTGCGGTCAACTTCTCCCACACCCGAGGGGAGAGTCTTCCCAAAGCAGCCACCGAGACCCGTCCTGAACTTGCCGGTCGAAGTTTTCAGGCGGTTTCCCTCTCGCTCATCACTCATCCGCGAAACCCCTTCGCTCCGACCAGCCACATGAACGTGCGATTTTTTGTGGCCTCCCGGGAAGATAAGGATCCTATCTGGTGGTTCGGCGGTGGCTTTGACCTGACTCCCTACTACGGTTTCGAAGACGATGCCCGTCACTGGCACGAGACGGCTCGAACTGCCTGCTCGCCTTTTGGGGATGATGTCTATCCCCGGTTCAAGAAATGGTGCGACGACTATTTTGTCATCAAGCATCGCAAGGAAGCACGGGGAGTCGGGGGACTCTTCTTTGATGATCTGAACGAGGGAGGCTTTGAACGTTGCTTCCAGTTCTTGCAGAGCATCGCTGATCATTATCTACCGGCGTATTTGCCTCTCCTGTCTCGTCGAAAGAACCACCCCTACTCCGATGCTCATCGACAGTTTCAGCTCTATCGTCGGGGGCGCTATGTGGAATTCAATCTGGTCTACGACCGGGGAACGCTCTACGGTCTTCAGGCCGGCGGGCGCATCGAATCGATTCTCGCCTCCATGCCTCCTCTTGTGCGGTGGATCTATGACTGGTCGCCGGTTGCGGGATCGGAGGAGGAGCGGCTCTCCAAAGATTTTCTGCGACCTCGAGATTGGCTAACGATTGACGACAACGTGGACGTCAACCGGGAAAAGCCATGAAGAAATGGGTCTTTGGACTCGTGAGTTTGGGGATTGCCGTATGCCTCTTCTGGACATTCTTTTCCTCCGCCTGGATGCCTCGGACATCCGATCGTGAACGACTCCAATCGCTGTTGGATCGAGTTGGCCAGGATGTGCGCCGCTGGGTTGATGCGGGAAACCTCGAGCGACCCAACGGCTGTGTCTATGCGGTGGATGTGGGGCAACTTCTCTTTTTCGCCGCGAAGGAGAAGGATCGAGAACTCTATCAGAAACTCCGATCCCTCGTTCAGGCACACCTCCTCGTCTCTGATCCCTCGGATCCCTATACAGATGGTTTTGTCGCCTGGCGCTTCAAGGAAGGAGATCCTCTGGATGCATCGGGAACGACCGAAGCGTTGAGGATTGCCGAGGGGCTTTGGTGGGGAAGCCGGATCTTTGACGAGCCGTCTGACCGGGAATGGGTAAAGAAGATCATTGCCGGATATGGGCGTCACGCCGGCGTCGACCAGGGGATCTGGTTCATTCGAAACTACTTCAACTTTCAGACCCGAGCCTTCTCGGTGAATTCTTTTTTGATCGACTATGACCCGGATTTTCTGGCTCGTATTCGGGACGAAACAAACGACGAAAAAGTTGCAGAGCTGGTGGAAAAGTCAACCGACCTCATCCGGAAGGCGGTGGCTGCATCCGGTCTTATTTACGATGTTGTTCAGCCGGAAATCCTGACCCTGATGCCAGGATCGGGCCAGGTCGCTTTTTCGCCCAACGATGTGATTCAGCTCTCGAATTCCGCGGCACTTTCAGAGAGAGTCGTGAAGGAGGCACGGGATGTCGCGGAAGGGGTGATGAAGTTTGCCATGAACCAGTCTGACCCTCTTCGCCTTTACTATGAAGGAAGAAGTGGCAAGGAGTTTCATTCAAAAAGAAGTGGTATCGAATCCTACGGTCCCCTTCTTCGCCTGGCGAAGAAACTAGAGAATCGAGATGCCATCGAGAGGTTTCTTCCCCCCTTTTTAGCCTTTGCCGAGAAGTTCGCCAGGAACCCGTCCCAACCTCGTGCCTATACCGCCAGCGAGATTCTCACCACGATTCAGGTCCTTCTTGCGCCGGCCCCCTGATGCGGGTGCTCAGTCCGTGTTTTTATCGCCTGTTTCTTGAACCGTCGTGGGTTCCCCAGGGGTCCACTTCCCGTTGATGTGCAACTCGTGGGGACGGAATCTCTCCTTGTAGCTCATGGAGAGGCAATCCTTGACGTAGTAGCCGAGGTAAAGGATGTGCTTTCCCTGGCGGATCACTTCCTCAATCTGGGAAAGAACGTTGAAGGTTCCCAGGCTTCTTGTGCGGGTGTCAGGTTCGCTGAAGTAGTAGATGGAATTGAGAGAGTCTGACGCCACCCCGGCGTAGCCAATTCCGACCAATTTCCCATCGAGTCGGTATCGCATTTCCAGGGTCGGAGCCGCGTTGATGACAAACGTCTCCAGATATTCGCTTGGGCTGGTCTGGGATGTAGGCCAGCCGCGGCTCGCGGCTCGTTCAGCATGGTGACGATGATAAAGCTCCATCTTCTCATCATCGAGGCCCGGTTCTCCGATCTCGGTGTGGACATCTTGATTCTTGCGAAGGACGCGCCGCTGAGCTCGTGAGGGGCGAAAGTCACGACATTGAAGGCGGAGGGGAACGCATTCCTCACAGGAATCGCAACGGGGGCGAAAAATCGCCGATCCGAACCGCCTCCAGCCGCTTGAAAGCTCGTTGCTGTACTCCTTCGAGCTCATATCCACCACCAGACGATACTGCAACCGGGCCGGTCGGTCGTGCAAGTAAGGGCATTTTTCGGGGTCCGTGACCAGCTTGAGGAGTTCCTTCATGGGTTAGATCGCGGCTCCTGAGGAATCCGGTGAAGACCCCATACGCGTTGGCTGTGAAATTCCCATAATACTTTCAATATCAGGAGCTAGTGTCCAAACCATTAGCCAGGGGTGAGCTGTGACCCTTCTCGCATTGTGCGGCTTGATCGATCTCTTATGTCCAGATGGGTTACAACTCAAGGAGTTTGTGGCGTGAGAATTACAGAAGTCAGAGTTACTCTCGCTGGGGCAACAAACGACCGTCTGCGGGCTTTTTGCAGTATTACGTTGGATGATGAGTTTGTCGTTCGTGATCTTCGGGTCATCGAAACCGGCGATTCTTATTTCGTGGCCATGCCGAATCGTAAGGTCACGGATCGCTGTAGTCAGTGTAAGAGCGCAAACCATTTACGAGCCAAGTATTGCAATCATTGCGGACATCGTCTTCCCCCGGGTCGAGATCTGGACGACGCGACCTCCAAGGATCGCCTCCACATCGACATTGCCCATCCTATCAATGCCGATACCCGGAGTCAGATACAAGACGAGGTGCTAAAAGCTTTTCTGGATGAGCTGGAAAAAGACGGTGGGGTGCCCCGAAATGGCGCTCCCAACGGGCACAACGCTCTTCCAGATGCAGCTTGCGAATAAGGATCTTTGGGGCTAGTGGTGCGTCTCAGAAGTTGTGTGCATGAGTTTCGAGGTCAGTGTTGTCGAGATCAAGGCGCGACGACAAAGCATGTTAGGAGAAAACACGTTGCGAAGGAGCAACGCAGATATCGGCGACAATGGTCCGAAAGTTATGTACAGAACTTTTGAGACGCACCACTAGGATGACGGGGCCATTGCCCCCGGCTCTGTGGGAATGCAGCTTTTGTTGTTTGCAATCTATGACTGGCCCCGGAGGTCCGCGATGAAGCGCCAATTCCATCCGATTCTTTCTCTTGCCTGTTCCTCACTCCTCACATTTGGGCTCCTGACAGTTGGAATGTTTCCTTCAATCGGGAGCGGGGCAACCGTTGTCCTGAACCCGGAGCGCGACGCCACCCTCTATGACGATGCTGGTGGTACGATCGGCAACGGATCTGGTCGTTACTTCTTTGTCGGTAAACCAAGGTTGACCGGGCCACGACGAGCTCTTCTCTCCTTCGACGTCGCCTCCTGCATTCCGCCGGGCGCGATCATCAATAGTGTCACGTTGCAGGTCAATCTCTCTCGAACTCGTACCGCTGATCAGGACATCGAGTTGCATCGGGTTCTGGCAGATTGGGGTGAGGGAGCCTCCGACGCCGGCGGTTCTGAAGGGCAGGGGACGGGCGCGGCGACGGGTGATGCGACCTGGGTGCACACGTTTTTCAACACGAGTTCCTGGACGAGCCCCGGAGGTGACTTTTCTCCGACCGTCAGTGCGACGATTCCCGTGGGCAATGCGCTTGTTCCTTATACCTGGGGCTCCACCTCCCAGATGGTTGCGGATGTTCAGGATTGGCTGGACAACCCGGCCACGAATCATGGATGGGCCATGACCGGACCCGAGGCGTTCCAGAGTGCCAAACGATTCGAATCCAACGACTCTCCCACCGAGGTCAATCGTCCGAGATTGACGATTGATTATACGGCTGATTGTTTTGCGGGGTCGGTGAACTCGGGAGTGGGGAGCATCACGGATGTCTTTTTCATCAACGGATCATCCGGTGTCGGGTCTCAGCGGGTCGTCAACTTGAATCTCTTCGAGCCTGTCCAATATGACATGGCTCAGGCTCCGGCAGGACCGGCTTCTTTTCGCTATGTCCTTTGGGTTTGGCTGAACTGCCCGGTCAATCCAACGCCCCTCAAGGTGACCGGAGCCGACGTCCTGATCGGCTGCACCGTCAATCCCACTCCGCTTGACTTCGATCTTCCGAATCAGCCCAGAGTTTGTGTTCGATCGGACGGGACAATTCCCATGGATTGCCGGGGAACGCGTCAAAGAAATGGGCCGTCGATGGGGCCGTGGACGCTGGCGCGACCCGGAGGGTTTCAGATGGCACGTTCGTTCAAGCTTCAAGCAATCATCGAGGATCAGGGGGCGGGGAATACCGTCGGTTTCAGCGTAACGAATTGCATCTCTCTGGTGATCCAGTAGCTTCGCTGCCTCCTGACTCATGAAGTTGAGAGGTGGGGACAACGGGTCTTGTGGGTTGATTTCGATGAGGGGGGCCAAGGAGGGGCTCCTCAGGATGAAACGGCCCCCTCCCGGCTTGATTCAGAGAGGCCGGGGGTCTATATTAGATGCCCTGGCACTCGGAGTTCCCTGGCGCTGCCAAGTAAAGGATGTGCTGCGGGGTGGACTTAAGGAGGCCTGGGCCCGGGCGAAGCCGGGTGCGAGAACTTTTTTCAAAGTGCGATCTTGGTCGCTTTCGAGCGTGGCACCGCTGCCAGTTGATCATGAATCGCGCAGGTGCGAGGAGTCCCCATGTCCATGCATCGTCTCATCGGTTTTCTCATCTCCCTCCTTGCTGGATTTGCCTTCCTGAGTTCCGGTACCTCTGCTCAAGTTCTCTTCACCGACATGACCGCCCATTATGGGCTCGAAGATTATTTCGGCGGGCCAAGCGTCGGGGGAGGGGCATCGTGGGTTGACGTTGATAACGACGGGGATCTCGATCTCATCGTGTCTTGCGGCCGCAATTGCAGCTTCGATCTCTATCGGAACAACAGTGCGGGAATGAGCTTTTCTCAAGAGGTGATCCCGTTTGCGGTTTCAGGTGTTGAAGAGACGAAGGCCGTCGTTTTCGTTGACATGGATGATGATGGTGACGTCGACATGTTTTGTTCGACTCACCAGGGGCGAGTGCGGGTGCTTGAAAACACGACGACGGGTTTCGTCTTGGAGGAGCAATGGGTGTGGGAATTTCCCGACCAGGTTCTCTACGGCATTGCTCTTGCCGATTACGACAATGACGGCGATCTCGACCTGTACGTTGCCAATCATGGCAACAAGAACTTCCTGTTCCAGCGGACTGAAACCGGTTGGACTCAAATTGCCGCCGACCTGGGCGTGAATGACCCAGGTCTTGGTTTTCAGCCCGTATTCTCCGACTTTGACAACGACGGAGATCTTGATCTCTACTGTTCGAACGACAAGGCGGCCAACACCGGGTATCCCAACGTTCTCTATCAAAACGAAGGCGATGGGACCTTCACCGATATCAGTGTTTCTTCCGGTGCGAATTTCTACGGGGAGCTGATGGGGGTCGCGGTCGGAGACTATAATAATGATGGATATTTTGATTTCTATACGACGAATACTCCGAATCCAACCGGGGGCCTTCCCGGGAACCTGCTCGGCCACAATCACGGAAACATGATCTTTACCGAGAAGGCGAGTGATGTAGGGGTGAGCATGGATGAGATCTGCTGGGGTGCCAACTTCTTCGATGCCGACAACGATGGAGATCTAGATCTCTACGTCGCGGCCATGGATTCGGACGACACCGACCGGCTGTACCTCAACGATGGTACCGGCAACTTTCTTGATGGAACCGTGGGGTCGGGTATCGAAGATCTCTACCGCAGTTTTGGATCAGCGGTGGGTGACTTCGACAACGACGGTGATCTGGATCTCTTCATCGTCAATGACAACGGATCCAATCGACTCATGCGCAACGACAGCGTGATCGGGAACTGGCTGAAGGTGGAATTGCAAGGGACCGAATCGAATCGGGATGCCGTTGGCGCCAGGTTGATCGCGACCACCGGCGCTCTTGCCCAGCATCGGGAAGTCCGAGCAGGAGAGAGTTACCTGTCTCAGGATTCCCTGATCCAGCATTTTGGCTTTGGAGCCACGACGGTCGTGGATCAACTGGAGATCCGATGGCCTTCCGGTCAGGTGCAGTTCTTCAACAATGTCTCCACGAACCAGACTTTGGATATCGTTGAGCCCTTACCTCAGATTCTGGCCGATACTCTCGCTGGTAACGTCGGGGCGCTCGTTGGGCCGCCGGTCGACGTCCTGTTCTTCAATGGTTCGGCGGGGGATGTAAATGGCGAGGTTTTTCTTGAGCGCTCTACGCCGCTGACCCTGCAGCTGGATGCACCTCCTCTTCAGGCAAGCGCCTTGTTTGTTCTCTACGGGTTTAGTGGTGTTCCAAGAAGTGCAAACATCTCTCAGTTGCCCCTGGATGTGGGCTCCACCCTCTATGCGACACCTCCTGTCGGTGGATCCCCTGCCCTTGTTCTGAACTCGATCGGTCGTCAAGGAGCCCTTGGTGAATCGGACCGGAAGGTCTCCGCGGCTCCCCTTCTCGCGACTCGAGAAAAGGGAATTGGAGTCGGTGGTGCGATTACGTTCCAGGCAATCATCCAGGACAGTCAGAGCCAGAGCGTTACCGGGTTCAGTGTTTCCAACGGGGTCATCGTCCAGATTCGGTAGGCCCCGCGCTCTTCGCTTCAGATGATGTCAAAATGTGGCAATCCAGCGGAGTCCCACCACATCAACGTTCGAAAGACCATCTGGCAATGACCAGTGCTCGTGGTTGATGAGTACCTGACTTCCGCCGGGGAGGGTGAAACCAAATCCCCAGGTCCAGCGTCTTACCGTGTATTTTGCATCGCTCAGGATGCTGGTCTGCGGTGCACTGCCCCCGGTTCTTTTCAGGGTGTCCCACCGGGTCACGAGTGAGAGCCGTGGATCTTCAAGGAGTCGGACTTCCCCCAGGAGGTTCAGACCGCTGACGTCTCTTTCGTCCCGGGGATCGTTCTGCTGGAATGTGGCTTGTTCACTTTCTCGATGGGCGTATTCAACCTGCAGACGAACGATGTCCTGGTAACGAAGAACCGCGTCCGCGCCGTAGATCTGATAGCCAAGTCTTTTTCCCTGAGTCGGGCCCTGGCGACTGTCTTCGTTGAGTCTTCCCGACATGGCGGATGCGCCGAGTTGAACGTAGGGGCTTGTCATCGAGATGCGCCCACCGATGGCCGGTTCGCCGTTGTTGTCCGAGTAATCTCTTGATTGGAAGAAATTGACCTCGGTTGTTCCGATGAGCCCGTTGACGACGTAGGCGTCAAGAGTGATGCCAACCCCATCTCCCACCGGCAGGGTGGATGACAGGAGAAGGCCTTCATCAAAGTAGGGAAGGGGGAGGAGGGCGGGGCCCAGGTCGTCTCGGTGAACGGTCTGGCCCATGGTGAAGAGCAGAGATTGGGTCACTGTGCGAGCCGTTTGAGGGTAGTTGCGTGCGGCGAGAGAGCCAAAGGGCACGGAAAACCTCCCGGCTTCTACATCGAACTGGATTCCCGACCCGGAAAACGAAAGGGCCTGGGCGACGTCGAACCGAAGAACTCCTTCGGCCAGTTCAATCCTGCTGCCTTCCGGTTCGCTGGATCGATGGCATGTTATGCACGCCGACGCGCGAGCGCTCAAGGGGCTCTCGGTTCGCCAGTCAACCCCCACCCAGAAGTCAGGGTTGAAGCCTTCGTTTTCCACCACATCATCTCGAGCGCTTACCCGGTACACGGGAGCGAACGTGGCATGAAAATCAAAGGGCGAGATGTCATCCGTCGAATCTGACACGGAAAGGTCAGGTTCAAAGATTTCGAGGTCGTCGGTTTCTTTTGGCTCGGGAGCATGAAGAGATGTGAGGTAGGCGGCAATCGGTTCGAAGGCGGATTTTGGAATCCCGGAGGCGGGCTTTTCCGCCATGCGCCGGATGGTTCGCCGCCACTCGGATAGGCTTTGTTTTCTGGCGGTGGACCGGCCCGCCTCGTGGCAAAGCGTACAGTTTTCATCGAAGAGCTCCGCTCCTTCCGGGACAAGGCCTGGATCGTAGGTCTCGGCCTTGATCCGAGCATTTTCTCGTCTCACGTACTCGCGGATGAGATCTCTTAACTCATCGTCGGAGAGGGTCGTTCCTTGAGCTTGTTCCTCGGTGGCTGTTTCGGACATGACGACGGGCCGGAGACTTCCGAAAGGGAGCGGATTCTCGGGGGTGGCGACCCCGGGGCTTGCGATCAGGAGGATGAAGAGAATGGATCTGAGGAGGAGGGCTGGGTGAATCGCTGGGTGAAACATTGATGAGTTCGTCCTTTTCTCTTTGCAGGGGACCCGACTTCACGCCCTCCATGGTATCAGCCCCCTGGTGTCCCTGGGAATTCAAAGGTCTGATATTCCGGCGGCGAAGAGGGATATCCGGGGCGTCATGTCCCCTGATGCACCTGGTTTCGCGTCGATTTGAACACTCAGTCCGGAAACGCTGTAGAGTCCCCGGCCTATCCTGTGGTAGAAGGATTCGCTTTGACGCGCGGAGGCTGCCAGGTGTGCGGTCATCCTGCTCTTTTTGGTCATCGGAAGACCGGCCGCGGGGAGATGATATGGATTCTCAGGTCAAGCATCAGCTGAGTTTGAATCTAGACGGGGTTTCGCGAGAGGAGCTACCGGTCGACGTTCTTTTCGTCGGCGCGGGTCCAGCCTCCCTTTCCGGGGCGATTCACCTGTCGAACCTCATCGAGCGCCATAACGAGTCGGGCGCCGAAAAGAAGCTCGAAGATTTAACGCTTCTGGTCATCGAGAAGGCATCGGAACTCGGAGCCCATTCCCTTTCCGGCGCGGTCATGAATCCCCGTGGCATTCGTGAGTTGTTCGGCGATGGGTGGGAGCAGGAAACAAGCGACCTCCCTCACACGAAGGTCACCGAGGATTCCGTCGTCTGGCTCACCAAGAAGAGCTGGGTCAAGGCTCCGTTTACTCCGCCACCCCTGAATAATCATGATAACTGGATCGTCTCGATCCAGCAGCTGGCCCGGTGGCTTGGTGAAAAGGCCGAGGGAAAAGGAGTTGAGGTCTATCCCGGCTTTGCCGGAGCTCGCATGCTCTATGACGAAGAAGGTCGGGTACGAGGTGTCCAGACTCGTGACATGGGAATCGATAAGAACGGAGAAAAGAAGGCGACTTTTGAGCCGGGAATGGACATTACGGCTCGGGTTACCGTTCTTGGGGAAGGAGTCCGGGGGAACCTGGCCAAGCAATTGGTTCTCGAGGAAAAGATCAAGGAGGGGAGGAACTCCCAGGTCTTTGCTCTTGGAGTCAAAGAGGTCTGGAAGATTCCCGGGGCATCCAGGAGAACCGGCGAGGTGATTCACACCCTGGGGCATCCTCTGGATGGGGATACGTTTGGAGGGGGGTGGGTCTATTTCATGGAGGACGACCTTGTTTCCGTCGGTCTGGTGGTCGGATTGGATTCGAAGAACCCCTACACCAATCCCCATCAACTTTTTCAAGAGTATAAAGTGCAACCGAAGATTGCCGAGATTCTCTCGGGAGGAGAGATCGTCAGCTACGGAGCGAAATCGATTCCGGAGGGCGGCTATTTTTCCATGCCTCAGCTGAGCGCCGACGGTTGTGTTCTGATCGGAGACACGGCCGGATTCGTCGATTCCATGCGCTTGAAGGGCATTCATCTGGCCATCAAGTCAGGGATGATGGCGGCAGAGTCAATCTTCGAGGCGTTGCTAAAGGATGACTGTTCGGCGGCCACTCTCGGCTCCTACGACAGGAAATTTGAGGAAAGCTGGGCCAAGGATCAGCTCTGGAAAGTTCGCAATTTCCATCAGGCCTGGGGCGGAGGCAGGGTCTCCGCACTCGCCAATGCCGGGTTGCAGTTTCTCACCGGAGGCAAGAGCTGGGGGCTGAAGAATTATGTCGAAGCCGAGACGGCTCCCGAGCGCATGCAGAAATTGACCGAGTACTACGGTTCATCCGGTCAGGATCGCAAGAAGGTTCTTGCCGACCAAAAATCGTTCCTGTCGGGACACAAGGAAAAGACCTTCGATAAATTGACCGACGTGTACCACTCCTCAACGATCCACGATGAAGATCAGCAGCCCCATTTGAGGGTCGTGGATACGGACATCTGTCGGACGAAATGTGCCGAGGAGTACGGAAATCCGTGCCAGTTCTACTGTCCTGCGAACGTCTACGAGATGGTGCCGGATGAAGAGCGAGGGGGAGAGAAACTCCTTCTTAACTTCAGTAACTGTGTTCACTGCAAGACCTGCGACATCATCGACCCCTACCAGGTCATCAACTGGGTTGTGCCGGAGGGTGGCGGAGGGCCGGGCTACAAGATGACCTAGCAGCCCGTTGACAAAGTCAGATTCCGCCGAGGACAGCCCTTTCGACCCAGCTCTGCGTCGCCGAAAAGCACAAGAATCAACAAATTCGAGTCCATTCCGGCTCCTTGATCTGAGCCGAAATGACTCGCCCTTGACG